>NZ_JACONW010000143.1 GCF_014357575.1 Pseudomonas folii | reverse complement strand
GCGAGATAGCGCCACAGGAACCGCTCCTAACAAACCTGCAGCGGATGTATCGCCTTCTTCCCGGTTTGCGTTGGCACACTCTGCCCTCCCAACCCGGTACACGACGCCAGCGTCTTGCATACCCCCAACACAATCGCATCAATCTCCTGCTCATTCACGGTCAATGGCGGTAACAGACGGATCGTCTTGCCACGTGTGACGTTGAGCAGCACGCCATGCTCGTGCGCGGCAATCGCTGCCAGATTCGGCAATGGCCGGGTCAGTTCGACGCCCACCATCAACCCCTTGCCACGAATTTCCAGCACATCCGGGTGCTCACTCAGGGCAGCACGCAATCCGGCCAGCAACCGTTCGCCCTGCAACCGGGCGTTATCCAGCAGGTGCTGTTCCTTGAGAATGTCCACGACTGTGCAGCCAACCCGACAGGCCAGCGGGTTGCCGCCAAACGTACTGCCATGACTGCCCGGCGTGAACAGCTCAGCCGCTTTACCCCGCGCCAGGCAGGCGCCGATAGGGATGCCATTGCCCAGGCCTTTGGCCAACGTCATCACGTCCGGGACGATGCCTTCATGCTGAAAGGCGAACCACTGCCCGGTGCGGCCCATGCCGGTTTGGATTTCATCCAGCATCAGCAACCAGGCGCGCCGACTGCACAGTTCACGCAGGGCCCTCAAATAACCCGGCGGAGCCAGTTGCACGCCGCTTTCGCCCTGAATCGGCTCCAGCAACATCGCCGTGATGCGATGGCCATAGGTCTGGCACACCTTGTCCAGAGCGGCCAAATCGCCAAATGGCACTTTGACGAAATCACCCGGCAACGAGTTGAAACCCAACCGCACAGCGGGCCCGTCGCTGGCTGACAGAGTCCCCAGAGTCCGCCCATGGAACGCGTTGTCCATCACCACCACCAGCGGCTTTTCAATGCCTTTGTGCCAGGCATACAACCGGGCCAGTTTCAACGCAGTCTCGTTGGCTTCAGCGCCGGAGTTATTGAAAAACGCCCGGTCCATGCCAGCCAGTCCGGTCAGCTTTCTGGCCAGTTCCTGCTGCCATTGAATGCTGTACAGGTTCGAGGTGTGCATCAGCAGGCCTGCCTGTTCGCTGATCGCCGCCACCAGCCGGGGGTGCGAATGACCAACGTTGGTGACTGCAACTCCCGCCACCGCATCGAGATACTCGCGACCAGCCTCATCCCACAGGCGAGTGCCAAGGCCGCGAGCGAAACTGAGTGCCAAAGGTTGGTAAGTGCTCATCAGGCAAGTGGCGGTCATGTTTGAAACTCCATCTCAGGCGTTGTTTTTTCCAGTATCGTTAGCAACCAGAGCTGGATAAACGGCGATTCCCTTCAATAATTTTAAAGTCAGGCTTGATAATGGATTTACTTCAGGCGATGTCGGTTTTTGTCAAAGTGGTGGAAACCGGCAGCATGACGGCTGCCGCACTGGAATGCGGCATGTCGACCACCATGGTGGGCAACCACTTGAGGGGGCTGGAACAGCGACTGGGGGTCAGCCTGCTCAAACGTACGACGCGTCGCCAGGGTCTGACAGAGTTTGGCGCTACGTACTATCAGCGTTGTGTCGATGTTCTGGCGCTGGTTGCCGATTCGGAGCAATTGGCTGCACAGTCTCAGGACATTCCCCAGGGGACATTGCGGATTACCGCACCTTTCACATTCGGCTCGGAAAGCCTCGCCCCGGCGCTGAGCGAGTTCATCCGCCGCTACCCGCAAATCAAGCTGGATATCGTGTGGAGCAACGAGCGCATGGATTTGATCGGGCAAGGGTTCGATGCGGCGATTCGTCTGGGCCAGATTCATAACTCAAGCCTGATCGCCAGACCCTTGCAGGATTACACCCTGACCCTCTGCGCGGCACCATCGTATCTGCAGCGTCGCGGCACGCCCGTCGAGCCGATGGATTTGCAACACCATGATTGCCTGGCGTTTGCCTACCCGGCCGGAGATGACTGGAGTTCAGTCGAAAAACACTGGCGGCTAACAGGGGCTGAAGGCGAAATATTGGTCCCGGTGAGTGGCCCCATCACCATGAATACCTCCGCCGGGCTGCACAAGGCTGCCCGAGGCGGAGCAGGCATCGCGATGATGCCCGACGCGCTGGTTCAGGATGATCTGGAAAACGGCAATCTGATCGCTTTGTTGCCTGATTACCAACTGCCTTGCCGCCCCATGCACCTGCTGTATGCCCAGGACCGCTACCGCTCGCCGAAACTGCGCAGTTTTGTCGACTACGTGATGGAGTTGTGGGGCCGCTCCGTTTGAAGGGAGCCGCTGATAACGGCCCCGGCGTCCATGGCACCGCGCTGTCTCGCGGCAAACACGGACCCTGTAGGAGTGAGCTTGCTCGCGACTCGGTTTATTGGTCGACGAATCTATCGCCTGAACCGACGCTATCGCGAGCAAGCTCACTCCTACAAGTCCAGCATCTGCCTGACACATCGCTAGATCGCACAGCACATGAAAATCTGGAGCGCACGAGCAGCGCGAGGCCGCGATGGCGGAGTGTCAGGCAGACCGTCATCGCGGGCCTCGTAATCTCCGTGAGCTGCAGGCCGACTATTCAATTAATCCCTACCGCGCAGCATCCCCCCACCGATATTCATGAGTAATGTCATCAAGCTGCGTCTTCAATGACTCATCCAGCACAAAATCCGCTGCGGCCAGAGTGTCATCCAGTTGCTCCGGGCGACTGGCGCCGATGATCGCCGAGGTGATCACAGGATTGGCCAACACCCATGCAACGGAGGTAGTGGTCATTGATTTGCCCGACTCGTTGAGCAAGGCCTTGAGCCGCTCGATACTCTGGAACTCGCGCTCATGCCAATAGCGCTGTTGGTACATTTCCCCAGCCTCACCGACACTCGCCGTGAAGCGGCCATCGCTGGGCGTGCTTTCCAGTGCGTGCTTGCCGGTCAGTAAACCGCCTGCCAACGGATTGTAGGGGATGACCGCCAGTCCTTCTTCTTTCGCCAATGGCAACAACTCGCGCTCGATCTGCCGGAACAACAGGTTGTAGCGAGGCTGAATGGAAACGAAACGGGTCAGCCTCAGGTAATCCGCCCTGCCGAGCATCCTCGCCATTCGATAAGCGAGGAAGTTCGATACCCCGATGTACCGCGCCTTGCCATGCTTGACGATGATGTCCAGCGCTTCAAGGGTCTCATCAAGCGGGGTCAGCGGGTCGTCCATATGCAGTTGATAGAGGTCGACGTAATCAGTGTTCAATCGTTTCAGCGAAGCTTCGATTGCGTCCAGCAAGTGTTTGCGTGAATTACCCTGATTCCAGGCCGCAGGTCCCATGGGAGCGCTGGCCTTGGTGGCGAGGATGAAACGGTCGCGTTTACCTTTGAGCCAACTGCCAACC
Source organism: Pseudomonas folii (assembly GCF_014357575.1). Classification (GTDB taxonomy): domain Bacteria; phylum Pseudomonadota; class Gammaproteobacteria; order Pseudomonadales; family Pseudomonadaceae; genus Aquipseudomonas; species Aquipseudomonas folii. The sequence continues at coordinate 9,963 of NZ_JACONW010000143.1, read as the reverse complement.
ACTTCCTCTGTTCGACCCACCGCATCGAATTTCGCGCCGAGTGGATACACATCTGCGGTATCGATGAAATTCACTCCGGCGTCCGTGGCGTGATCGATGATCCGGTGTGAAACCTGAGCATCGGTCTGCAAACCAAAAGTCATGGTCCCCAGACACAGCCGCGAAACGCTGAGGCCCGTTCGGCCGAATTGACGATATTGCATGCTGTTTCTCCTTGGCGGGCTTGGAAAACTCAAGCCTTTGAGGATAACCGCGCAAAGGTGCCGGTGTCTGGACCGCTCATCAAGGCTGCCTGAACGATGATTTTCCCTGCCCATAGGCTTGATTTGCCCTGAGGATAAAAAAAGTCCGGGCTATTCAAGACAAATTATTTCCAGCTTTGAAAATGCACTGCTACGCTTTTTCCTGACCCTCGATCGGGGAATCCCTAGCAAAGACAGGCAGTGGACACCCCCAAAAGCACCCATTCAAGCCATCACACCCTCGAATGAAGCTGGCATTGTCGAATCGACTGACGATTGACGCCATTAATGTGACTAAAGTCTCAGTCGGGTTTGCAGATAACACAGTATTCGCAATTTCTCCTTACTTAGTAGTTCAAGGATCGAACCATGATGCAGAGCCAAAACGGTAGTTCTCCTGCTCAAAGCCGCCCAATGCTCTTCCTCTGGTTTCCGCTGGTGCCTGCCGCTGCAGGTTGTGCCGCGCTTTTCCTGTCGGCCTCCACCCAGCTGAACATGGGTTTGAGTGCTGGCGTACTGGCTGTAGGTGTTGCCACAGGGTTGTTCGCCGCAGCCAGTCAGAATCGCAAACTGCAGGCCATTGCCAAGGCTGCGGGTTTGCATCAACAACTCGCTGCAGACAGCGCATCGCTGCAATCCAGCACACAGATCAATGAAGTTCTGCTGGGCGCGATGCCCATCTGGGCCAAGCAAGTCGAAAGCTCGAGAGAGCAGACTGAAACCGCCATCGTTGCTCTGACCGGCCGCTTCACAGGTATCTCTTCACGGCTGCAGGAAACGGTTCATGCGTCGCAACATGCGGCGGGCGATCTTGGCGGCCAGAGCGGCGATGGTGCGTTGCAAGTGCTTGCACAAAGTGACAGTGATCTGGTGCAGGTCATCAATTCCCTCAAGGCCACGCAGACCAGCCGTGATGAAACCCTGGCTCAGGTTCGCAACCTTACTGCCTACACGGGGGAGTTGCGCACGATGGCTGCCGACGTTGCGGCCATCGCCGCGCAAACCAACCTGCTGGCGCTTAACGCTGCCATTGAAGCGGCGCGTGCAGGCGAAGCCGGGCGCGGTTTTGCGGTGGTCGCCGACGCTGTACGCAGCCTGTCGAGCAAGTCCAGCGAAACCGGTCAGCAGATGTCCGCAAAGGTCGACATCATCAACAGCGCAATCAATCAACTGGTGCAGGCCGCTTCCAGTGGCGCGGACCAGGACAGCAACTCGGTCGTGAACTCTGAAAACACTATTCAGCGAGTACTTGAGCGATTCAAGAGCGTGACCGAGCGCCTCGCCGAGTCCGCCGAAATGCTTCAACAGGAAAGCTTCGGTATCCGTGACGAAATGACTGAAGTGCTGGTCAGCCTGCAATTCCAGGATCGGGTCAGCCAGATCCTGGTTCATGTGCGGGACAACATTGACGACCTGCACGCCCATTTGCAGCAGGCGACTCAGGCACCGGATCAGCCCGTGAATATTGACGCACGCAGCTGGCTCGCGCGCATGGAAGCGACCTACGCCACCGACGAGCAGCGCAAGACACACCACGGCAGCAGCGCCGGACAACAGAATTCACAAGAAATAACCTTTTTTTAGGAGAGCCTCATGGCTAAAAACATACTGGTCGTCGACGACTCCAGCAGCGTTCGACAAGTGGTCGGCATCGCCCTGAAAAGCGCAGGTTATGACGTTATCGAAGCAAGCGATGGCCGTGACGCCCTGAGCAAGCTCACCGGGCAGAAAGTGCACCTGATCATCAGCGACGTGAACATGCCGAATATGGACGGCATCACTTTCGTCAAAGAGGTCAAGAAGCTGCCGAACTACAAGTTCACCCCGATCATCATGCTAACCACCGAGTCTCAGGAATCGAAAAAGATGGAAGGCCAGGCAGCAGGCGCGAAAGCCTGGGTGGTCAAGCCGTTCCAGCCAGCGCAGATGCTGGCCGCTGTTTCCAAGCTGATTCTGCCCTGATTGCCTGCTACTGATGCCTGATACCGGGAGGTTGCGATGCCGCTTGCATGTGAAATTCTCAATGACACGGCACACGTGAACATCGACGGTGAGCTGACGATTTACACCGCGTCGGATTTGTCCGCTCAGTTGCTTCCACGGTTGGGCGCAACGCCACAGATGCAGATCGATCTGTCGCAGATCACCGAAATGGACGGCGCAGGCTTGCAACTGTTGATCATGGTCACCCGTGAGGCCGCGAAGGCCGGGACGGCACTGACCCTGACCGGCCACAGCAATGCGGTACTGGAAACCCTGCAACTGAGTGGCTTGGGACCGTCGGTTTGAATACCGACTCCCCCGGCTGCTGCGGCTGACATCACCAAAGGGAACTGAGCGTGAGCATTAATCTCGACCAGGCATTACAAACGTTCATCGTCGAGGCTCGCGAGCTGTTGGAGGCGATGGAAGAGTCGTTGCTGCAACTGGAAAGCGAACCCGGCGATGCCGACGCGATCGGCGCGATCTTCCGGGCAGCGCACACCATCAAAGGCTCGGCTGGCCTGTTCGGACTCGACCCGATTGTTAGCTTCACGCACATCGTCGAAGACGTGCTGGACCGACTGCGCGAAGGCAGTGTTGCCGCCGATGCGGGCCTGATCGCGGTGCTGCTGAAGTCCGGCGATCACATGCTCGAACTGATTGATGTAGTCGCCAGCCAGGGCGGCCAACTGCAAGCTCCTGCACTCGCTCGCGAAGCCGAACTGCGTCAACGCCTGCAAGCCTATCAGGCCCCCGCGAACGTCAGCAGCGATGAGCTGGAAGTGATCCCGGATACTGAACTCAACACCGAACAGGCCAGTGCCGTGCTTTGGCATATTTCCCTGCGCTTCGGTCACGACGTGTTTCGCAATGGCATGGACCCGTTGTCATTCCTGCGCTTCTTGAACACGCTGGGCGAGATCGTCACGGTGCAGACACTGACCGACAACTTGCCAGCGCTCGAGGCATGGGATGCAGAGTCTTGCTATCTGGGCTTCGAAATCGACTTCCATTCCAGTGCGACCCATGCCGCGATCAACGAAGTCTTTGATTTCGTGCGCGAAGACTGTCTGGTGGAAATCACTAAAGCGGAGACTGAAAGTCAACAGGAACGCTTGGGCACTGAACTGATGTCCCAGGCGTCGGACATCGCAGAGCAAGGCACCGCCATGGTTGCCATGGGCGAGTTGCTGGAAGACCAGCGCTCCGTGCCACGCGTGCCGGCCAACGTCTCCAGCGAGAAGCAGCTTTCCAGCGACAAGCCTGCCGAGAGCAAAGCCAAAGATGGCCGCTACGTCCGGGTCAACGCTGACAAACTGGACGAACTGATCAATCTGGTCGGTGAACTGGTGATTGCCAGTGCGGGCGCTACCCTGCTCGCCCGGACTTGCGACAACGACCCGCTGCAAGAGTCCACATCAACTGTTTCCGGGCTGGTCGAGGAAATTCTCGACGGGGCATTGCGTCTGCGGATGATCCCCATTGGTGACACGTTCAATCGGTTCCGCCGTGTTGTGCGGGATGTCAGCCAGGAACTGGGCAAAGACATCGACCTGATCATCAGCGGTGCCGAAACTGAACTGGATAAAACCGTCGTCGAGAAAATCGGCGACCCGCTCATGCATTTGCTGCGCAATTCAATGGATCACGGCATTGAAAGCGCCGAGGCACGCCTGGCTGCCGGCAAGCCTGCCAAGGGCCATCTGCACCTCAATGCCTACCATGACTCCGGCAGCATCGTGCTGGAAATTGCCGACGATGGCGCGGGACTGAATCGCGACCGGATTCTGGAAAAAGCCCAGGAACGTGGCCTCATAGCCCCCGGTGCAGTCCTCACCGATCAGGAAATCTACAACCTGATTTTCGAACCGGGCTTCTCCACCGCCCAGGCGGTCACCAACCTGTCAGGGCGCGGCGTCGGCATGGACGTGGTCAAGCGCAATATCACCCTGCTGCGCGGCACGGTCGATCTGGACAGTAAACCGGGGCAAGGCACCGTCATACGCATTCGTCTGCCGCTGACGCTGGCAATCATCAACGGTTTCCTCGTCGGGATAGGTCAATCCACTTACGTGATTCCGTTGGACATGGTCCAGGAATGCATCGAGCTAAACGAGAGCGACCGCCAGCTCAGTCGCGAACAGGGTTATCTGGACCTGCGTGGTGAAGTGCTGCCACTGGTGTATCTGCGCGACCACTTTCACCACGACGGCCCTGCCGCTCGCCGCCAGAACGTGGTGGTGGTGCGTTATGCCGAACATAAGGCGGGGCTGGTTGTAGACGACCTGCTGGGTGAATTCCAGACCGTGATCAAACCATTGGGCAAGCTGTTTGGCGCACTGCGCGGCATCAGCGGCTCGACCATTCTGGGCAGTGGCGCCGTCGCGCTGATTCTCGACATACCGGCCCTGCTCAGCCAAATCGTACACCTTGAAACACGCTACACCGCTAATCCAGCCCAATCGCCAGCCACTGCCCGTTGATGCATCCGCATTTCCATGGAGGTAACACCCGATGAAATGGTTTTACGATCTGAAGATCGCCACGAAGTTGATCGCGTCATTTCTCACGGTGCTCGCCCTCACCGCAGTCATGGGCGTGTTTTCCATTATTCAGCTGGGTCAGGTAAATGACACTGCCAGCGACATTCGCGATAACTGGATGCCGTCCATGCGTGCGGCGTCCGCCATGCGCTTTCAAGCGGCCAATTACCGTCTCAAGGAAAACCGTCACATCAGCACCGAATCCACCCAGGAAAAAACTACCGCAGAGCAAGAAGCGGCGGAAGCGAGGAAGCAGTTTGAGAGCCGGGTGGCGGTCTATGAAAAACTCATTTCCGGGCCGGATGAACGCCAGCTTTTCGACACGATGATGTCTGACTGGGCCGCTTATCTGACCGTCAGCAAAAACGTTCTGGCCCTTTCCATGCAGGGTGCGGAAGCCGATGCACGTGCTCTGTTGCGGGGTGAGTCGAAACGTACTTTCGACCTGGTGACGGCCGACCTGCAGAAAATGGTCGAATTTAACGACGCCGGTGCTGAAAAAGCCAATGTGCTGGGCAATGAACTGTACGCAACCGCGCGGATTTCGATCATTGCGGTATTGATCTCGGCGCTGATTGTCGGCCTGGGTCTGGCGCTGTTCATCTCGCGGGTCATCTCCCGCCCGTTGAAAGAAGCTGCGGTCGTTGCCGAACAGTTGGCCGAAGGCAACCTCAACGTGCACATCGAGCCGGGTTCCAAAGACGAAACCGGCATGGTGATCAACGCTATGCAAAACATGGTTGGCAAGCTCTCGCACATCATCGGTGAAGTGCGCAACGCAGCCGACAACCTGGCCAGCGCCTCTGAAGAAGTCAGTGCAACCGCTCAGTCCATGAGCCAGGCCACTAGCGAGCAAGCTGCCAGCGTCGAAGAAACCAGCGCCTCCATCGAACAGATGAGCGCCAGCATCAATCAGAACACCGAGAACGCCAAAGTCACCGACGGCATGGCCAGCAAGGCTGCCAAGGAAGCCACCGACGGCGGCGAATCCGTACAGCAGACCGTTGTGGCCATGAAGAAAATCGCCCAGCGTATCAGCATCATTGACGACATCGCCTATCAAACCAACCTGCTGGCCCTCAACGCGGCCATCGAAGCGGCGCGTGCCGGTGAGCACGGCAAAGGCTTCGCCGTAGTTGCCGCTGAAGTGCGCAAACTCGCGGAACGCAGCCAGGTTGCAGCACAGGAAATTGGTGAACTGTCGTCCAGCAGCGTCGACATGGCAGAGAAAGCTGGCAACCTGCTCAATGAGATGGTCCCGTCGATCAACAAGACCTCGGATCTGGTTCAGGAAATCAGCGCAGCGTCCGAAGAACAGGCAGCCGGTGTCGCGCAGATCAACACGGCAATGACCCAGCTCAACTCCGTCACTCAGCAAAACGCATCGAGCAGCGAAGAACTGGCTGCCACTGCTGAAGAGATGAGCAGTCAGGCTGAGCAACTGCAGCAGGCCATGAGCTTCTTCACCCTCGACGCCGCGCCGAAAGCCGCCAACCAGCCCGCGAAGTTCGATAACTCCTCAGGCACTACAAGCCGCAAGCCGTCTCGCCCGGCTCCGCAAGCGCCGCAGAAGTCGTTTGCGTACAACATGGCAAGCACCCCGGATGAATCCGAATTCACTCGATTCTGAGCGGATCCACCCACTCGCTTGTCATGAAGGAGACAGACATGGGCGCAATCGCTACGACACGACAAAATGTGACGGTCGTTGAGGAACAGGAGCAGTACCTGACGTTCATGCTCGGCACCGAGATGTTCGCCATCGGGATCCTTGGCATCAAAGAAATCATCGAGTACGGCAATCTTACTGTCGTGCCGATGATGCCGGCCTTCGTCCGCGGGGTGATCAACCTGCGCGGCGCGGTGGTCCCGGTAGTGGACCTGTCGGCGCGCTTTGGCCGCCCCAACTCGACGATTACCCGTCGCAGTTGCGTGGTCATCATCGAAGCCAGCACAGCGGACGGACAGTCACAGGACATCGGCCTGCTGGTGGACACGGTTTCAGCGGTGATGGACATCCCCGCTTCGCAAATCGAACCACCACCCAGCTTCGGTGCAAAGATTCGTGCCGATTTCATCAGCGGCATGGCCAAGGTCGATGGCAAGTTCGTCATCGTTCTGGAAGTTGATCAAGTGCTGTCCATCGACGAGATGTCGAGTCTGGCCGCGGTTGATCAGATTCCGGCCATCGACGCCGAACAGCGCTGACCCGGGACGGCAGATATCGTGAACGGAACAGTGCTCAACGACAGGGAATTCAGCCAGTTTCAGTCCTGGTTATACGGGGCGGCGGGCATCAGCCTGTCACCCGCAAAAAAAGCGCTGGTGGCGGGTCGCCTGTTCAAGCGCCTCAAGCACTATGAGCTGGAAAGCTATGGCGAATACTTCAAGCTGATCATGAGCGGCCAGCGCAGCGACGAACTACAGGTTGCGCTGGATTTGCTCACCACCAATGAAACTTACTTCTTCCGCGAGCCCAAGCACTTTGATTTTCTCCGCCAGCAGGTATTGCCCAAAGCAACACCGGGCAAGACTTTTCGAGTGTGGAGTGCCGCGAGCTCTTCGGGCGAAGAACCGTACAGCCTGGCGATGACCCTGGCCGAAAGCCTCGGCACTACGCCGTGGGAAATCATCGGCTCGGATATCAGCAGCCAGGTGCTTGCCAAGGCCCGTGCCGGACATTACCCCATGGAGCGCGCCACCAACCTGCCCCAGCCCTTGCTGCACAAGTACTGCCTCAAGGGCATTGGCAATCAGCACGGCACGTTTCTGGTGGACCGGGGGTTGCGCAACCGGGTCAACTTTATTCAGGTCAATCTAAATGAGGCTCTGCCGGAACTCGGCGAGTTCGACGTGATCTTTCTACGTAACGTAATGATTTATTTTGACCAGGAGACAAAGATCAAGGTTGTTGCCCGTCTGCTCCCGCGCCTCAAGTCCGGTGGGTATTTCATTGTCAGCCACTCTGAAAGCCTCAACGGCGTCAGCGATGCATTGAAACTGGTAGCACCCTCGATCTATCGCAAGCCATGAATACCACCGTTGATGAAGTCTTTCTGGCGCCGGGTGACTTTCACTTCGCGACAAATCCTACCCGCATACGCACGATCCTCGGGTCCTGCGTTGGCATCACTTTCTGGCATCCGGTGCGCAAGATTGGCGCCATGTGCCACTTCATGCTGCCAACCCGGACCCACCGATGCGGCGGGCTGAATGGCAAATACGGTGACGAAGCGATCGAGATGTTCCTCGAACACGCCAAAGCACACCGCACCGCGCCGGAAGACTATCAACTCAAGTTGTTCGGGGGTGGCGAAATGTTCCCCCACCACAAACGTGGCGTGCATTACAGCGATGTTGCGCGGATGAACGTCCGGGCGGCACTGGAGCTTGCCGATAGCCACGACCTTGACCTGATTGCACAGGACATGGGCAGCACAGGCTACCGCAATGTCATTTTCGACCTTTGCAACGGACATGTCTGGGTCAGACACAAACCAATAAGGACAACCACGGAACATGGCCACGAAAAAAATAAACGTACTGCTAGTCGATGATTCGGCGGTAGTTCGTCAAGTTCTGCTGGCCATCCTCAACGACACGCCTGACATCCATGTGATGGGGGCAGCGTCTGATCCGATCTTCGCCATGGAAAAACTGGCCAAAGAATGGCCGGACGTGATCGTGCTGGACGTGGAAATGCCTCGCATGGATGGCATTACCTTCCTGAAGAAAATCATGAGCGAGCGCCCTACTCCGGTGGTGATCTGCTCATCGCTCACCCAAAAAGGCGCAGAAACCAGCCTGCAGGCAATGTCAGCGGGTGCCGTGGAGGTCATCACCAAACCCACCACGGGCCTGAAGAACTTTTTGCTGGAGTCGGCCGCGGAACTGATCGGTGCGATTCGCGCCGCCGCCAACGCCAATGTCAAAAACCTCGGCCGACGCGCAGCAGCGCCGGTGCTGACACCTGCGACACGCTTGAGCGCCGATGCAATTCTGCCGGCCGCGCAGGGCCACGCCATGGCCCAGACCACCGAACGCATTGTCGCGCTGGGCACATCCACCGGTGGCACTCAGGCCCTGGAAGCGGTGCTGACCGCCCTGCCTCGGGTGTGTCCGGGCATCGTTATCGTGCAGCACATGCCGGAGAAATTTACCGCGTCCTTTGCCGAGCGGCTTAACGGTCTCAGCCAGATTGAAGTACGCGAGGCAAAGAACAACGACCGCATCCTGCCTGGTCTCGCCCTCATCGCACCTGGCGGCAAACACATGATGGTCACCCGCAGCGGCGCGTTCTATCACGTACAGGTGGTGGACGGCCCTCTGGTAAACCGGCATCGCCCGTCGGTGGACGTGCTGTTTCGCTCGGTCGCCAGATTCGCTGGCAAGAACGCCACCGGCATCATCATGACCGGCATGGGCGATGATGGCGCTCGCGGGCTGAAGGAAATGCTGGATGCTGGTAGCGCCACAGTTGCCCAGGATGAGGCAACCTGCGTGGTATTCGGCATGCCAAAGGAAGCGATCAAACTGAATGCCGCGCAACGCATCATGCCGCTGCACGACATCCAGCACGCGATCCTGCACAAATAGCGTTTTTCTAATGCCTTGATGCGGTTTTGCAGCTTGCTCTGTGGGGCGCGGTCTACGATGCTGTTGGCAGACTGTCAGGCCGCCCTACGCCGCCTCGGGTCGTTACGGGAGAACAACAAATGAAAACCGTTGCACAACTGCTCAAGCTCAAGGCGTCTTCCAATCAGAAGGTCCACACCATCTCCCCCCACCAGATGGTGCTCGATGCTCTCAGGCTCATGGCCGAGAAAAACATCGGCGCACTGCCCGTGGTGGACAACGGCAAGCTGGTAGGTGTGGTCAGCGAGCGGGACTATGCCCGCAAGATGGTCCTTCAGGGCCGCTCCTCGGTGGGCACCCCGGTCAGCGCGATCATGAGCAGCAAAGTCATCACTGTCGACTCCCAGCAGAGCGTCGAAGCCTGCATGGGCATCATGACCGACAGCCATCTGCGCCACTTGCCAGTCGTGGAAAACGGGGAATTGCTGGGACTGTTGTCCATCGGTGACCTCGTCAAAGAGGCCATCGCCGAGCAAGCCAGCCTGATCAAACAGCTGGAGCAGTACATTCGCGGGGATTGAGCCTGAGCCCACACCCTGTTGGAGCAAAGAATGCGGTCT
>NZ_JACONW010000142.1 GCF_014357575.1 Pseudomonas folii | reverse complement strand
GGGCCGGCTTCCGGATCCATCAAAAGTGACGCGCTGTAAAAGCGCAACCAATATCAGCCATAACGCAGCAACGGATATGTACGCAACCGCCCGGGACTATGTTCGCCCCCTCCATAACGCACAAAGGCCACCCGAAGGTGGCCTTTGTTAAGTCGGTCAATCAAATAAGCATTCGCTTATTTTTTGACTTCCCAACCCGTCAGCTCAGCCAAAGCCTTGCCGATGTCTGCCAGCGAACGCACGGTTTTCACGCCTGCGTCTTGCAGCGCAGCGAATTTCTCGTCTGCAGTGCCTTTGCCGCCAGAGATGATTGCGCCAGCATGGCCCATGCGCTTGCCCGGAGGAGCAGTCACACCAGCGATGTAGGAAACAACCGGCTTGGTCACGTGTGCCTTGATGTAGGCAGCCGCTTCTTCTTCAGCTGAACCGCCGATCTCACCGATCATCACGATCGCTTCGGTCTTCGGGTCTTCCTGGAACAATTTCAGGATGTCGATGAAGTTGGAGCCCGGGATCGGGTCACCACCGATACCAACGCAAGTCGACTGACCGAAACCGGCGTCAGTGGTCTGCTTCACAGCTTCGTAAGTCAGGGTGCCGGAACGCGACACGATGCCTACTTTGCCTGGCAAGTGAATGTGACCTGGCATGATGCCGATCTTGCACTCGCCCGGAGTGATAACGCCTGGGCAGTTAGGACCGATCAGGACCACACCCAGCTCGTCACACTTGACCTTGGCTTCCAGCATGTCGATGGTCGGGATGCCTTCGGTGATGCAGACGATCAGCTTGATGCCGCCGAACGCTGCTTCAAGGATGGAGTCCTTGCAGAACGGTGCTGGAACGTAGATGACCGAAGCGGTTGCGCCGGTTTTATCGACTGCTTCTTGCACAGTGTTGAACACTGGCAGGTTCAGGTGAGTGGTGCCACCTTTGCCTGGAGTCACGCCGCCAACCATTTTGGTGCCGTAGGCAATGGCTTGTTCGGAGTGGAAAGTACCCTGCGAACCGGTGAAGCCCTGGCAGATTACTTTGGTGTCTTTATTGATCAGGACGCTCATTACTTGCCCTCCGCAGCTTTGACAACTTGTTGAGCAGCGTCGGTCAGGCTGGTAGCCGCGATGATGTTCAAACCGCTTTCTGCCAGTACTTTAGCGCCCAGTTCAGCGTTGTTACCCTCAAGGCGAACAACAACCGGGATTTTAACGCCGACTTCTTTCACTGCACCGATGATGCCTTCGGCAATCATGTCGCAACGAACGATGCCGCCGAAGATGTTGACCAGAACTGCAGCGACGTTGGTGTCGGACAGAATGATCTTGAACGCTTCGGTAACGCGTTCCTTGGTTGCACCACCGCCTACGTCGAGGAAGTTGGCTGGCTTGCCGCCATGCAGGTTGACGATGTCCATGGTACCCATGGCCAGGCCAGCACCGTTGACCATGCAGCCGATGTTACCTTCCAGCGCTACGTAGTTCAGTTCGAACTTGGCAGCGTGAGCTTCGCGCGGATCGTCTTGCGACGGATCGTGGAAAGCCTTCAGCTTGGGCTGACGGTACATGGCGTTGGCGTCGATGTTGATCTTGGCGTCGAGGCAGTGCAGATCGCCGTCAGCCTTGATAACCAGCGGGTTCACTTCCAGCAGGGCCAGGTCGTGGTCCTGGAACAGCTTGGCCAGACCGGTGAAGATCTTGGCGAACTGGGAAACCTGCTTGCCTTCCAGACCCAACTGGAATGCCAGATCGCGACCCTGGAATGGCTGAGCGCCAACCAGTGGATCGATCGTGGCCTTGAGGATTTTCTCAGGAGTGTCGTGAGCGATCTTCTCGATGTCCACGCCACCTTCGGTGGAAGCCATGAACACGATACGACGGCTGGAACGATCCACTACAGCGCCGAGATACAGCTCTTTAGCGATGTCGGTGCAGGACTCAACCAGGATCTTGGTCACTGGCTGACCGTTAGCGTCAGTCTGGTAAGTTACCAGACGCTTGCCCAACCATTGCTGGGCGAACGCTGCAGCGTCTTCTTTGCTGCGAACCAGCTTTACGCCGCCCGCTTTACCGCGACCACCAGCGTGAACCTGGGCTTTGACGACCCACTCAGTCCCGCCAATCTTATCGCAAGCTTCTGCTGCTGCTTCCGGGGTGTCTACTGCGTAGCCTTTGGATACTGGCAGACCGTACTCAGCGAACAGCTGCTTACCCTGATACTCGTGAAGATTCATGCTTATTACCGTCTTCGTTAGGTACTGCGCATTCGGTGCTGCACGTCTGGCGTGCCGCACCACCTGTGACCGATACCCCGGGCAATCCCTTCAGGAAGAGTCCGGAGGTCGAGTCCGGCGGACATTCCGCGGTGAGTCTTGCTCGCAAGGCTCACGACGGGCAGTCCGTCGTGGTTTCTCTTGTTGTCTTAACGCTTTTTGCGGTTCTGGATGTGGATGGCACCGCCATTCACGGCCAGAGCAGCTTCATGCAATGCTTCGGAAAGCGTCGGATGGGAGAAGACCATCATGCCGATATCTTCGGCACTGCTGCCGAATTCCATCGCGATCGCGCCCTGCTGTACCAGCTCGGCAGCGCTAGGACCAATAACGTGAACACCCAGAACACGGTCAGTCTTGGCATCGGCAATGATCTTGACGAAGCCGCCCGTGTCGTTGGCTGCCATGGCACGGCCGCTGGCTGCGAACGGGAAAGTGCCGACGTTAACTTCAACGCCTTCAGTCTTCAAGGTCTGCTCGGTTTTACCAACCCACGCGATTTCCGGGTGGGTGTAGATAACCGAAGGAATCAGATTGTAGTTCATCTGAGCCTTGTGGCCCTTGATGCGCTCGACAACCATGATGCCTTCTTCAGAAGCCTTGTGGGCCAGCATCAGACCACGAACCACGTCGCCGATGGCGTAAACGCCAGGAACGCTGGTGGTGCAGTAGTCATCAACGTAGATGAAACCGCGCTCATCCAAGTCCACACCGCTGTCGGAGGCCAGCAGATCAGTTGTCACAGGACGACGACCAACGGCTACGATCAGGCGGTCGAAGGTGATCGACTGCTCGCCGGCGGCGTCGGTGTAGCTGACCACAACTTCTTCGCCGTTGACCTTGGAACCGGTCACGCGAGCGCCGAGCTTGATGTCAAGACCTTGCTTGGTGAAGGTTTTCAGGGCTTCTTTGGAAACAGCCTCGTCAGCAGCAGGAATGAATTTATCCAGCGCTTCCAGAACAGTAACCTGAGCACCCAGACGAGCCCATACCGAACCCAGTTCCAGGCCGATCACGCCAGCGCCGATCACGCCCAGACGTTGTGGAACCTGCTGGAATTCCAGAGCGCCAGTCGAATCAACGATGACTTTCTGATCGACCGGAGCCGGTGGAATGTCAATCGGACGCGAACCGGAAGCCAGGATTACATGGTCAGCTTCGATGATTTCAACAGTGCCATCAGCAGCCGTCAGCTCGACTTTCTTGCCGGCCAGCAGTTTGCCGTGGCCTTGCAGAGTGGTCACGCCATTGGCTTTGAACAGGCTGGCAACGCCGCCGGTCAGGCCTTTGACGATGTTGGCTTTGCGACCGACCATGGCCGGTACGTCCATGCTGACTTCAGAAGTCGAGATACCATGGATCGAGAAGCCATTTTTGGCTTCATAAAATTTCCAGGAGCTGTCCAGCAGCGCCTTGGACGGAATGCAGCCCACGTTCAGGCAAGTACCGCCGAGGGCCAGCTTGCCCTCCTTGTCCTGATACTTCTCGATGCAGGCAGTCTTGAGACCAAGTTGCGCAGCCTTGATGGCGGCAACATAACCGCCAGGGCCTGCGCCAATCACTACCACGTCGAATTTCTGGGACATAACAAAGAGTTCCTCTTTAGCTGCGAGCTTTAAGCTACAAGCTGCAAGCTGGCCTGTGATGTATTACAGACGTGCGTTGCAACCTGTTCATTAGATGTAATTTGCAAAACCCGAGCTCCAGCCCACGCTGCTTTTCTCTTGCAGCTTGCGGCTTGCAGCTCGGGGCTGCCTCATCAGATATCCAGCAGCAGACGAGCCGGGTCTTCCAGCAGGTTCTTGATGGTCACCAGGAACGTCACGGCTTCTTTACCATCGATCAAACGGTGATCGTAGGACAGAGCCAGGTACATCATCGGGCGGATCACAACCTGACCATTGACCGCCATCGGGCGCTGGATAATGTTGTGCATGCCCAGGATGGCCGCTTGCGGCGGGTTAACGATTGGTGTCGACATCATCGAACCGAAAGTACCACCGTTGGTGATGGTGAAGGTACCGCCAGTCATTTCGTCGATGGACAGTTTGCCGTCACGGGCTTTCTTGCCGAAGGTAGCGATGCCACCTTCGATTTCAGCCAGGCTCATCTGCTCTGCGTTACGCAGAACCGGAACTACCAGACCACGGTCGCTGGACACAGCAACACCGACGTCGGCATAGCCGTGATAAACGATGTCGGAACCGTCGATCGATGCGTTGACTGCCGGGAAGCGTTTCAGCGCTTCGGTAGTAGCCTTGACGAAGAACGACATGAAGCCCAGACGTACGCCGTTGTTGGACTTCTCGAACAGGTCCTTGTACTTCGAACGCAGCGCCATGACTTCGGTCATGTCGACTTCGTTGAACGTGGTCAGCATCGCCATGTTCGATTGAGCTTCAACCAGACGCTTGGCAACGGTGGCACGTACACGAGTCATCGGTACGCGCTTCTCGGTGCGGTCGCCAGCAGCGACGACTGGAGCAGCGGCAGCGGCTGGCTTGGCGGCCGGTGCAGCAGCAGGCGCGGATTTCTTCGCTTCGACAGCAGCCACCACGTCTTCCTTGGTGACGCGGCCATCTTTACCAGTGCCTTTGACGCTGGCCAGGTTGATGCCGTTTTCTTCAGCCAGTTTGCGAGCAGCAGGGGCAGCAACCGAATCTTCGTCGCCGGCAGCGGCTGGAGCAGCAGCTGGAGCGGTCGCCGGAGCAGCCGCTTGAGCCGGGGCAGCAGCAGGTGCGGCTGCGGCAGCCGGAGCGGCAGAAGCGGTAGCACCACCATCCAGCGTCGCGATCAGTTCGTTGGAGAGGACGATTTCGCCCTCGCCTTTCACGATCGATGCCAGTACGCCGTCAGCCTCAGCCAGTACTTCGAGGACAACCTTGTCAGTCTCGATGTCGACCAGCAGCTCGTCACGTTTTACCGCCTCGCCCGGTTGTTTGTGCCACTTGGAAATGGTGCCGTCGGCAACTGATTCCGGGAAAGAGGGGGCTTTGATCTCGATAGCCATTATCTGTAATTCCTTAATTCGGTTTCTAATGCGCGAAGGCGTTAAACAGTGAAGGCATCTTGCAGCAGTTTTTCCTGCTGCTCGGCGTGCATCGAAGCGTAACCACATGCAGGCGCTGCAGAGGCGTCACGACCCGCATACTCGAGGACGAGGTTGCGGTTGTGATTGCCAACGCTGCGACGCAGGTGATGCTGGCTGCTGTACCAGGCACCCTGGTTCATCGGCTCTTCCTGGCACCACACTACATTCTGCAGATTGGTGTAAGGCGCAATCGCCTCCATCAGGTCGTCTTCCGGGAACGGGTACAGCTGCTCGATACGCACAATGGCGATATCTTCACGGCCTTCGGCACGGCGTTTTTCCAGCAGGTCGTAGTAAACCTTGCCGCCGCACAGCACCAGACGCGTCACCTTGGCGGCATCGAGGGTATCGATTTCCGGGATGACAGTCTGGAACGAACCTTCGGCGAGATCTTCCAGGGTAGAAACAGCCAGCTTGTGACGCAGCAACGACTTCGGTGTCAGCACGATCAGCGGCTTGCGCAGCGGACGGATGACCTGACGACGCAGCAAGTGGTAGATCTGCGCTGGCGTAGTCGGTACACACACCTGAATGTTGTGCTCGGCACAACCTTGCAGATAACGCTCAAGACGTGCCGACGAGTGCTCCGGCCCCTGCCCTTCATAACCGTGAGGCAACAGCATGGTCAGACCGCACAGACGACCCCACTTGTGCTCACCGCTGGTGATGAACTGGTCGATAACCACTTGCGCACCGTTGGCGAAGTCGCCGAACTGGGCTTCCCAGATAACCAGCGCATCTGGCTGAGTCGTCGAGTAGCCGTATTCGAAGGCCAGTACGGCTTCTTCCGAAAGGAAGGAGTCATACAGATCGAAACGTGGCTGACCGGCATACAGATTCTGCAGCGGAATGTAGGTACCGGCGTCTTTCTGGTTGTGCAGCACAGCGTGACGGTGCGAGAACGTACCGCGGCCGATGTCCTGACCCGTCATGCGAATCGGGTGACCTTCGAACGCCAGAGTCGCGTAAGCCATGGTTTCGGCGTAACCCCAGTTGATCGGCAGGCCACCGGCTTGCATCTTCTGACGGTCTTCGTAGATCTTCTGCACTTGACGCTGAACCACGAAACCTTCTGGCAGTTCCATCAGCTTGGCCGACAGTTCCTGCAGGGTCTTGAGGTCAAAGCGGGTGTCATGACGTGCAGTCCAGGCATGGCCCAGATACGGACGCCAGTCCACGAACAGCTCTTTGTTTGGCTCTTTGACCAGACTTTTCACAACATGCAGACCGTTGTCCAGCGCGTTGCGGTAGTCGTCGATCTTGGCCTGTACACGAGCCTCGTCCAGAACGCCGGCCTTGATCAGGCTTTCGGCATACAGCTCACGCGTGGTGCGCTGCTTGGTGATCTGCTGGTACATCAGAGGCTGGGTGCCACTTGGTTCATCCGCTTCGTTGTGGCCGCGACGACGGTAGCAGACCAGATCGATAACCACGTCACGCTTGAACTGCATGCGGTAGTCGATGGCAAGCTGGGTCACGAATACAACGGCTTCAGGGTCATCGCCATTTACATGGAGAATCGGTGCCTGAATCATCTTGGCAACGTCGGTGGCGTACTCGGTAGAGCGCGAGTCCAGCGGGTTGCTGATGGTGAAACCTACCTGGTTGTTGATGACGATGTGGATCGTGCCGCCCGTCTTGAAGCCGCGAGTCTGCGACATCTGGAAGGTTTCCATAACCACGCCTTGCCCTGCGAAAGCAGCATCACCGTGGAGGGAAATTGGCAGAACCTTGTCACCGTTTGGATCGTTACGACGATCCTGACGAGCGCGAACCGAACCTTCGACCACCGGAGAAACGATCTCCAGGTGAGACGGGTTGAACGCCATGGCGAGGTGAACTTCGCCGCCAGTGGTCATCACGTTCGAGGAGAAGCCCTGGTGGTATTTAACGTCACCGGAACCCAGCTCGACTTTTTTCTTGCCTTCAAACTCGTCGAACAGCTCGCGCGGGTTCTTGCCGAAGGTGTTGACCAGCACGTTCAGACGGCCCCGGTGGGCCATGCCGATAACGATTTCCTTGGTACCGTACGAACCGGAACGCTGGATCAGTTCGTCCAGCATCGGAATCAGGCTTTCACCACCTTCCAGACCGAAGCGCTTGGTGCCTGGGTATTTGGTGCCCAGATATTTCTCAAGACCC
This sequence comes from Pseudomonas folii, assembly GCF_014357575.1. Lineage (GTDB taxonomy): Bacteria > Pseudomonadota > Gammaproteobacteria > Pseudomonadales > Pseudomonadaceae > Aquipseudomonas > Aquipseudomonas folii. The sequence continues at coordinate 5,878 of NZ_JACONW010000142.1, read as the reverse complement.
TCTGCCGCGGTAACGCGCTCGAGCAAATGGCTCTGGATTTCGGCAGAGAACGCAGGACGGCCACGAACACTTTCAAGACGCTGCATGAACCAGTTGCGCTGCTCGGAATCCACGATATGAGTGAATTCGGCGCCAATGGTGCGGCAATATGTCTTATGTAGGGCGTCCTGGATTTCGCGTAGGCTCGCTTCCTCTTTGCCAATGAACAAGTCACCGGCACGGAAAGTGGTATCCAGGTCAGCGTTGGTCAACCCGTAGTGATTGATCGACAGGTCAGCTGGCGCCGTACGTTGCCACAGCCCCAGCGGGTCGAGCTGGGCTGCCTGATGGCCGCGCATACGGTAAGCCTGGATGAGCCGCAATACTTCGACCTGCTTCTTTTCATGCTCGCTGCTCACGCTTCCGGCGGATACCGGTTGGGCGCGGCGCTGGTTTTTCGCCAGCAACACGAAATGATCGCGAATCGTCGAGTGCGATACATCGGTGGCAGAGTTGCCGTCAGCGGGCAACTTCTGAAAGTAGGTGCGCCATTCCTCTGGCACAGCGTTAGGGTCGTGCAGGTAGAGCTCATAGAGCTCTTCCACATAGGCAGCGTTACCACCGGAAAGGTGGGCACTGTTCCACATGCGCTGCATCACGCTTTCTTGCATGCTTGGTCACCCTCGGTAAGGGGACACCACCGGCGAAGACACCACAGCAAACCTGAGATAGTCATGTGCAGCGACTGTATCAAGCCACTTAGGATCACGCAGATAGTCCGGGTACCAGCCCGGATGCCCCTGCTGGTCTTATTTCTTCAAAATAAGAGCCGCAGCATTACTCGCTGCTGCTCAGGTTAAAACTACGGCGCCGGTTGAAGCCTGCGCCGCAGCGGTTACGGGTATTACGGCATTACGATGTAACAGTCAAATCAGACGCCGTTTTGCAGAAGCATGTTGCGCACGTGACCGATAGCCTTGGTTGGGTTAAGGCCCTTCGGACAAACGTTGACGCAGTTCATGATCCCGCGGCAGCGGAATACGCTAAACGGGTCATCCAGCGAAGCCAGACGCTCGGCGGTCTTGTTGTCACGGCTGTCAGCCAGGAAACGATAGGCTTGCAGCAGTGCAGCTGGACCGAGGAACTTGTCCGGGTTCCACCAGAAAGACGGGCAGGAAGTCGAGCAGCAAGCGCACAGAATGCACTCGTACAGACCATCCAGCTTCTCACGCTCTTCAGGAGTCTGAAGACGTTCGATGGCCGGAGCCGGAGTATCGTTCAACAGATATGGCTTAACCTTCTCGTACTGCTTGTAGAAGATGCTCATATCAACAACCAGGTCACGTATCACAGGCAAACCAGGCAGTGGACGCACGACCAGCTTGTTGCCCTTGACCACGGCCGACAGCGGCGTGATGCACGCCAGGCCGTTCTTGCCATTGATATTCATACCGTCGGAGCCGCAAACACCTTCGCGGCACGAACGACGGTAGGAGAAACCTTCATCCTGTTCCTTGATCAGGGCCAGCACGTCCAGGACCATGATGTCCTTGCCGTCTGTATTGACCTGAAACTCCTGCATGAACGGCGCGGCGTCCTGATCAGGGTTGTAGCGATAAACACTGACTTGCAACATATCGGTCACCCTTAATAAGTCCGAATCTTAGGTTCAAAAGTCGGAACAGTTTTTGGCGAGAAGTTCACGGCACGTTTGGTCACGCGCTTATCACCCGGGAAGTACAGGGTGTGGCACAGCCAGTTTTCGTCGTCGCGATCTTCAAAGTCTTCACGGGCGTGAGCGCCGCGGGACTCTTTACGATGTTCTGCGGCAATCGCGGTAGCTTCAGCGACTTCCAGCAGGTTTTGCAATTCAAGCGCTTCGATACGAGCCGTGTTGAACGCCTGGCTCTTATCGTTGATCTTGACGTTGGCGATGCGCTCACGAAGGCCCGCCAGCTGAGCAATACCTTTCTGCATGTATTCGCCGGTACGGAATACACCGAAGTAGTTCTGCATGCAGCTCTGCAGCTCTTTACGCAGGGAAGCGACATCTTCGCCTTCTGTACGGTTGTTCAGGCCACTGAGACGCGCCAGAGCGGCATCGATGTCAGTTTCCGAAGCGCGACGGTAATCAACGCCTTCGTTAAGAGCCTGTTCAAGGTGCAGACCGGCAGCACGACCGAACACCACCAGGTCGAGCAACGAGTTGCCACCCAGACGGTTGGCACCGTGGACCGATACGCAAGCCACTTCACCCACAGCGAACAGACCTGGAATGATCTGATCGACGCCGGCAGCGTCCTGAGTGATCGCCTGACCATGAATGTTGGTGGCAACGCCGCCCATCATGTAGTGGCAGGTTGGAACAACCGGGATCGGAGCAACGGCTGGATCGACGTGCGCGAAGGTCTTGGACAATTCCATGATCCCTGGCAGACGGCTGTGCAGCACTTCTTCACCCAGGTGATCAAGTTTGAGCATGACGTGATCGCCATCAGGACCACAGCCGTTACCGGCAATGATTTCCTTGACCATGGAACGGGCAACAACGTCACGACCCGCAAGATCCTTGGCGTTGGGCGCATAACGCTCCATGAAACGCTCGCCGTGCTTGTTGATCAGGTATCCACCTTCACCACGGCAACCCTCTGTTACCAGTACACCTGCACCGGCAATACCGGTCGGGTGGAACTGCCACATCTCGATGTCCTGAACCGGCACACCGGCACGCAGCGCCATGCCCACACCGTCACCGGTATTGATCAGAGCGTTGGTGGTGGAGGAGTAGATGCGACCGGCACCACCGGTAGCCAGTACAGTCGCGTTGGAGCGAATGTAGGAGGTTTCACCAGTTTCGATGCAGATGGCGATGATGCCGACGAAAGCGCCATCCTGGTTCTTGACCAGATCGACTGCGTAGTATTCGTTGAGGAATACAGTGCCTGCCTTCAGGTTGGCCTGATACAGGGTGTGCAGCAGTGCGTGACCGGTTCGGTCGGCAGCAGCACAGGTACGTGCAGCCTGACCACCCTTGCCGAAGTCTTTCGACTGGCCACCGAACGGACGCTGATAGATGCGACCCTGTTCGGTACGGGAGAACGGCAGACCCATGTGCTCGAGCTCGAAAACGGCTTCCGGACCTACGGAACACATGTATTCGATAGCGTCCTGGTCACCGATATAGTCGGAGCCCTTGACGGTGTCGTACATGTGCCAGCGCCAGTCATCGTTCGGATCGGCAGAAGCAATGGCGCAAGTAATGCCGCCTTGAGCGGAAACGGTGTGGGAGCGCGTCGGGAAAACCTTGGTGACTACGGCGGTCTTGTGGCCGCCCTGAGCCAGCTGCAAGGCAGCGCGCATGCCTGCACCGCCGCCACCAATAATGATGGCGTCGAATGAAAGTGTATTTATGTTAGCCATGACTCAGATACCCCAAAGAATCTGCACACCCCAGACGAAGTACGCGAACATCGCAACGCCGCAGAACGCCTGGAAAAGGAAACGCACAGTCGTCGCCGACTTGCCCAGCGCCATCGGCGTCAGGTAGTCAGTCGCGATGGTCCACATGCCGACCCAGGCGTGAGCGCCCAGGGCAACCAGAGCCAGCAGACTGAAGATGCGCATCCAGTTGTTTGAGAACAGTGCATGCCAGTGGGAGTAGTCGAGACCCGGGTGGGCGACGATGTATCCGATAAGGAAAATGAAATAAGCCGCGAGCACGACCGCAGATACGCGCTGCGCCATCCAGTCATAGAGGCCCGAACGCGACAGGTTAGTGACGTTGGTTACCATATCCATACTCCCGCCAGAACGATTACCACCACGGATACGGCGATAACGATTTTGGAGCCCAGCTTGCCGCCTTCCAGCGTCTCGCCAATGCCCGCGTCCATGATCAGGTGGCGGATGCCCGCTACCAGGTGATAAAGCAGGGCGGACAGCAGAGCCCAGATCACAAGCTTGGCCAGCGGACTGGTCAGATACGCTTTAACTTCACCGAACCCTTCTTCGGAACTCAGCGACTTGTCCAATGCATAGAGCATGATGACGAGGCCGACAAAGAGAATGACTCCGGAGACACGGTGAAGAATGGACGTGTAAGCAGTGACTGGGAGTTTGATGGTCCTTAGGTCTAGGTTTACAGGTCGTTGGCTTTTCACGGCTTTATTTCACACTTGAAGAGCCCCTAACTATCAGGGCAAATTATTGGGAAGTGCACTGGTCAGGTACCCACCACCCAGGGAGTGACGACCTCCGGTATACAGGCCCTAAAGCCCCTGGCGGTCGGACGCCGAGTATAGACAGTTAGGTTACTAATGACAACGCAGAGAGGCCCCTCAAATCGGTGATTGCGCTGGCCGGATAAAAAGCGTAAGTGACAGAATGTCGCAGGGTAAATCAAGCCTGAAAGCCTTCTGGAACACGACTTTAGGCAAATTGACTTTAGATTTTATCTAACTATAGTGGTGCGGGCCCTGCGTGGGGGGCCGTCTGATGATTTGAAGCATAAACAGGAGGCCACATGGCTGATAATAAAGCGCAGTTGATCATCGAGGGCGCAGCCCCCGTCGAGCTGCCCATTCTCACCGGCACCGTAGGCCCCGACGTGATCGACGTACGCGGTCTTACCGCCACCGGCCGCTTCACATTCGACCCAGGCTTCATGTCGACCGCCTCTTGCGAGTCGAAGATCACCTACATTGATGGTGACAACGGGATCCTGCTGCACCGCGGCTATCCGATCGAACAGTTGGCCGAGCAGTCGGACTACCTGGAAACCTGCTATTTGCTGCTGAATGGCGAACTGCCAACCGCCGAACAGAAAGCCCAGTTCGTTGTTGTCGTGAAAAACCACACCATGGTTCACGAGCAGCTCAAGACTTTCTTCAACGGCTTCCGTCGCGACGCTCACCCGATGGCGGTGATGTGTGGCGTGGTGGGTGCACTCTCCGCGTTCTATCACGACTCTCTGGACATCAATAATCCGCAGCATCGTGAAATTTCGGCCATCCGTCTGGTTGCCAAGATGCCGACTCTGGCGGCCATGGTTTACAAGTACTCCATGGGCCAACCCATGATGTACCCGCGCAACGACCTGAGCTACGCAGAGAACTTCCTGCACATGATGTTCAACACGCCGTGCGAGATCAAACCGATCAGCCCGGTGCTGGCCAAGGCCATGGACAAGATTTTCATCCTGCACGCCGATCACGAACAGAACGCCTCGACGTCCACTGTACGTATGGCGGGCTCTTCGGGTGCCAACCCGTTCGCCTGCATCGCAGCCGGTATTGCCGCGCTCTGGGGCCCGGCGCACGGCGGCGCGAACGAAGCCGTGTTGTCCATGCTCGATGAAATTGGTGACGTATCGAACATCGACAAGTTCATCGCCAAGGCCAAGGACAAGAACGATCCGTTCAAGCTCATGGGCTTCGGTCACCGGGTTTACAAGAACCGCGACCCGCGCGCTACCGTGATGAAGCAGACCTGCGACGAAGTCCTCAAGGAGCTGGGCATCACCAATGACCCACAACTTGAGCTGGCCATGCGCCTGGAAGAGATCGCCCTGACCGATCCTTACTTCATCGAGCGCTCGCTGTACCCGAACGTCGACTTCTATTCGGGCATCATCCTCAAGGCAATCGGTATCCCGACCAGCATGTTCACCGTAATCTTCGCTCTGGCGCGGACTGTCGGCTGGATCTCCCACTGGAAGGAAATGCTTTCCAGCCCGTACAAGATTGGCCGTCCACGCCAGCTGTACACCGGCTACGTGTCCCGCGATATCGTGCCACTGGAAGATCGCAAGTAAGCTTCATGCGACAACTAAAAAGGGCTGCCATTGGCAGCCCTTTTTTGTGCCTGAAGAATATGACTCGCAAAGCAAACATTGGACCTG
>NZ_JACONW010000141.1 GCF_014357575.1 Pseudomonas folii | reverse complement strand
GACAGCGCGGCTTCTGGACGACGGGATATCTCCTACAGCCTGACCCCGCCTGTCAAGGCCGCGAGGCGATCTCGTCCAGATGTTCAAGCAGGTCCTTCGGGTCTTCATACACACGCAAGGCCCCTGCCCGTTCAAGCTCTGCAATGTCATAACCGCCCGATAGCAAGCCGATACCGGTGGCTTTACAGCGGCGTGCAGCAAGCATGTCCCAGACGGCATCGCCAATCACCAGGCATTCCTCGATAGGCACTTCCAGTTTTTCCGCTGCGGCCAGGAACAGGTCCGGATCGGGCTTGCCGTATTTCACGTCATCGCGGGTGATGATGTTGATCTTGTTGATGTCCAGCTTCAGTGCTTTCAGATTGATCGTCGCCGTATCAATCCCGCCGCTGGTTGCAATGCACCACTTGAGGTTGTCCTGGCTGAGTGTATCAAGCAGCTCTACGGCACCGGGCAGTGCAATGATCTGGCCCTGAAGCCGCTCGTAGGCTTGCGCGTGCTTTTCGCTGAGTCGTTTGGCTTGCGCTTCGCTGATATCCAGCCCGGTTTCTCTCGACAAGGTCTTGAGCATCAGCCCGCCACTCATGCCGATCTTGCGGTGGATGCGCCACATCGCGAGGGGAATATCCTCAGAGTCCAGGGCTTCTTTCCAGGCTGCAACGTTTTGATAAACGCTGTCTGTAAGCGTGCCGTCCAGATCGAAGATGAACGAAGTTTGCGGTCGCATGGGGCTGTTCCTTAAATGAGTTTGAATCGGTCTCTACATTTTTCGAGTGCCTGTGAACTGAGGTGTTCGGTTTTTCTTCAGTTCCTTTCCCAAATACGCTGAACGGCCATACTCACAAATACCTATGAAATACTTGTACAAAAATTTACATTGGTACAGGTTTTTGCATCACTTCGGCTTATAGCCATCAGGAAAGACGTTTTGAACAGAGAGATGCGTTGATGAGTGCGGTTCGCCGATTGTGTCTGGTGCTGGGCGACCAATTGTCCTTTGACCTTGCTTCGCTGGCTGAGCTGGACGCCGAACGCGATGCCGTATTGATGGTCGAGGTCATGGAGGAAGCGAGCCATGTGCCCCATCACCCACAGAAGATCACACTGATCTTCAGTGCCATGCGGCATTTCGCCGAGGCCTTGAAAGCGCGTGGTATCAGTGTGTACTACGTCCGGCTTGATGACTCAGAGAACACCGGGTCGGTGCCGGCCGAGTTGCATCGCTGGTACTCATCGCTGCAGCCGAAAGAAATTCACCTGACTGAGACTGGGGACTGGCGTCTCGAACACTCGATCAAGGCGTGTGGCTTAGAGATCCAGTGGCACAGCGACACGCGTTTTCTCTGTAGCCGTGGCGAATTCTCTGACTGGGCCCAAGGCAAAAAACAGCTTCGGATGGAGTTCTTCTACCGGGAGATGCGCCGCAAAAGCCGACTGTTGATCAACGGAGACGGCACCCCGGTCGGTGGCGGCTGGAATTTCGACGCGGAAAACCGCAAGGCGTTGCCCAGGAACGTGCGCGCGCCCTACCCGGCACGCTTTTCTACCGATGCAATCACGCAGGACGTCATTACGCTGGTTCGGGAAAGGTTCTCCAGTCACTACGGTGCTCTGGAGAACTTTGATTATCCGGTGACACATGCCGAGGCCCAGTCTCTGTGGGAGTATTTTCTGGATTACGGGCTGGCCGGTTTTGGCGACTATCAGGACGCCATGGCCAGCGATGAGCCCTTCCTTTTCCACGCACGAATCAGCGCCGCGCTGAATATCGGCCTGCTCGACCTTCGTCAGCTGTGCAGCGATGTGGAGTCGGCCTATTGGTCGGGCAGCATTGCCTTGAATGCCGCCGAGGGTTTCATTCGCCAATTGATCGGCTGGCGTGAATATGTGCGTGGCGTCTACTGGTTGAAGATGCCGGACTACGCCAGCGGCAATTCATTCGGTAACAGCAGGCCGCTGCCGGAATTTTACTGGACGGGTAAGACCAGGATGAATTGCATGAGTCAGGCCATTGGTCAAAGCCTGGAATACGCTTATGCGCATCATATTCAGCGGCTGATGGTGACCGGCAACTTCGCGCTGCTTGCCGGCATTGCGCCCCCGCAAATATGCGAGTGGTATCTGGCGATCTATATGGATGCCTTTGACTGGGTCGAGCTGCCCAATACCCTGGGCATGGTCATGCATGCCGATGGTGGTTACCTCGGTTCCAAACCCTATTGCGCAAGCGGCCAGTACATCAAACGCATGTCCAACTACTGCGGTGACTGCGCTTATAAAGTGACTGAAAGCACAGCTGATAATGCTTGCCCTTTCAACGCGCTTTACTGGCACTTTCTGATGCGTCACAGCGACCTTTTGCGCGGCAATCAGCGCATGGGCATGATCTACAAAAACCTTGACCGCATGGCCGAATCGAAACAGGAAGCCCTCTGGCAGCGTGGCGAGATGCTGCTTGCCAGGCTGGATGCCGGGGAGATGATTTAAAGCACATCGTTTGTTAAGCACAGGGCCTGTAGGAGCGCGCTTGCCCGCGATAGCGTCAGCACAGCCGATATATATGTATCGACTGACACACCGAATAGCGGGCAAGCGCGCTCCTAAAGAAAAGCATTCCAAATCAGGTAGTTACATTTATTGAACAGGAGTTGCATTGAAAAAGAATGAGCTGCCCGTAAAAACCTGCATCGTCTGCGGGCTGCCCTTCACCTGGCGCAAGAAGTGGGCACGCTGCTGGGATGAAGTCCGCTACTGTTCGGAGCGTTGCCGACGGAACAAACGCGCCGAGCATCCAAACTAAAAGCCGGGATGTCCGAAACCGTCCTGCATTGGTCCGCGCCTTGTCTATTGCCTACACCCCTCTGTGCTTACCATGGCATCGCTTGAACCACTCTTACAGAGCAAAGAGAATAGACCATGAGCAAAAAAGCCCTGATCGTCATTGATGTACAGCACTCGTTTCGTCACTCCGCCTACTGGTCCGAAACTGACCTGCCCGTTTACCTGAAAAATCAACAAGCGTTGATTGAAGGATGTGTCCAGCAAGGCATCCCCGTGGTACAAGTCTTTCACGTCGAAGCGCAGGGACACTTCTCTCTGGCGTCAGGTCACGTGAAAACCCTGGACGAACTGTCCATCAACCCGGATGTGGTGATTCAAAAGCGTTTTCACAGCGCGTTCGCTGGTACGCCGCTAGCCGCGTGGCTGACCGAAAGAAATATCAATTCACTGATCATTAGCGGCATCCGCACTGAGCAGTGTTGTGAAACCACTACACGGCAAGCCTCGGACAGTGGCTTTGCCGTGGACTTCGTCAGCGAGGCGACGTTGACCTTTCCCATGACTCACGCACGCAGTGGCCGCACTTACAGCCCCGCAGATATCCGCGAGCGTACCGAGTTGGTGCTGGAAGATCGCTTTGCCCGAATCGTGACGGTCGATCAGGTGCTCGCAGGTTGAAACGATGACCACTCCGGTGCTGTTTGTGCTGTTGCCCAATGTGCTGATGCTTGATCTGGCAGGCCCGGCGGAAGTGTTGCGACTTGCCGCGCAAAGTGAAGGCGAGTCGGCGCTGAATGTTGATCTGCAATACGTCAGCCCGGTTGCGTCGCTGCAGTCTTCAATTGGCTTGCCACTCGCCGGTTTGGCACCACTGCCTGATTCCCTCGTGCCTGGGACATTGGTGGTACTGGTGGGCTCAACCTCCGCGACAACAACCGCCCGGCAGCTTCAGTTCGAGCAGGCCAGTCTGGTGGTTACCGACTGGTTGCAGCGGGTATTTGCACCGTCGGGGAACCGGCTGGTCTGCATCTGCGCAGGGGCGTTGACCGCCGCTAAAGCGGGTCTTCTAGAGGGTCGGCAATGCACGACTCATCACTCACTGTGCGCAACGTTGCAGGCCATGACCCCCAAGGCGCGCGTGCTTGAGAACCGGCTTTATGTCACCGACGGTCCGATCAGTTGCAGCGCTGGCGTCACCGCCGGTATCGACCTGATGTTGCATCTGGTCGCCGAGATGGCTGGACCACAGCTGGCCTGCTCAGTAGCGCGGGATATGGTGGTGTACATGCGTCGGGGCGGCGCGGACCCGCAATTATCGCCCTGGATTGCCGGACGTAATCATTTGCACCCGGCGCTGCATCGTGTGCAGGACGCAATCACCGCAGCGCCGTGTGACGACTGGAGTGTCACCCGCATGGCGAGCCTTGCGTGTACCAGCAGCCGACATCTGGCGCGGTTATTTCATGAACACGCAGGTATCAGCCCGCTTGATTATCTGCACCGACTGCGTGTCAGCGTCGCCCGTGAACTGCTGGCCGAATCGACACTGGATATGGAAGCGATAGCCGAGCGCGCCGGGTTTGGCTCGGCGCGACATTTACGGCGTATCTGGGGCAAGTACGAAGCCGCCCCGCCTTCGGAAAGCCGCCCGGGCTGAGTCATTCTTGCTTGATCCATACGTTTGGCGTGCGACGTGAACGCCGCGAGGGTTTTTTATTTACAAACCCGGCATGATTTTCCCAAGGATCGTAATCATTCTTTGCCCTCTATCCGTTCAAATGAATGCCTCGCACGAACAAACAAACTCACCCATCGAGTTGATTTACCCTGCCGTCATTTAAGCTGAACCTTTAACTCCCACTCTGAATCACAACTACGAGAGCTGAAAAAAACAATTAATCATCATGCAAAAGGAATATTAAATGTCTCGTTTAGTTCGAAACACAGCACTGACTTTCGTGATCGCTGCAACAAGTCTGAATGCCTTTGCCGCCCAGGATAACGACGATTTCGTAGAAGACGCCTCGGCCAAAGGTGTCGCGGAAATCCAGGCGGGCAAACTCGCGCAAGAGAAAGGCACATCTGCCGATGTAAAAAGCTTTGCCGACATGATGATCAAGGACCACACCAAGGCCAACGAGGAGCTCGCCAAAATCGCTGCGAGCAAGAAACTCGAGGTGTCCGATGAGGCTATGCTGATGGACAAGGCAAAGGCCATGATTCTTGATCTGCGCGGTGCCAAATCATTTGATCAGGCCTACGCCAACAACCAAGTGATGGCACACGAGCAAACCATTGCGTTATTCGAGAAAGAAGTGAATGAGGGTAAAGACGCTGATCTGAAGGCGTTTGCGAGCAAAATGCTTCCGGATCTGAAGAAGCATCTGGAACATGCCAAAACCTTGGCAAAAGCTCACGGTGGTAACGCCGCTCAGTAACTCAAATCCGGGCCAGCAGAACAGTCGTGCTTTATCAGCATAACTGTTCTGCACCGATAACAAGGAAGCAACCAATGGAAGTTTCATTATTTGTAATCGGTGCGGTGCTAATCATCGTGCTGCTGGATCTATGGGCGATCGTTAGCGTGTATCGCAGTACCAAACGTTCGGGCACTAAACTGGGCTGGGCAATCCTGATTGTAGTGCTTCCATTTGTCGGACTTGTCATCTGGGGCATTACCGGGCCTCGCGGTGTGGCTATTCCCCCAACTTCCTCAGAGCACAGCAAGGGTTGATTTTCAGATTGAGTGATATCAGCACTAGCGAACCAGTCGCTTCTCTTTGGATGGCCGGTAACCGAAGAATGCGCTGTAGCACTTGCTGAAATGACTGGGCGACACGAATCCGCAGGCGACCAGCACTTCCACCTGGGACATCTCTGTGTGCTGTAGCAGACGTCGGGCTTCAGTGATGCGCAATTCCAGGTAATAGCGCTGCGGCGTAGTACCCAGTTGTTCCCGGAACAAACGCTCGACCTGGCGACGAGAGCGACCGGAGTACTTCACCAGTTGTTCCATTTCCAGTGGTTCCTCCAGGTTTGCATCCATCAGCTTCACCACCTCACGCAACGGCGCACTGACCGACAGATGCGCAGACGTCTTGATGCGCCGGTAACGGGACTCTTCAAAAGAAAGAATGTCCTCGATGCCTTCGACCAGCGCTTTGTCATGCAGCGTCTTGATCCACTCCAGCGCCATGTGAAAGGCGCCCGATGGGCTGGCGGCAGTCAGGCGGTCCCGGTCCACCACGAACGGCTCACTGGTGACATGAGTGATTTTGCAGACTTCAGCCAGGGCGGGACGATGTTCCGGATGAATCGCGCAACGACAACTGTCGAGTAAACCGGCGATACCCAGAAACCACGCACCATTCCACAAGCCCGCAAGCGCCGTACCCTGCTCTGCCGCCGAGTTCAGTAACGCTGTCAGCTCAGGATAATGCTTGAGTTCGGTCCGGTAACCGCCGCAGATAACCAGCAAATCCAGACCTTTTATCCCGTCCGATGTCAGGCGGAAATCAGGGCGAATGACCAGCCCCAGGTCGCTGATCACTTCTCCCTCCTGCAGCCCGAAGGTGCAGGTCGCAAACAAGCCGGGGCGCAGCAGGTTTGCAGTGATGATAGTGTCCAGCGCCTGGGTGAATGCGGGAAGCGAGAAATGTTCGAGCAGCAAAAATCCGGCTTTTGCCTGACGGGTTGAAGCCGTCGAGTCATCTCCAAGATAGCGAAGATTCTTGCCCTTCATGCCACCGCTGAATTGACGTCGCTCAGTCATGTCGCCCGGTTCTCCGTCTCATCAATGGCGTATCGGTCGGCGACCGGACCGTGTTGAGCCATCAGCTCTGCAACCCAGTCAATGAATACCCGGACCTTGATGCTGATGTGCCGGTTTGGCGGAAACGCCACATACAGCGGCATGGGTTCCATGCGCCAGCCCTCGAACAATCGGATCAACTCTGCGCTTGTTACGTGCTCTTTTGCCATATAGTCCGGCAGCCAAAGCACGCCCATCCCTGCCAGACCAGCCGCAAGATACGCGTTGCCATCGTCCACCGCCAACACGTAGCGACCATTGATGGTCAGACGTTCGGCGCCGTTCTGCATGGCATACGGCAAGGCTTTACCGGTGCGCGCCCACAGGAAACCGACGATCCGGTGCTCAGACTCTTCAAGCTCGCGAGGGTGAGCTGGAGTGCCGAGACGCTGCAGATAAGCTGGCGCGGCGTACACCCCAAGCTGCAAGTCACCTACACGGCGCGCCATGAGTGACTGATCGGTGAGTTCGCCACCGCGTACAACGCAATCGACGTTCTCGCCAATCAAATCAACCTTGCGATCGCTGACGCCCATATCGATTTGTATATCCGGGTATCGAGCATGAAAGTCCGGCAGTGCCGGCATCAGAATCATTCTGGCCAACGGGCTGGGCACATCCACTCGCAACCGCCCCCGGGGCAATGACGCCGCGCTGGAAAGGCTTGTTTCTGCGTCATCCAGGTCCGCCAGCAGCCGTACCACACGTTCGTAGTACACCGCGCCGTCGGCAGTCACATTGACCTTGCGCGTGGTGCGATTGAGGAGTTTGACCCGCAGTTTGGCTTCCAGCTGCTGCACCAGTTGGGTCACAGTGGTTTTGCTCATGTGCAGCGTGTCAGCTGCCCTGGTAAAGCTCCCCGCTTCCACGACCCGGGCAAATGCCAGCATTGCATCAAAACGGTCCATTCATGCCCCGCGATCATTGGTATTGTTTGGAGATCACAAACAGTAGCGGCTAAGGTTGCGCGTTAATCGTGCAGATGCAAGTGACTATGGTGTTTTCCCTGGCCTCGCGGTGCTCGTGCACTCCTACAGCTCAAATATCTGTTAATAAACGTGCACGCTCAGTTTTTTTTTATTTTTTCGCACGACCCTGAAAAAAATCCCGAAGGGCTACGTCTTTGATCATCAGTTTGAGAATTTTTCGCAAACGTAATCAAGACGTATGAAGGATTGTAATGATGTCGCGCTTACCTGCATTGCCGTCTCTTGCCCTGCTCATCATCCTGCCAATGGGCAACGGTTGGGCCGTCGAAGCGTCTGAAAGTCCGCGAACCAACCGCTACAGCATGAGCGCGCAGCCGCTGGCTTCGGCGTTGGCACAATTCGCTCGACAGAATAAATTACAGCTGAGTTTCGACGCGGCACTGGCAAACGGCAAAACCGCACCGGCAGTCAGTGGCGAACTCAGCGAACGCGAAGCGCTGACGCAGCTGCTCAGAGACTCAGGTCTAGGCTGGTCGCTGACTGACGACCGTACGCTGTTGTTGTTCGCGCAGCCTGCCAGCGGCTCAATCAACCTCGCGCCTTCGACGATTACCTCCACAAGTTTTGTCGAACACGCAGACGGCCCGGTACAGGGTTATCGCGCAACCCGTAGCGCCACAGGGACCAAGACTGACACGGCCCTGCGCGACATTCCGCAATCCATCCAGGTGGTCTCGCGTCAAGTAATTGAAGACCAGCAGGTCAATAACCTTGGCGATGCCCTGACCAATGTCAGCAGCGTGCAACGTGGCAACAGCCATGGCGGCTCTTCCGAGAGCTTCATTATTCGCGGCTTCAAAGCCACCACCTATGCGGTGGACGGCATGCTGATCAACCCCTTGGTGTCGCGCCCGGAAGCGCTGCGTGATCTGGCCAATGTCGAGCGTGTCGAAGTGCTCAAAGGCCCGGCGTCGGTGCTCTACGGCCGTGGCAATCCGGGAGGCCTGATCAATCTGGTGACCCGCCAGCCAAGCTTCACTCCGGAGGCCGAGGTCAAGGCGCAGGTGGGCTCCTATGACTTCTATCGCCTTGAGGCCAACGCCAGCGGCCCACTGGACGAAGCCAAAACCCTCGCCGGACGCATGACGGTCGCGACTCAGACGGAGCGCGGGTTTCGCGATACGTTCCGCGACAGCAAGCGCACCTATGTCGCGCCGACCCTGCGCTGGGAACCCAGCGACGTGACGCGTGTGGATGCGGGCCTGGAGTACATTAACCAGACCAGCCCTTTCGACCGCGGGCTGATCCCGGTCAACGGCAAGATCAACATGAACGCCGATCGCTATCTGCACGAGCCCTGGTCACGGGACAAGGCTGACAAAGTGTCGGTCTGGTATCGCGCCGAGCACGATGTCAATGACTGGCTGACCCTGCGCCAGATGACCCGCTGGGATCAGTCCCACAAGAATCGTTATGTAGTGGATTTGCGCGGCCTGGAGGACGACAACCGCACCCTTGCTCGTCGTGCAACCGATGGCGACGAGCGCATCAAGACACTGGACATGCAGTTCGAAGCCCTTGCCCGCTTCGCCACCGGCGGCCTGAAGCACACAGCCCTGGCAGGTTTCGAGTACATCGACGGCAAGCGCAACGTGGCTACGGATCGAGCAACATTGGGTTCGATCGACATTTTCAATCCGGTCTACGGCGCCCAGCCCGGCGCGTTCTCATTCAACGAGGAAACCGATTACCAACTGGAAGCCTACAGCTTCTATTTGCAGGATCAGATCGATCTGAGTGAACAGTGGAAGCTGATCGTGGGTGCGCGTTACGACGATACGCGGCAGCGCAATACGACCACTGATGCGGACTACGAAGTCACTAAAACCAACCTGGACCCGTCCAAGGTTTCACCTCGCCTGGGCCTGGTGTATCAGCCCACTGACTGGCTGGCACTCTACGCCAGCTACAGCACTTCCTTCACTCCGCAGAGTGATACCCAGCGCAACGGCAGTACTTTGGACCCGGAGGAAGGTGAGCAATATGAGGTCGGCGCCAAGTTTGACCTGATCCCTGACCGCCTTAGCGCCACATTGTCGGTATTTGAAATTACCCGGCAAAACGTGGCAGCAACCGATCCCACAGACGACAACTACTCGGTACAGACCGGCGAACAACGGGTGCGCGGCGTTGAACTGGATGTCAGCGGCACACCACTGGATGGCTGGGAAATCATCGGTAACGTCAGCGCCCTGGACGCAAAAGTCACCAAGGACACGACAATCGAAACCGGCAACCGCCTGGACGGCGTGCCGATCCTCAGCGGTTCGATCTGGTCCAGCTACCAGCTACAAGATGGCCCCATGAAAGGTCTGGGCTTCGGTGCTGGCGTCATTGCCGTGGGCGAGCGTCAGGGCGATATCAATAACAGCTACGATGTGGGCGGCTACGCCCGGATAGACGCCAGCGTGTTTTACGACATCGACGAGAACATCCGTGTGTCCCTCAAAGGCCGCAACCTGACGGACCGCAAGTACATCGAAACCGCGGCCGGTACTGACGGCAACTACGCAGGCGCGCCCGCCTCGTTCATCGCCAGCGTGAGTGCGAAGTTTTGAGCCGTTCGCAACCCGCCCTGAATGCCGAAACACTGCGGATCGCCTACAGCAAAATCCTGCGTAAACGCCTGTGGATCTGTGGCGTTCTGGTGCTGACATTGCTGGCGTGTCTGGTGGCCGACATCACGTTGGGCACTACCCGGTTCGCCGCCATCGAGGTTTTGCTGGCGATATTCGATCCAGCCAGCGTTGACCCCGATACTCAGGTGATCGTCCGCGAACTGCGCTTGCCATTTGCGCTGATGGCCGTGCTGGTGGGTGCGGCGCTGTCGCTGGCCGGGGCCGAGATGCAGACCATCCTCAATAACCCGCTGGCCAGTCCGTTTACCCTGGGCGTGTCATCGGCAGCCTCCTTCGGCGCGGCGCTGGCCATTGTGCTGGACCTGGGCATACCCGGCGTGCCTGGCAGTTGGCTGATTACCGCCAATGCGTTCATCTTCGCTTTTGCGTCGGTGTTGTTGTTACAGGCCGTCGCCAGCCTTACCGGCGGCGTGCAGTCACTGGTGCTGTTTGGCATTGCTTTGGTGTTCAGCTTCAACGCCATGGTTGCGCTGCTGCAATACCTGGCCTCGGCGGATGCTCTGCAACAACTGGTGTTCTGGAGCATGGGAAGCCTGAGTCGCGCCAGTTGGCCGGCGGTGCAGACGCTGGCCGTGGTGTTTTTTCTGGTGTTGCCGTTCAGCTTGCGCGCGTCCTGGCAGATGACCACGTTGCGTCTGGGTGATGAGCGTGCCGCAACGCTGGGCATCGATGTCGCTCGTCTGCGGTTGGGAGCATTGCTGCGTATCAGTCTGCTGGCGGCTACCGCAGTGGCCTTCGTCGGTACCATCGGCTTTATCGGGCTGGTCGGACCGCACATTGCCCGCATGCTGATCGGCGAAGATCACCGCTTCTTCCTGCCGGTCAGCGCGTTGATGGGCGCGCTGATCATGTCGCTGTCGGCCATTGTCAGCAAACAGCTGATTCCGGGCGTGGTGCTGCCTATCGGCATTGTGACCGCCGTGGTCGGTGTCCCGTTGTTCATGAGCCTGATTCTCAAGCGAGGCCGGACATGAGCCAGTTGCAGGTACGCAATCTGACCGTTGCCTATAAACGCAGCACGGTGTTGCACGGCATTGACCTGCCGGACATTGCACCGGGTCAAGTCGTCGCACTGGTCGGCCCCAATGGTGCAGGCAAGTCGACCCTGTTGCGCAGTCTTGCCGGCCTTTTGTCGGCGACGGGTGATATTCGCCTGGGTGAGCTCGATCTGCTGCGCTGCAAGCGTCGCGAACGTGCCGCCGTTTTGGGCTTCATGCCCCAGACCTTGCCCGACGGCATTGCTTTGAGCGTATTGGAGACATTGCTCGGGGCCTTGCGCGGCGGTGATTCGCTGGCCATGGTCGGCAACGCAAAGGAGCAGCAAAACAAGGCCTGCGCCGTTCTGGAACAGCTGGGCATCCTGCATCTGGCGCTGCAACCACTGGACAGCCTGTCCGGCGGACAACGGCAAATGGTCAGCCTCGCTCAAGCGGTGATTCGCCAGCCACGTTTGTTGCTGCTCGACGAACCCACCAGTGCGCTGGACTTGCGCTATCAAAACGACGTCATGAGCATGGTCCGCCAACTGGCCGATCAGGGCCGAATCGTCGTGGTGGTCCTCCATGATCTAGGGCTGGCGGCGCGCTGGGCCGATCAAATCATGGTGCTCGAACGTGGCCGCCTGAATGTTGCTGGCACGCCCGAACACACCCTGACTCCGACCATGCTGGAGCAGGTCTATCGGGTCCAGGCCAGGGTCGAGCGATGCAGTAAGGGCCGGGTGCAGATTCACGTGGATGGTTCTGTGGCATGAACTTTTCAGAGGTTTCACTGCGGACCGTTGGAGCGAGGCTTGCCAGCGAATCAGGCGGCGCGGTTAAACAGGCATACCGCGTTATCGTTCTTCGCGGGCAAGCCTCGCTCCAACAACTGCTTCTATTTCTCAAGGCCCTTAAGCCGGATTACGCGAAACCTGTGGGAGCTGGGCTTGCCCGCGATAAGTGCACCGCAACTATCAGGTATATAGCGTGCAGCCTTATCGCGGGCAAGCCCTGCTCCCACAGGGTATTGGGGGGGTGTCAGTGACTTCGTGCGACTTTTTAAGGGACGTGGCATTGAGGACATTGGGCCTGCTGTTTTTACTCTGCTCCGCAGCTCAAGCCGCCAACTACCCTCTCACCGTCATTGATCTTGCCGGGCGCACCGTCACTTTGGCCCACGCTCCGCAACGTATCGTGTTGCAGGACAGCAATACCCTTTTGTCGCTGGCCCTCCTGGAACGGGACAACCCGCTGGCCCGGGTGATTGCCTGGGATAACAATCTCGCTAGTTCCGACCCGGGGCTGTGGAATGTGGTCAGTCAACGCTGGCCGCACGCTGCACAGATCAAGGATCTGGATTTCCCCGACACGGGCCAGCTGGACATCGAAAGCCTGTTGCGCACCCACCCCGACCTGATCATTGCCAGGCTCAGTGGTCGGGCAGCCATCGAAAACACGGTACTCAACAGCGTACTTGAGCGATTGGACATTCCGCTGATCTACGTCGACAACGAGCTGGACCCATTAGTGAACGTGCCCCGTAGTCTGGAATTGCTGGGGCGGGTATTGGGCGAGGAAGACAACGCCAAAGCGTATTTACAGGTCTATGGTCGCCAACTTGCAGAACTGCGAGAGAAGAGCGCTGGCCTGCCAGCCCCCAAGGTCTTTGTCGAAGCCCGAGCGGGCCAAGCCGGGGCTGGGGGCTGCTGCCACACCCAGGCTCGCGCCGGTTGGGGGTTGCTGGTCGAGAACCTCGGTGCGATCAACCTTGGCTCCCGCTACCTGCGCAGCGAGTCAGCCGATGTGGCGCTGGAAACCCTGATCCTGAGCAAACCCGACGTTTACTTGATGACGGGTACTCAGCGCCTGCGCAACGGCGTCACCGCGATCCCTTTCGGCTACGGCGCCAATGCCGAGCAGATCAACAGCGAAATGCAGCGCTTGATGGCCCGCCCCGGGTTTGCCGCCACTGCGCGTTCAGCAAAAGCCTGCGTGCAAGGCCTCAATCACCAGTTTTACAACAGCGTTTTCAACATAGTGGGGGCACAATGGCTGGCGAAAATCTTCTGGCCAGAACAGTTCGCTGATCTGGACCCGGATGCCGAGTACCGA
The DNA here is from genome assembly GCF_014357575.1 of Pseudomonas folii. Classification (GTDB taxonomy): domain Bacteria; phylum Pseudomonadota; class Gammaproteobacteria; order Pseudomonadales; family Pseudomonadaceae; genus Aquipseudomonas; species Aquipseudomonas folii. The sequence continues at coordinate 71 of NZ_JACONW010000141.1, read as the reverse complement.
ATGCTGATCCGCGAATTCACTTCGCTGCCCGATCTGCCCTTTGTGTTTCATGAGCAGGTTTGTTTCGGTAG
>NZ_JACONW010000140.1 GCF_014357575.1 Pseudomonas folii | reverse complement strand
GAGCTCCTACAGGTCAAATGTTTGCTGTGCGATCTCCTGCAAAAAACCTGACAGCATCTGCTAGGCTGCGCCGGTTACCGGACCTTTTGGTCCGCCGTTTTTCAAGGAGCCTGCATGACTTCCATCAGCACCCCGGCACCGGTTGTGCCGGGTCGACTGGAGCAATTCTCCACCCGTGTGGCCTTTTTCATTGCCGGTTTTGCCATTGCCGCCTGGGCACCGTTGGTGCCGTATGCCAAAGCCCGGGTCGGGCTGGATGAGGGCACTTTGGGCCTGTTGCTGCTGTGTCTGGGTGTCGGTTCTATCATCGCAATGCCCTTGGCCGGTGCGCTGGCAGCGCGAATTGGCTGTCGCCGGGTGTTACTGATTTCTTCGGCGATCATCTGTCTGTGCCTGCCGCTGTTGGCCACGGTTTCGCATCTGCCGTCGTTGATTGCCGTGCTGTTTATCTTCGGCGCCGCCATGGGGGCGCTGGATTGTGCGGTGAATATCCAGGCGATCATCGTCGAGCGTGCCAGTGGCAAAACCATGATGTCCGGTTTTCATGGCCTGTTCAGCCTGGGTGGCATCGCCGGTGCAGCGGGAGTCGCCGGTTTGTTGAGCGTGGGCGCGTCGCCTCTGGTGTCGATGTTTGCCGTTGTCGCCGTTTTACTGATCGCGCTGCTCAAGGCCGCACCGCATTTCCTGACTTACGGCAGCGAAACCGATGGCCCGCCATTCGCCATCCCACGGGGCGTGGTGCTGTTCCTCGGCCTGCTGTGTTTCACGGTGTTCCTGTCCGAAGGCGCAATGCTGGACTGGAGCGCGGTGTTCCTCAGCGAGTTGCGCGGTGTTGAAACCTCCTACGCGGGGCTGGGGTACGCGGTATTTGCCTTCACCATGACCCTGGGCCGATTGTTCGGCGATGCCGTGGTGCGGCGTGTCGGACCACGGCACATCGTCATTCTTGGTGGCTTGTGTGCGGCGGCGGGGCTGGCGTTGGCGACCCTCGTACCGTCATGGCAAGCCGCACTGCTCGGTTACGCGTTGGTAGGCGCGGGCTGTTCGAACATCGTGCCGGTTTGCTACAGCGCGCTGGGCCGACAAAAGAGCATGCCCGAGAATGTCGCAGTCCCGGCGTTGACCACCCTGGGTTACGCCGGGATTCTGATCGGCCCGGCAGCGATTGGCTTCATCGCCCACGCCAGCAGCCTGGAAGTCGCGTTCATGGTCGTCGCCGTGATGCTGGTGGGCGTAGCCATTGGCGGTTCACGGCTCAAGGTCTGACTTACAGCTTGCGAGCCATGCCGGAAACCCGGATCGAACTGCCTTTCTGCTCCGGGCTGCTTTGTTCCGGGATCTGCGCCCGCAGTATCGAGCGACTGCCCATGTCCTCGCCCTGCACAATGTCGATATGCCCGCCGTGGGGCCATTCAAGATCGCGCAGATAACCGGCGAACGCCGCGGTTGCAGCGCCAGTGGCGGGATCTTCGTACACGCCGCCCCACGCGAACGGATTGCGGGTGTGGAACAGCTGCAGGTTTTCCGCATACGCTAGCAATACCGTGACCCATCCGGCTCGGGTCATCAGCTCGTGTCCGACCTGTTGGTCATATTCCATGGCCCGCAGTTTTTCCCGGCTGTTCAACACCAGCACCAAATGCTGCGCGCCACCGTTGATCAATGCCGGTGGAATGCGCGCATCCAGATCGTGTTGCGCATAGCCGAACATCGCCAGTGCTTCGTGCAGCAAGGCATCATCAACAGGGCCGCTGTGAGTCGGTGGTGATTGCAGAGCGGCTGAAATCAAATCGCCCTGGGCGTGGCCTTCGACGCTGATCTGCGCCTGATTCAGCGTCAGATTAAACACCCCATCGCCATGCTGCCCGGCCAGTGCAGCACCGAGGGCAATCGTCGCGTGACCGCAGAACGGTACCTCGGCTTCAGGCGAGAAATACCGCACCCGAAAGCCCTCGGCGATGGGTGCTGCAAACGCAGTCTCGGAAAACCCTACCTCGGCAGCAATCCGCTGCATCGTTGCTTCATCCGGCAAAAAATCACCGAGCCATACACCGGCGGGGTTGCCGCCCTGGTCGCCGTCGCTGAAAGCAGCCAGTTTTAGAACGTTGTTGGTCATGTTGGTAAGGGCCTGTAATAAGAGTGCCGGCGAGTTTCCTCACAGCCGGAGCTGTACTCCAACCAATAGTCCTTATGTGAAGCATCTGCAAATTTGATCGATAGATGAACAGCGCACAATTCCTGTCGGAGCTGCCGAAGGCTGCGAAGCGGTGTGTCATATAAACCGCGATTCGCAGCCTTCGGCAGCTCCTACAGGAGATTGCATTGAATCAGGCGCTGAGCTTGTCGAGCCGGACTTCCATAATCTCAAGCACCTCGCAGCTGTCCTGCAGCAGCAGGTGAGCGGCATTGGCAAGGCTGGCTGTGTCGGGTTCTTTGGCGTCGCTGAGGCTGTTCATCAGGTCTTTGACGGCACGCAGGCGTTGCACGGCGAAGTGGTGCAGGTCGGGCAGCGGGGCGTCGGGGTTGATGAACAGGACGGTATTGGGGGATTGGGAGAGCGGGGTGTATTGAGGCATTCGGTTATTCCATCTATGTGATTTAAAGCCTGCCCCGGTTTCGTCGCCAAACGAAATCAGGTGGCAGCTGTACGCAGGTTGGCGAACCGGTCACATATACCCGGCAGACCCGAAGGTCTCCCACGCACAGCCGCCATAACTGTTGCTCACACAAGTGAAGACAACCAAGCATTGGAGCTGTTGCGTATATGTAGTCCGGATCGCCAAATCCGATCGCTGATGTGCAGCGACGGGGCGAATCATAGGGGGGAGGGCTGTCGGGTGCAACCGATGGCGGGGTGATCCGCAGAGTTAGCAGGCGCTGCTTTCTGTAGGAACGGTGAGATTGAAATATTGGAGAGAATGACGTGGGACCGGCTTTAGCCGGGAAGGCGGAGTTTCTGACGACACGAATGCATCGTCTGGAGTAGCCTCTTCCCGGCTAAAGCCGCTCCCACGACATCACATTCCCACAGGCAGGCAGCATTCCAGCTTGGGCTTTACGCTGGCACCATCGCAAACCCGACGCCAAAACGGTTCCAGGCATTGATGGTGGCAATCGCGAGGGTGAGGTTGACCACTTCGCTGTCGCTGAAATGCTCCTGTAATGCCAGGTATTGTTCCTGCGAGGCTTGCTGATTGGGCAACAGCGTCATGGCTTCGACCCACGCCAGCGCCGCTTTTTCCCGAGGAGTGAAGAACGCGGTTTCACGCCAGACGCTGAGGGTTTGCAGGCGGGATTCTTTTTCCCCGGCGCGGCGGGCGTCGTTGGCGTGTAGGTTGATGCAGAAGGCGCAGCCGTTGATTTGCGAGGCGCGCAACCGGACCAGTTCCAGCAGCGAGCTTTCCAGCCCGGATTTGCCGACGGCAGCCTCAAGGGCCGCCATGGCGCGGTAGGCTTCGGGGGCGACGGTGGCCCATTGGATGCGTTCGTTCATGTTGGCGTGCTCTCGTAGGTTGGAATGCCCAATCGGGCGATGGCGCCAACCTTAACGTCGGGGTTGAACGATGTGGATAGCCAATCCCCGGCGTTTCGAAGAGACCAATTCCCTCAGTAAGCTTCACCCACCGCCAGAATGGTCGCCACCAATGCCTGAGCGCGGGGCACGAGGGTGTCCAGTTCCAGGTATTCGCGGTCGGTATGCACCTTGCCGCCCACCGGACCAAGGCCGCACAGGGTCGGAATGCCGAGGCTTGCGGTGAAGCCGGAATCAGCACAACCACCGGTGAATTCGCCTTCGACACTGAAGCCCAATGTCTGCGCCTGCTGCTGATACAGCGCCAGCAAGCGGATGCTGTGTTGCGCTTCCATGGGCAGGAAGGTTGTGGCTTCTTTTAACACGGCAGTGGTGCCGGGCAATTCTTCTTCGGCGACGATCTTCTGAATCGCTTCGAATATCTGATCCCAATGCTTGAGCTCAATGAAGCGCACGTCCAGCTTGGCCGTGGCACTGGGCGCGACAGTGTTGCTGGAGGTGCCGCCGGACATCAGCCCGACGTTGGTGGTGATGCCCGCCGGATAGTCGGTCAAGGCATGCAGCTTTACGATCTTGCGGGCAAGCGCCTCGATGGCGCTGGCGCCGTCGGCATGGTTGACGCCCGAGTGCGCGGCGCGGCCGGTGACTTCGATGATCAAGGTCGCACCGCCTTTACGGGCGCTGACCACGTTGCCGCTGGCTCTGCCGGGTTCAGTGTTGAGCACGGCGCGAGCCGCACGCGCAGCGGTTTCGATATGGCCGCGAGCACTGCCGGAGCCGATTTCTTCATCGCCTGTGTACAGCACCTGAACCGGGTAGGGCAGTTGACCGGCGCGCTTCAGCGCTTTGAGGGCAAAGCAGTTGAGGACCAGCCCGCCTTTCATGTCCGCCACGCCCGGCCCGTAAGCGAGGGTGGCGTCGCGGCTGTAGCCCCGAGTCGTGGTGGTGCCTTTGGGGAAAACCGTGTCGCGATGACCCAGCAGCAATACCGGCTTGCCCGCAGCGCCGGAGACCTCAGCGAGCATCACATCGCCAAAGCCCTCCACGGGCATGCGTTCGAGCAGGATGCTGTCGGCTTCCAGTTCCGCCGCAAGCAGTGCGCCCACGGCATCGACACCCGCCTTGTCGTAGCTGTTGGAATCAGTGTCGACGATGCGTTGCAGCAATGACTCCATCGCCTCGCCCTGGCCCGCGAGCCAGTCCAGCGCCTGTTGTCGAGCGTCGCTCATTTGGCTTGCTCCCGCTGTTGATGCTCCTGCGTCAATCGCGAAGCATCGTTGCCGAGATCCCAGAACAGCCCGGCCATGATTTGCAGGCTCTCTTTCACCACAGGGGCGAGCAAATGTTCATTGGGCGCATGCTGCGAGCAGGCCGGGTACGAATGTGGCACCCAAAGCGTTGGCAAACCGAGCACATCAGCAAAGACGTCGTTAGGCAGCGAGCCGCCGAGATTGGGTAGCAGGGCCGGTTTTTTGCCGGTGGTTTCGGCCAGGGAGTTCAGCGCCCAGCCGACCCACGGGCTTTGCGGGTCAAGACGGGTGGCGTTCATCATGTCGATGCGGCCCTGTTTGACTTCCACCTGAGTGAAACCGTGGGCATCCAGGTGTGCGCGCACCGCCGGGATGAAGGTGGTGTAGTCGCTGTCCACCACAAAACGGATGTGGCAGTGGGCGTTAGCTTTACCGGGGATCGCATGCACCGGCGCATCGGGGTTGCCGGTCTTGAAGGCGATGACATCGAGGGTGTTCCAGCCGAAGACTTTCTCGCTGAGGGTCAGCTCGGGGTTGCCCCAGTTCGGGTCGATTTCCGGGTCGCCGGGACCGCCACCCACTTCAATATCCGCCAGCGCCAGGCGCACGGCTTCGGGGACTTCCTTGGGCATCAAGGCGGGGATTTTTACCCGGCCGTGCTCGTCGACCATGCTGGCAATGGCGTTGGCCAGAATAATCCCCGGGTTGGACAGCAGGCCGCCCCAGTTGCCGGAGTGGTGTGCGCCTTCACGCAGGTTGACGCTGAGTTCGAAGTTGAACACGCCCCGTGACCCGAGAAATATCGTCGGGCGCGAAGCCGCCAGACGCGGGCCGTCCGAGGCGATGAAGACGTCAGCCTTGAGTTCTTCAGGATGCGCTTCGCAGAACGCACGCAAACCCGGTGAGCCATCTTCTTCGCCCATTTCCAGCAGCAGTTTGACGTTGAAACCCAGCTTGCCATTGCGAGCCTTGAGGGTTTGTTCCAGCGCCGTCAGGTTGATCAGGTGCTGGCCCTTGTTGTCCGCGGTGCCGCGACCGTACCAGCGCTCGCCATCCACTTTGACTTCCCAGGGCGACAAGCCTTCACGCCATTGCGCATCGTAGCCGTTAACCACGTCACCATGGCCGTAGCTGAGCACCGTCGGCAATGCCGGGTCTTCAATACGGGTGGCGATCAACAGCGGTCCGCGTTTGGGAAGTGGGTTGTCGTAGACCTGCACGCTGAAGCCCAGCGCTTCGACGTGGGGCGTGATGAATTCCTTGAGGTAGCGGTAGAGCTCCGGCAGTTGGTCTGGAATCTGGCTTTCGGTGTGCAGGGCGACGCTGCGTTCGAGCAGGGACAGAAAGGCGCCGTTATCGAACTGCTCGGTAGTGTTGTGGATGGCCTGTGAGCGACTCATGAGTGGACGAGCTCCAAAGTTTGGGCAGGACTGTCGTGGAGGTGGCAGCGTACTTTGCCGCCGATGATCGAATCATTGGCCGGGTAGGCCGTCTTGCAGGGCGCGAAACAGCTGGGGCAGCGCGGGTGAAACGCGCAGCCGGATGGCGGCGACATGGGGTTTGGAAACGTGCCATGCAGGCCGATATCGGGAATGCCCAGACGCGGGTCAGGCGTGAGCACCGAATCGAGCAGGGCGCGGGTGTAGGGGTGGCCGGGCGCGGCGAACAAGGATTCGCGGGTGCGTTCTTCGACGATCCTCCCCAGATACATCACCGCAACGCGATCAGCCAGATGTTCGATGACCGCCAGGTTGTGGCTGATCAGCAGGTAAGTCAGGCCGAATTCGCGCTTGAGGTCCTGGAGCAGGTTGAGGATTTGCGCCTGCACCGAAACGTCCAGCGCAGACGTGGGCTCGTCGCAGATCAGCACGTCCGGGCGCATGATCAAGGCGCGGGCAATTGCCACACGCTGGCGTTGGCCGCCGGACAATTGGCTCGGATAGCTGTCGATCACTCGCTTGGGCAGACCGACCACGTCGAGCATTTCTTCGGTCTTCTTGCGACGCTCGGCAGTGGTGCCGATGTCGTGGACGATCAGCGGCAGGGTGACGATTTCCCGCAGCGTCTTGCGCGGGTTCAGCGACGAATACGGGTCCTGGAAAATCGGCTGGATATGCCGGGACATTTCCTTGCGATCGGTGGCCGCCAGATGTTTGCCATTGACCAGCACATCGCCGCTGGTGGGCGGTAGCAGACCGAGCAGCATCTTCGCCAGGGTGCTTTTGCCGCAACCGGATTCGCCCACCAGCCCGAGGGTTTCGCCGCGCATCAGGCGCAGCGACACACCGTCCACGGCCTTGAGGGTGGCGGGGGCTTTGAAGAAGCCTTTGTTCATGCGGAACTCGCGACGGATGTCGCACAGCTCCAGAGCAATGTCCTTTTTCATGCGCGGGCACTCCCTTGCTGGAGCTGAGCCTGTTGGCGGGTCGGCTCCGGACCCGGTGCGGCAAACAGGCAGCGAGCCATGTGGCCGTCTCGCATTATTTCGGGAATGTTCTGCGCGCAGGCATCAACGGCCTGACCGCAACGGTTACGGAATGCGCAGCCTTGTTGCTCACCGACCAGACTGGGCACCAGGCCAGGGATCGAACCCAGCGCTTCGCCGGGTTTGGTCTTGCCAGGGATCGGGATACTCGCCAGCAAGCCCTTGGTGTAAGGATGCTGCGGGTTTTCGAAGAGTTGCAGCGCAGGAGCGGTCTCGACGATTTCCCCGGCGTACATCACCGCGACACGGTCAGCGATACGCGCCACCAGACCCAGATCATGGGTGATGAAAATCACCGCCAGACCGAATTCTTTCTGAATGTCGCGAATGAGGCGCAGGATCTGCGCCTGAATCGTCACGTCCAGTGCGGTGGTGGGTTCGTCGGCGATGATCAGGTCCGGCTCGCACATCAAGGCCATGGCAATGATCACCCGCTGCCGCAAACCGCCGGAGAGCTGGTGCGGGTATTGGCCGAGCCGTTCCGTGGCGTTGCTGATGCCGACTTTTTCCAGCATCTGCGCGGCGCGGGCCATGGCGTCTTTTCGAGAGACCTTGCGGTGTTGGGTCAGTACTTCGCTCAACTGATCACCGATGCTATAAGCCGGGTTCAGCGAGGTCATGGGCTCCTGAAAGATCATCGCCAGCCGGTTGCCCCGCAGGTCACACATGCGCCGTTCGCTCTGGGTGAGCATGTCGATGCCGTCCAGTGTGAGTCGGGTTGCGGTGCGTCTGGCCTTGCGAGGCAGCAGGTCCATGAGCGCCAGAGAGGTCAGGGATTTGCCGCAGCCGGACTCACCGACGATGCACAGCATCTCGCCGCGCTCGACTTCAAAATCCAGACCGCGCACGGCGTGCAGCATGTCATCCGGTGTCGGGCTGTTGCCCATGGGGATGTCGACGCGCAGGTTTTCAACGTGGAGTAGTGCCATGTTCGTGGCTCCTCTATCAGTTGCGGCCGTCGGGCAGGATCAGGTCGCGCAGACCGTCGCCGACCAGGTTGATGCCCAGCACCAGAATCATCAGGGCAACGCCGGGAATGGCGATGACCCACGGGGAAAAGAACATGTAGGGTTTCCCTTCTGCGATCATCAGACCCCAGGACGGTGTGGGCGGCTGTACGCCCACGCCGAGGAATGACAGCGCTGACTCCAGCAAAATCGCGTGGGCCATTTCCAGGGTAGCGACGACGATCAGCGCGCCCACCAGATTGGGCAGGATTTCACTGGCCAGGATGCGCAGGGTCGAGCAACCCAGGGCTTGGGCCGAGGCGACGTATTCGGCATCGCGAATCTGCTGCACCGAAGCCCTGACGACGACTGCAAAGCGATCCCACAACAGGCAGCCGAGCAGCACGATCACGACTTTCAATGAGCCGCCCATCAACGAAGCCGAAGCCAGTGCAACCATTACCACCGGCATCGCCAGTCGGGTGGTAATCAGATAGCTGATTAACGCGTCGACCTTGCCGCCGTAGTAACCGGCCAACAGGCCCATGACCGTGCCGATAAAGCCGGAGATCAACGCGGCGGCGACACCGATGAACAGCGAGATACGCGCGCCGTAGAGCAAACGCGACAGGTAATCACGGCCCAGCTTGTCGGTACCCAGCGGGTATTCCCACGTGCCGTTGGCCATCCACACCGGAGGTTTCATGCGCAGCATCACGTCCTGGACGTAAGGGTCGTAAGGCGCCAGCCACGGCGCAAACAGCGCACCGATGAAGATGATCATCAGCAACACCATGCCGATGGCAAAACCGCGATGGCGAAAGCTTTTGCCCAACACCCGGCTGAGGCTGCTGGGCGGTGGCAGGTAATCGTTGATGGCGAGAGGGGCGGCAGGTGTGCTCATGGGAGCCTCCTTTCAGCGCGGCACAAATCATTCACAACTGCCTGCACTGAAATGCTTTCTATGTGGGAGCGGTGCTTGCCCGCGATAAGAGCACCGCAGATATCAGGTCTATCGCGTCCAGCCTCATCGCGGGCAAGCACCGCTCCCAGAGGTTTTGTGTTCGACGTGAGCATTGGGTAGTCAGGATTTGAATGGCGTGTCTTCAAGAACATGGCAAAGCCTCCTAACGCACACGAATGCGCGGGTCGAGCAGTGCGTTGAGCACGTCGGCCAGCAAGGTGAGGATGATGTAGATCACGGCGATCAGCAGGACTACGGCTTGCACCACGGGGAAGTCGTCGCGGGCGATGGCGTCCCAGGCGAGTTGCCCGACGCCTTGCAGGGAGAACACGGTTTCAATCACCACCGAACCACCGAGCATGAAGCCGAACTCCACCGCCGCCAGCGCTACGACCGGAATCAACGCATTGCGCAACGCGTGCTTGAACAGCACCCGCGCCGGGCGCAAACCCTTGGCCCGCGCGGTGCGGATGTAATCGGAATTGAGCACATCAAGCATGCCCGCGCGGGTCAGGCGCATGATCGCCGGGGTCGCGTAGTAACCCAAAGCAATGGCGGGCATCACGAAATGCAGGAACGTCGAGTTACCCGACACCGGCAGCCATTTCAGGGTGACGGCGAACACCACGATCAGCATCAGCGCAAACCAGAAACTCGGCATGGCCTGGCCCAGTACGGCGATGCTCAATGCCAGGCGGTCGATCCAGGTGTCACGTTTCACGGCGGCCAATACACCCAGCGGGATGGCCACCAATAGCGCGATGCCCAGCGCCATTGCGCCCAGACTCAAAGTGATCGGCAGGCGACTGGCGATCAGGTTATAGACCGATTCCTGAAAGAAAAAAGAGTCGCCCAGATCGAGTCGCAGCAAGTCGCCCAGCCAGTTGAAGTACTGGGTTGGCAAAGGTTTGTCCAAACCGTACTGCACACGGATCTGTTCGATTTGTTCGCTGCTGGCCTCCGGCCCGCCAATGGCAGTGGCCAGGTCACCGGACAGGTGCAGAAGAGAAAAACTGATGATCGACACGGTAATCGCAACGCACACAGCGATACCCAGACGACGCAGAAGGAACCCAAGCATGGCAAGTTTCCTCGTATCCATTGGCTGAAAAAGTGGAGGTTTGCCGTGGCGCGATCACTCAGCACCACGGCAACGGTGGTTGTGGCTTATTTCCAGCTGGACAGCACGAAGCGCGGCAATTCGTCCGGATACGGCGTGAACTCAAGCTCGGAGGTGTAGGCGTAGTTCATCGAGTAGTTGAACAGCGGCGCCCAGTAAGCTTGCTCGCTGATGCGCTGCAAGGCCTTGCGGTAGTTGTCCTTGCGCACCTGCGGGTCGAGGGCGTTGTCGGCGGTTTGCAGCCAGCCCTGGACTTGCGGGTCCTTGATATTGTCGTCCGGGTTGCCCTTGAACCAGGTGCCGGCCGAGGCTGAAGTGTCGAGGATCGAGAACGAGCCCCAGGCCTGGAACGACATCGGTACTTTGCCGCCACGTTGCTGGTCGCGCAGGGCAGCGTATTTCAGGTAGCGCAGCTTGGCGTTGATGCCCACGGCGCGCAGGTTGCCGATGATGGCTTCAACGTAATCACGGTCGCGGTAGGCGAATATTTCTGTCTCGAACCCATTCGGGTAACCGGCTTCAGCGAGCAGCGCCTTGGCCTTGGCCGGGTCATAGTTGTAGACCGTCGCCGCCGTGGTATCGCAACCGAATTGCCCCGGATAGCACGCCACCTGCAACGGTTTGGCTTCACCGCCCACCAGTTGCGAGGCCAGCCCGTCACGGTTGATGGCGTGGTTGATCGCCTGACGCACCTTGAGGTTTTTCATCGGTGAGTTTTCGCTGGAGGTGCCCCGGGCATCGAGAATCAGAAAGCCGATACGCATGGTTTCGCCGCTGGTCACGGTCAGGTTCGGCATGCTTTTGAGGTTCTCCGACTGATCCGGCGCCACGCGCCATACCCAGTCGACACCGCCGGTCATCAATTCGGCGAGGCGTGTCTCGGCGTCCGGGATGACGCGGAACTTGATGTGGCCGATGTGTGGCAGGCCTTGCGGGCTGTCTTTGAAATAGTCCTTGTTGAGGTCCATGGTCACGCCTTCACCGGCCACCACCGACACGGCTTTGTACGGGCCGGTGCCAATCGGTTTGCGGCTGAATTCAGCCATGCCGACTTTCTCGAAATAGTTTTTCGGGAACATCGGCACGGCGTTGGAGAGGTATTCCAGGGCGGGCGGGAAAGGTTTTTTCAGATGGAGGCGGACGCTGTAGTCACCGGTTTTTTCGGCGCTCTTGATCCAGTCGACGTTTTGCACAGTGACGACTTTGGCTTCGGGCGACACGACGTAGTTGAGGGTGAACACCACGTCGTCGGCGGTGAATGCGTCGCCGTTGTGAAATTTGACGCCTTTGCGCAGTTCGAAATCGAGGGTGGTGTCGTCGACCTGTTTCCAGCTGGTGGCCAGCATGGGTTTGTATTCGCCGCTTTTGGGATCGCGGTACACCAGGTTGTCCCAGATCAGCCGACCGAGAATCACGCCTTCGCGCAGGTCGTTGTGATAAGGGCTGATGTTTTCAGGTTCGCTGTCGGAAGCGTAAACCAGTGTGTCGTTGGCTTTACCGGCGTGGGCCGGGAAGCTGCTGATGGAGCCCAGCAGCGCAATACTGAAAGCGAAACCTTTGATGCCCATGCCGTCGTCTCCGTTGGCGAGAGTGGTTGAATCAAAGGGCAGCTGTTCGCAAATGCGGAAAGGAAATCAGGCAATGTTCTTTTTGGTGTGGACACGAATGTAGGCGATGGTTTACCAATGCCACAAGCACAATCTTTCGATACTTGCTTTGCCGAAAAGGCAATCCACGGAGGTACTGATGCAGTTGTATGGTGTGCAGTCCACGGCCCTGCGCTATTTCCTCGAAGTGGCCCGCTGCGGTTCCATCAGCGAAGCGTCCATGCGCCTGAATGTCGCCGCTTCAGCGGTGAGTCGGCAGATCACCAAGCTCGAACTCGCCCTGGACGCCACCCTGTTCGAGCGCCGCGCCCGGGGCATGGTGCTCAGTGAAGCCGGCACGCGGCTGGCAGCTTATGCCCGCAAGTCACAGTTGGAAGCCGAGCAGGTGGTGCTGGAGATTACCGAGCTGCACGGCCTGCAACGCGGGCATGTACACATCGCCTGTTCGGAAGGTTTCGCGCTGGATTACATGCCCCACAGCATCGCTGCATTTCGTCGGGAGTATCAGGGCATTCACTTCACCCTGGAAGTGTGCGCACCGGCTGAAGCCACAGAGAAAGTCCGCTCCGGCGAGGCTGATCTGGCACTGACCTTCAGCCTGACGCCACAAAAGGAAATCTGCGTCGAGCACGTCATGAGCGGGGCGATCTTTGCCGTGGTTGCCAACTCCCATCCGTTGGCCGGACGCGGCGCGGTCAGCCTTGCCGAATTGCAGCCTTACCCGATTGCTCTGCCAAGGCCTGACACGACGCTGCGCCAACTGTTTGATATTTGCTGCGGTGTACAAGGCCTGATGTTCGAGCCCGTGCTGACCAGCAACTACATCGGCGCGCTGTACAGCTTTGTGCGTGAGGAGGGCGGCATCAGTCTTTCGAGTGAAATGACCCTGCACAAACAGGTCGTTGGCAAAGAATTGCGCTGTTTGCCGATTCTCGACGAAGGCATGCAGGCACGGCGGATCGAAATGCAAAGCATGGCCGGTCGAAATTTACCGGCCGCCGTGTCCGCCTTCAGGGATTTTCTGATCGCCGAGCTGGCGAAAACCCTTGGCGATTAGCCTGGCGGCGCTGGATTACACGCTCCCGAAGAGCGTCGTATGCCCAGTTGAAGATCAAGGTGTACGGCAAGAACAGCAACAGCAGACCTATATCCAGCAGGAACGCTTCCAGCAGACTGATAGACAGCCACCACGCTGCCAACGGCACGATCACCAGAATCAGGCCGCTCTCGAAACCCAATGCATGCAGTACACGTGTACCCAGTGATAGCCGCAAGCCCCATTTGCGCCGCAGGCCATCGAACATGGCGTTGAACAGCATGTTCCAGAGCATGGCTACGGTGGAGATCATGACGGTCATTGCGCCCATTTTGGCCAGCGAATGCCCCATGACCCAGGCGAGCAGCGGGGCGAACAGCAGGACGCCGATGATTTCGAAAAGAAACGCGTGGAAGGCACGTTCCTTGATGGATTTGGTTGGCATGAGGTTGGCCTTTTTGGATTACCAGAAACTGCTGCCTTGAAGTGCATTCCCTGTGGGAGCGGTGCT
>NZ_JACONW010000014.1 GCF_014357575.1 Pseudomonas folii | reverse complement strand
CCCTAAGGTCGCCTTTGCTGTTGCGTCAAAAAAGGATTTAAGCCTTTTTATTGCGCACGTACAGCACCAAATTGTGATCCACCAAATCGAAACCGTGCCGCTCGACAATCGCCTTCTGGAGTTTTTCGATTTCTTCGTCGAAGAACTCGATCACTTCTCCGGATTCCACGTTGACCATATGGTCGTGGTGGCCTCCGTCAGCCAGTTCGAATACCGCATGTCCACCGTCGAAATTGTGGCGAACCACTAATCCGGCAGCTTCGAATTGGGTCAGGACACGGTAAACCGTGGCCAGTCCGACGTCCTCGCTAGCTTCCATCAGAGCCTTGTAAACATCCTCAGCACTCATGTGGCGCTGCTCGGCGGAATCGAGCATCTGTAGTATTTTGACCCGTGGCAGGGTCACTTTAAGTCCGGCTTTTCGTAGTTCGCTATTTTCAACCATGGTCAGCTTTCTCGCAGACGCTGCTTCGCAGCTTCTCTTAATGCAGGTATGATCGGGGTTTACGTTGTCCCAGCCAAGATAGTGGAAGTCGCCCACCGATGCAAAACACCAAGCTCCTGCTAACCAGTTTCACCCTTGTGGGACTGCTCGCACTCGCCGGTTGTTCATTCCCCGGGGTTTACAAAATCGACATCCAGCAAGGCAATGTCGTCACGCAGGACATGATAGACCAGTTAAGGCCGGGAATGACCCGACGGCAAGTACGGTTTATCATGGGCAACCCTCTGCTGACCGACACTTTCCATGCCGATCGCTGGGATTACCTGTACAGCTTGCAGCCTGGTGGCGGTGAACGTCAGCAAGAGCGTGTTTCGCTGATCTTCAACGGCAATGACCAATTGGTCAGCCTGTCGGGTGACTTCATGCCAGGCGTGAGCCGTGATGAAGCCATTCTTGGCAACGACGGTAATTCCACGGCCACGCCAGAGCAGCCAAAAGAAGAACCTGCCAAGCCAGGCTCGCTGCTTGATCAGATCCAGAAGGACGTCGACAAAGTCGAGACAGTCCCTGTTCCGACCCAGGAACCACTGGATGTGTCGCCGCAGTAAGCAATACTGCAGGCACAAAAAAGCCCGGCATGCCGGGCTTTTTGCTGTCTGTGATTCGCTGAAACGATGGGCCTAACGTTCGCTCGCCTGCCGAGCCTTGGCGGCCTTGGCGGCTCGCAAGCGCCGAACCTCCTTTGGATCAGCCAGCAGCGGACGATAGATCTCGATCCGGTCGCCATGCTCCAGCACACGCTCATGGCCGACAACTTTACCGAAGATGCCAACCGGGCAATGCTCGAGATCCAGCTCGGGAAACTCGCCACCGACGCCGGAGAGCAGCAGTGCCTGTTGAACAGTCGCCCCTGCAGGAACTTCAACAGCACGCAGCAGTTGCCGGTCCACACCGGCGTGCACCAGCTCAACGGTGATCATCGTCTCAGGCATGCAACTCTTTCGCTCGCTGACAGAACGCATCCACCAACGTATTAGCCGCCTGATTGAACAAAGGTCCAAGCGTGGCGCGAACGATTGGGCCTGCGTAATCGAAGGACAGATCGAGACTGATCTTGCAGGCTTTCTCGCCCAGCGCCTTGAATGTCCAGACGCCATGCAACTGCTCGAACGGCCCTTCAACCAGATCCATGATGATGGACTGCCCCGGCACCAGTGTGTTTTTCGTAACAAAATGCTGGCTCAGGCCGCCTTTGGCGATCTCCAGGCTGGCACGCATGTGCTCCTCGCTCGCCTCCAGCACTTTAGAGGCGGAGCACCAGGGCAAGAATTCCGAATAGCGCTCCACATCATTGACCAGGTCATAGAGAGCCTTGGCCGGATAGGGCAAAAGAGCGGAACGTTGAATATGCGTAGTCATGTCAGCGTCAATTCCAAAGCTGCGCGGCAGATACAACAAGAATGCCGAACGGCGCCACATAGCGCATCAAAAAAACGTCAAAGCAAGGAGCGCCAAGGCCCGTCACCCAACCTGCGGATACTGCGAACACACGTCACCGTGGTGAACAGCGTGATGAACAAATCGACCTGGCGAGCCAGCATCGGTTCGAATGAAATATTAGTCACCTTTGCTTCAGGACCCGAAACACGTCGCCTGAGCGGGCACATTGTCCGGGATTAAATCATCGTGCTCAAGCATGCGCTTCCCCATAGCCGACATCGCGGCGAGTCCCTATAATGCGTCGCCTATGGCTAAGCTCAAGAAACACCCTACAGGGACCATCGCGCAAAATAAAAAGGCGCGTCACGATTACTTCATCGAACACAAGTTCGAGGCCGGTCTGGTCCTGGCTGGTTGGGAAGTAAAAAGTCTGCGTGCCAACAAGGTACAGCTGGTCGACAGTTATGTGCTGCTCAAAGACGGTGAGGCCTGGCTAATGGGTAGCCATATCTCGCCGTTGACGACCGCCAGCACCCACGTCATCGCTGACCCGACACGCACCCGTAAACTGCTGCTGAACCAGCGCGAGCTTGAAAAGCTGACGTCGTCTGTACAGCAGAAAGGCTATGCCTGCGTAGCGCTTTCCCTTTACTGGAAGCAGCACTTGATCAAGTGCGAAATTGCTCTGGGTAAAGGTAAAAAGGAATACGACAAGCGCCACACCGAGCGTGAGCGTGATTCCGATCGCGAACTACAGCGTGCCGTGCGGACCAAGGGTAAGGATGATTAGGCTTAGCGCCTGATTCATTACTCTGCGAGGCTCTATTTGCAGGCGCGACCTCATGTCTGCCTGCAAATAGGGCCCTCGACGTGGGACCGGCTTTAGCCGGGAAGGCGACATTTCTGACGACACATTTTTAGTGACTGTAACGGCCTCTTCCCGGCTAAAGCCGGTCCCACGGCAGACGGGACAGCACAGACTAACCGCCCTACAGTTCTATCTCATCACATCCCATTACGCCGCTCAGCCCGAGCCGTGCGCTGCACCTGCAGCCGCACTTCTTCCAGCACTTCCTGCACATAAAGCAAATGGCGACTGGAAATATCGCGGGCATCGTCCGCGCGACCTTCAATAATGGCGGTGTATAACTCCCGGTGCTGACTGATCAGCATGTCGCGGGTTTCGCTGCGCTGTTTGTACATCCCGCCGATGTTAGTCACCACGTTACGCTTGAGCAGATCGAATAGCCCTCGGATGGTGTGCAGCAAAATCGCGTTATGACTGGCTTCAGCAATGGCCATGTGAAAGCTGGCATCCGCCGCGCCCTCCTCCGCTCGACTGACTTCCCCCTCACGCCCATAACAATCCTGCAACGTGTCGAACGCTAACCGCAGGCGCTCGCGATCCACATCCGTGGCGCGCATGGCGGCGTAATAGGCACAGGACGCCTCAAGCGTGTGGCGAAACTCAAGCAAGTCGCGCTGCGCATCCGGGCTGCTTTCCAGCAGATGCAGCAGCGGATCGCTGAAGGTGGACCCGATGTTCTCCACTACATAGTTGCCGCCGCCCTGACGGCTGGTCAACAAGCCCTTGGCGGTCAGTTTCTGGATCGCTTCGCGCAAGGAAGGTCGGGAAACACCAAATTGCTCGGCAAGCGCACGCTCGGCTGGCAGACGACCACCCGATTTAAGCGTGCCCTCAAGAATCATTCGTTCAAGCTGCTCGACAATATCGTCAGACAAACGGCGCTGACGCACCTGATCAAAGCCCATCACTTTCTCCACTTCCCCGATCATGCTGCCGGGCCCGCGTATTCTGGCTGATTGCAGCCCTTCAAGCACCCGCCAGATAGCGCCTAAGAAACCGTATCAACAGTGGATTTCACAGCGCCTGCTACGAAAGTCGTCCCACGGCAAATTGACACATCAATACCAAGGCTTCTACGCTAGCGATCAGACATTGTAAATTGGTATTACCAATTATCCAATGCCAGCGTCAGCGGCTACTCTCTACTGCGCTGCAAGTACCTTTCGGGATGACGAAAGGCTTGAACTGGTGAGCTGTGCGATTCGTTCGTCAGCATCGGCAAGACGTCCGCCAACCTGGGCGCCAGACCGAAGCCTCGCACGTAAGACACGGAATACCGGGCCTATCCAAAAACAATTAGGGGCCTCCCATATGCAAACCTGGCAACAGCTCTACACACCCTTGGGCAGTCTTGGCCTTTCGGCCGCCGCTGCACTCATACCCATCGTATTTTTCTTTCTGGCATTGGCCGTCTTCAGGCTCAAAGGGCACATCGCTGGCAGTATTACGCTGGCGTTATCGGTGCTGGTTGCGATCTTCGCGTTCCAGATGCCGGCTGGCATGGCGCTCGCGGCCGCTGGATATGGGTTTGCGTACGGGCTGTGGCCCATCGCCTGGATCATCGTGGCTGCGGTTTTCCTCTACAAACTGACGGTCAAAAGCGGACAGTTCGAGATCATCCGCAGCTCGGTCATGTCCATAACCGATGACCAACGCCTGCAAGTGCTGTTGATCGCGTTCTGTTTCGGGGCCTTTCTGGAAGGTGCGGCAGGCTTCGGCGCTCCCGTGGCAATTACCGCCGCCTTGCTGGTCGGCCTCGGCCTTAACCCGCTTTATGCGGCGGGGCTGTGCCTGATTGCTAATACCGCACCGGTTGCGTTCGGTGCCTTGGGGATTCCGGTGATTGTGGCGGGCCAGGTGTCAGGGATCGACCCATTCAAGATTGGCGCCATGGCGGGTCGGCAATTGCCTTTCCTGTCGGTGTTCGTGCCGTTCTGGCTGATGTTCATGATGGACGGCGTCAAAGGCGTCAAAGAAACCTGGCCCGCCGCACTGGTCGCAGGCTTGAGCTTCGGGATCACCCAATACCTGACCTCCAACTATATAGGCCCGGAACTGCCGGACATCACCTCGGCACTGGTCAGCATGGTCGCCCTGACCTTCTTCCTGAAAGTCTGGCAGCCGAAAAAAGCCGGGGAAACCGTGGTCAGCAGTTCGGGCGGCGCAGCGGTCATGGGCAACCCTGGCAGTTTCAATCAGCCGCGCTCCTCGGTTAAATCGCCCTACACCATGGGCCAGATCTTCAAGGCGTGGTCGCCGTTCCTGATTCTCACCGTGATGGTCACCATCTGGACGCTGAAGCCCTTCAAAGCGATGTTTCTGGCCGGTGGCGCCATGCAGGCGTGGACGATGAACATCCCGATTCCGTACCTCGACCAACTGGTGATGAAAACCGCGCCCATCGTCGCCAACGCCACAGCCATGCCTGCGGTGTACAAGTTCGATCTGATCGCGGCATCGGGTACGGCGATTCTGTTCTCCGCCATCCTCGCAATGATCGTGTTGCGGATTACCCCGAGCACCGGTCTGACAACGTTCAAAGAAACCCTCAAAGAATTGCGCTGGGCCATCGTGTCCATCGGCATGGTGCTGGCCTTTGCCTTTGTCATGAACTACTCGGGCATGTCCTCGACTCTCGCCCTGGTACTGGCCGGGACTGGCGCAGCCTTCCCGTTCTTCTCGCCATTCCTGGGTTGGCTGGGCGTGTTCCTGACCGGCTCGGACACCTCGTCGAACGCGTTGTTTGGCTCACTGCAAGCGACCACCGCGCATCAGGTGGGCGTCAGTGATGTGCTGATGGTCGCGGCCAACTCGACCGGCGGCGTGACGGGCAAGATGATTTCCCCGCAGTCCATCGCCGTTGCCTGCGCCGCAACCGGGTTGGTGGGCAAGGAATCGGACCTGTTCCGCTTCACCCTCAAGCACAGCATTTTCTTCGCCACCATCATCGGCTGCATGACCTACGCCCAGGCGTACTGGTTCACCGGCATGCTAGTGCACTGATGAAACAAGCGCCGGGTGCATTGAGCGCGCCCGGCTGCCCACCCACTCGAGTTGTGAGAGCCCATGATTATTTCCGCTTCCACTGACTACCGCGCAGCAGCGCAACGCAAGCTGCCGCCGTTCCTGTTTCACTACGCTGACGGCGGCGCTTACGCCGAGCACACTTTGCGCCACAACGTCTCGGACCTTGCCAGCATTGCCTTGCGTCAGCGCGTCCTGAAAAACATGTCCGAGCTGAATCTGGAAACCTCACTGTTCGGCGAAACCATGAGCATGCCCATGGCCCTGGCGCCCATCGGCCTGTGCGGCATGTACGCCCGCAGGGGCGAGGTTCAGGCAGCACGCGCAGCCGCCAGCAAAGGTATTCCGTTCACCTTGTCCACAGTGTCCGTCTGCCCGATTGAAGAAGTCGCACCAGCCATCGACCGCCCCATCTGGTTTCAGCTCTATGTGCTCAAGGATCGCGGCTTCATGCGCAACGCCCTGGAGCGCGCCAAAGCCGCCGGGGTCAAAACGCTGGTGTTCACCGTGGACATGCCGGTGCCCGGTGCACGCTATCGTGATGCCCATCACGGCATGAGCGGCGCAAACGGCCCGATGCGCCGCGTGCTGCAAGCCATGACCCATCCTCAATGGGCGTGGGACGTCGGCGTAAACGGCCGCCCCCACGACCTGGGCAACATCTCGACCTACCGTGGTAACCCGACCGGCCTTGCCGACTATATTGGTTGGCTGGGCAACAACTTCGATCCGTCCATTTCCTGGAAGGATCTGGAATGGATCCGCGACACCTGGGACGGCCCGATGCTGATCAAGGGCATTCTTGACCCGGAAGACGCCCGCGACGCTGTGAAATTCGGCGCTGACGGCATCATTGTGTCCAACCACGGCGGCCGCCAGCTCGACGGCGTGCTGTCCAGTGCTCGCGCCCTGCCCGCCATCGCCGACGCCGTGAAAGGCGACCTGAAGATCCTCGCTGACTCCGGCATTCGCAGCGGGCTGGACGTAGTACGGATGATCGCCCTGGGTGCGGACGCCGTGCTGATCGGCCGCGCGTTCATTTATGCCTTGGCCACCCACGGCGAGGCTGGCGTAAAGAACCTGCTCGACCTGTTTGAAAAAGAAATGCGCGTGGCCATGGTGCTGACCGGAGCCAAATCCATCAGCGAAATTTCCCGCGATTCCCTTGTCCGTGAATTGGGCGTCTGAACTCATGCATCACAACGTACGCGGCACGCCAGATGCCGCGACGTCGCTAATCCTGAAAACCTGAGCCCCTGACTGCCTGAGGAAGACCGCATGAGCCTCCCTGCTTCCTTCCTGACCGAAGCCCACCGCCTGATCCCCGCCAATCGCCGCTTCGACGATCCGCTTTCAACATTGGCCTTCGGCACCGACGCGAGTTTCTACCGGTTGATTCCCAAGCTGGTGATCCGCGTTGAATCCGAAGATGAAATGATCGCCTTACTCAAACTGGCCCATCGCGAAAACGTCCCGGTGACCTTTCGCGCCGCGGGCACCAGCCTCTCGGGCCAAGCCATCAGCGATTCAGTGCTATTGGTATTGGGCGACAACTGGAACGGCCGCGAAGTGCGCGACAACGGCACGCAAATCCGCCTGCAACCGGGTGTGATCGGTGCGCAAGCCAACGCCTGGCTCGCACCCTATGGCCGCAAGATCGGCCCGGACCCGGCGTCCATCAACGCCTGCAAAATCGGCGGCATCGTCGCCAACAACGCTAGCGGCATGTGCTGTGGCACCGCGCAAAATACTTACCACACTCTCGCAGGTATCCGCGTGATACTGGCCGACGGCACCCGCATCGACACCGAAGACCCGAACAGCGTCGCAGCCTTTCGCATCAGCCATGCAGACTTGCTGGAAGAGCTGGCCAGACTGGGCCGTGAAACCCGCGCCAACGCCGAGCTTGCTGCAAAAATCCGCCACAAATATCGCCTGAAAAACACCACCGGCCTGTCACTCAACGCCCTGGTGGATTTTGATGAGCCACTGGATATCCTCAGCCACCTATTGGTCGGTTCCGAGGGCACGCTGGGCTTTATCAGCGCAGTGACCTACGACACCGTCATCGACCATCCCAACAAAGCCTCAGCATTGATCGTCTTCCCGGACGTGGAGACCTGCTGCAACGCCGTCACGGTCCTGAAAGGCCAACCCGTGGCCGCCGTCGAACTGCTCGACCGACGCAGCATGCGCTCGGTGCAGGACAAACCCGGCATGCCCGCCTTCGTACGTGAACTGTCAGCAAATGCCTGCGCGCTGCTGATCGAGGCCCGCGCCGCGTCCCGACCTTTACTGCATGAACAGCTGGCGCAGATCATGGCCTCGCTAGCGTCTTTCCCAGTGGAGAAACAGGTCGATTTCACCGAAGACCCACTGGAAAACGCCCGTCTGTGGGCCATCCGCAAAGACACCTTCCCCGCCGTCGGCGCAGTCCGGCAAACCGGCACCACGGTGATCATCGAAGACGTGACCTTCCCCGTCGAACAACTGGCCATCGGCGTGCGTCGCCTGATCGCGCTGTTCGACAAACACCACTACGACGAAGCCATCCTGTTCGGCCATGCGCTGGAAGGTAACCTGCACTTCGTCTTCACCCAAGGCTTCAACAACCCAGAGGAAGTGGCTCGTTATCAGGCGTTCATGGAAGACGTCGCGCAACTGGTGGGGGTCGAATTCGGCGGCTCGCTCAAGGCCGAACACGGCACTGGCCGCAACATGGCGCCCTTCGTCGAACTGGAATGGGGCCACGACGCTTATCAATTGATGTGGCAACTCAAACGGCTGCTCGACCCCAACGGCATTCTCAACCCTGACGTGGTGCTGAGCACCGATCCGCAGATCCACCTCAAGCACCTGAAACCACTGCCCGCCGCCGACGAGATCATCGATAAATGCATCGAATGCGGTTTCTGCGAACCCGTGTGCCCTTCCAAAGGCCTGACCCTCAGCCCACGGCAGCGCATCGTCATCTGGCGCGACATTCAGGCGCGCAAACGTGCGGGCATCAACACCGACGAACTGGAAAAGGCTTATCACTATCAAGGCATCGAAACCTGCGCCGCCACCGGCCTGTGCGCGCAACGCTGCCCGGTGGGCATCAATACCGGCGAGCTGATCAAAAAGCTGCGCAGCCAGGAAGCCAGTCACGCACAGGCCGCAGACTGGATGGCCAATCACTTCAAAACCATACTGCAAGGTGCGCGCTTTACCCTGCACGCCGCCAATGGCGCGCGCATGCTGCTGGGTGCGCCAAGGCTGGCAAAAATATCCGCCGCACTGAGCAAAGCGTCTGCCGGGCGCGTGCCCCAGTGGTCCCCCGCCATGCCGCAGCCCGAACAAGCGATTCGTTTCAATCCGCCCATTGAGAATCAACGCCCGCGCGTGGTCTATCTGGCCGCCTGTGTGTCGCGAGTCATGGGCCCTGCTGCGGGTGATAAAGAACAAATGTCGCTGATGGACAAAACCCGTGGCCTGCTGGAAAAAGCCGGCTACCAAGTAGTGTTCCCCGACGATCAGGACAACCTGTGCTGCGGCCAGCCTTTTGCCTCAAAAGGTTACAAAGAACAGGCCGACGACAAGCGCCAGCAACTGCTCGCTGCACTGAGCAAAGCCAGTCGCGGCGGGCTCGATCCGATCTATTGCGACACCAGCCCGTGCACCTTGCGCCTGATGGAAAACCTCAAAGACACACGCCTGGATCTATACGATCCCGTACGTTTCATCCGCACGCATCTGCTCGACAAACTGACCTTCACACCCCAGCAAGAAGCCATCGCCGTACACGTCACCTGCAGCACCCAGCATCTGGGCGAAAGCCAGGCACTGATTGAGCTGGCGCGCCTGTGCAGCATGAACGTGGTCATCCCGGAAGGCATTCATTGCTGCGGCTTCGCGGGTGATAAAGGCTTCACGACGCCGGAGCTGAACGCCCACTCACTGCGCACCCTTAAAGACGCGGTCCAACACTGCAGCGAAGGCATCTCCACCAGCCGCACCTGCGAGATTGGCCTGTCGCAACATGGCGGGATCGACTACCACGGGCTGGTCTATCTGGTAGATCGCGTCACACAGGCGAAAATCGGCTGATCACGACACAGCAGCGGTAATCGCCCCATTTTGGTGCCTATATCGCGAAATATGGCTTTTTCACATGAGACTGTAAATTAAATAGAACCCCTGCGTTTGCGCACAGTCAGTCTAGTAAGCCCGCCAATCTGAGCCGGGCTTACTCACAGACCTCGGCGACGGGCCTCATCGACCGGCCATACCGAGTCCACAGGCGATAAAAGGAGATACACAATGAAGCGCACAGCACTCACTGGATTGTTCCTCACCGCTGCCCTGTTGGGTTCCCCGGCGTTCGCCGCCGATGACCTTTGTGGTGCCAACCTGCAGGCTCTGAAGGATGCGAATAAGTCGTCAGCGGCCAATCTGTCGACCGACACCAAGGCTGAAATCCAAAAAACCCACGACGAAGCACTGGCAGCTCAAAAAGCTGGCGACGAGAAAAAGTGTTTAGAGCTGACCACCCAGACCATCACCAAGCTGAAAAACACAGGCTCGTCTGCCGACGGTGCCAAGTAATACGCGTTTCGGCCAGCCCCATGGTTGGCCAAAACCGGATGCGACAGAAGGTCGACGCGAGGACCTCATTGGAGTACACTCCGCGGCCTGACTGCGAAAGCAGTCACCTGGGGCCGATTAGGATTCGACGCCGGTGATGAAACTTTAGGTGCATGCCGACTTGGTAACAGAAGTCGTAAATCCACTGTTGCAACTTTCTATAGTTGCCAATGACGATAACTACGGTGCTCAACTAGCTGCGTAAGCAGCCTAGCCCGCACTTCTGGTAGCTTCGGCTCCAGCAATCATTAGGGGATGTCTGTAAACCCGAAGTGATTGTCATATAGAACAGAATCGCCGTGCAGTACGCTGTGGACGAATCGGCTAAAACTTACACAGCTCGCCCAAAGCACCCTGCCCGTCGGGTCGCTGAGGGTTAACTTAATAGACACGGCTAAGCATGTAGGACCGACAGCGGAGTACTGGCGGACGGGGGTTCAAATCCCCCCGGCTCCACCAAATTCAGCAGTACAAAAAAGCACCTCGCGGCGACGCAGGTGCTTTTTTTGTGCCTTTTTTTACCTATCCTGGCTGTGAAATGACAACCTTCAAGAGGAATATGAGGTCAGCCCCTCCTTTACGCCTGTAGCACGGGGAGAGTAATCAGTGCATATTGCCACTACGAGCCAATTGGTGGCTCTAATGGAATAGAGTCCTCTAAAATGACCGCTGAAATCGCTATTATGAGCCGGACTGCCGTGGTTTTGGCGGCCGATAGTGCAACCACTGTTACTTCCTGGAAAGATGGTCAGCAAGAGCGCCGATACTTCAAAGGAGCAAACAAGCTCTTTGAACTCTCCCGTGCGGCCCCGGTAGGGCTCATGATTTACGGATCAGCAGGGTTGCAAGGTGTGCCATGGGAACTCGCAATCAAAGCTTTCCGAGACGATCTAGGTAACGAGCAGCACGATCGGCTAGAAGCCTACCCAACGAGGTTTTTTGACTTCGTCCAACATCACGACAGACTTTTCAGTGATGAGCTCAAAAACAACTCGATGATCACATTGATAGGGTCGGCTGCTTGGCGCCTTCACGAGCAGATAGCCACTGCCGCTGGACGAGAGCACATTCATGAACTTGAATCACTCACGGACGCTGAGCTGGAAGACGCCTTGGCGAAGGTCGAATCGGAGGTGGAGACATCCCCGCTGGACCCTCTTCTTACCGAGGCCGACATAGCCAGCGCGATCGCAAAGGCCGCAGCCGGTTTTATTGATGCCGCCGGCGATTCGATTCTTCTATTCATAAATCATGACTCTCGTAAGCCGCTAATTACCCGATTTGTTCACACTCTGATTCGTTTCGCGGTCAAAGATTTCTGCAAATTTGCGGATAGAACTGGCGTAGTAATTGCTGGCTACGGAAAAGATGACTATTTTCCGACGTTGGAGGTATTCGAGTGCTATGGTTTCCTTGGAGACAGATTGATTCTTGATCGTCAAGAGCCTAGGGTTATGGACGCTAGCTCACCAGCCGTGATCCAGCCGTTTGCAACCACCAGCATGATCGACACCTTCAGGATGGGGGTTGCGCCAGACGTATTCGGCGCGGTGTTTGACTCCACCCGTTCAGCTCTGGCCGATTTCGGCAAGAGAGTAATGGCTGAGTGCGGTGTGCCGGACAAGCTTGACGACCAGAGGTTAGTTGATATGGTGACAGAGGCGCGAGACGGTCACACCGACAAATGGTTTAAGGAAATCCGCAACCAGCATTTCTTTCCACTGTCGAATATCATACATTCGCTTCCCCTGCCCGACATGGCAGGGCTAGCCAAAAGCTTAATCGAGCTAGAATCGCTTAAGGAAAGGGTCACGAAGCCAAGTGAATCGGTATCGGGCCCAATTGATGTCGCGGTGATTAGCAAGCATGACGGTTTTGTCTGGATTGATCGTAAGCATTATTTCAAGCCCGAGCTCAACCCAAGATTTTTCAAACGACCAGAGTGATGGAGTAAAAATGACCTACTTTACGTCGCCCCTCCAGCCGGATGATCTGCTACTGGCTGCGAGAGATTCGCTCAGCCGTGAAAATCAGCAGATTCGTCCTGCGCGACTAAACCACCAAGAAGCGAAATCTGAGCAGTATTCGATTCTGTTGCAAAAACTGGACAGCAAACTCAGCGCACGAGAGATGCTTGAGTCATATTCTATGTGATGTCGTAAATGTCCAAAGCGCAAAGGCTTGCATCGATGCAGGCCTTTGTTGTTTCTGTGGACATGCAGTTGCCTGTAAATAATTCTAGACAGCTAAACTGCTGACTTTTCTCGTCCTCCCATCAAAGTACGCAAAGTTCGGACAGGCCTTTTCAACGTCTGTTTCTCCGCTCATGAACCTGAAGAAATCAAGCAGGGGCATTATCCGCACATCTTATATCGATACGGCGGATCTGCTTGATGAGTTTGGCGAGACACCCACTCGGGGCGAGCATGTGAAGTTGTGAATCCCCTCCCTTTTATTTCATAGACTGTCACGTCCCCCAAACCTCGCGCCGCCCCACTGATCACAACCCCGCATTCCAAACTTATCCTTGCTCGCCCCTCCACACCCCGCTACCCTTCCTCCCGCCGCTGCCAATTCAGCGGCCTGGGTGTAGGAACCCGGAACTATCTAGGTATGCACATGCCAACCGTTACGACTGGAAGAACGTGGTTCTTTTCCCGGTCAATCATGGTGGCTGTGCGTGGGCACGCTTCGGCGTGGCCGGGTTCCTAGAGTTCCGGTATTCCTACCCTGCGCACAGCTGCCACCCAAAGCCCGTAGGAAGGCCTCTGGCAGCTCCATTACTCCAGGAGCTCAACATGACGAATCACCAATCCCTTGAACAACTGCTCAATGACACAGACGAGCTGCTTCGCTGCGCCAAGGCGACGGCTTACGAAAGCGCCGACAGCCTGAACGGCAGTCAGCGTGATCATGCATTTTCAGTGGTGCATTTGATTGAAATGGCGCGATGCAAGATGGAAGACGCTGTGAAGTTCAGCCACAGCGTTCCTTGCCCGTGAGACGCTGCGTAAACAAAAACTAAACAGTTTCCAGCGCTGTGAGCTGTCTACGTCTGCGGACGCTATGGACAGCTCTCAATCTTTCACCTCAGCGCTGAGTTCTAACTCGCAAGATCGCCAATAAAGCAGCCGCTATTTGCATCGTTGCCGCCAGCATGAGGATGGGTTTGAAACCCGCTACGGGGTTAATCAGGCTGGCGACTACAGCGCGAAAATCGGGGTCAGACCACCTTTGTTCTAAACGTGCTCTGACCCCAAGTTTTTCAAGGCTATTCACCACCCACAAGCTACGCCACTTTCACCGCACGGCATCCTTCGGTAATCCTGTCTGCGGATCCAACCCCTTGGCTTTGGCCATGCTGGCCATTAACGTCTCCGACGGAGCCTCCTGCGGTGCGAGCTGCTCTTTCTTCCACTGAAAGGTCCCGTCCCATTCGGGCAGCGCTGCAGGAGGCAGCGGCACAATTTGGTTCAGTTCGGGCACGCGCGGGTCGAATTTTTGCTCATCGATCAAGAAAATACGGATCTTCTCGTATCGTTCATAACGCGCGGCGTCACTCTTCATTCCTAGTGTTTCAGGCCCGCTCGCTTTCTCGTTAAAAGCATCCACAAGTCTGGCTGCAGCAGCAGTTTCCCCCATCATTACTGCTTGCTGGAATCCCGCCATCGCTTCGGCGTAGTGCCGGTCTTTGGCTTGTTTGATGGCAAGCTCGTACATCGCACCACCGTGTCCTTGCTGGGCGGCACAGCGGTAGAGCGGCAACGCGAATGCGATGTCCTTGGCCTTCGCCCCGAATGCCTTGGACATTGCGATCGAGTTGACGTCGAGATACTCGGCCAGTCGGTGCTGCGCCTGGGCATTGCCCAGGTCCGCTGCCTTGCGATACAGGGTTAATGCCTCGGTAAGATTCCATGCCTGGGCATACATAGCGGCCTGGAGCAGGTAACCTCGCGACGGATACTGCTGTGTGAGCAGCGTCGTCAGGCGGTCGCTCTCTTTCTGGCGATTGCGGCGAAGTTCAGTGACAACACCGTCGTAGCTGTCATCGATCAACTTCCACTGTAGGGACCTCAATGCCTCGGTCGCATCGGCGTTTCCATACGCGGACGCGATACGGTAATAGCGACTGATGCGATTGAATTCATCGAGACTCCCACTCGTGTAATCCCCCTCGCGCAACGATTCAAGATGGCGAGCGTAGAGGAATAAACGTTGTGCATCTGAATCCTGAGGCACGACCGAGGGACCCGTATCCTGCGTACACACGAAGTCTGTGCGTATACCGCTGGCCTCGATCGGCGATTCCTTTCCAACGGTCACGTTAGACCAAATCGCTAGCAACGATGCAAACAGCCCAGCTTGTATCACCTTCATAGGAACATTCCTTTCCATCCTTTGGTTTTTTGGTCGATATGAATGGGGCCGCTATTCCAGCCTCCCACCGTGTTCCCTTGCGTGCTTGATGTCTCTCGACGGCGGGGCTCCGAAACGTCGGGTGTATTCGCGGCTGAATTGGGCGACGCTTTCATAACCGACCCGCAGCGCGGCGGTGTTCACGTCTACCCTGTCGGTCAACATCAGGCTGCGTGCAGCTTGCAGCCGTAACGACTTTTGATATTGAACAGGGCTGGTGCCGGTCAGTTTGCGGAAGTTGTGATGCAGAGTGGAGCTGGCCATTCCTGATCGTTCGGCGAGTTCGGCCACGTGAAGCGGCTTTTCGTAATGGAGTTTCAACCATTCAATGGCTCTGACGATGCCTTTATCTCGATGACCATCGCGGGTGACACTGCGCAACCACTGGCCCGCACTGCTCAGCAGCAGTCGGACGCATATCTCTCGCTTGATAAGGTCCGACATCAAGCCAGCTTCAAGTGGCTGCTCAATCAGTGTGGCGAGGCGAGTGAATGCGTCGAGCATCTCGCTTGATGCCATTCCAGATGCGAAGCCCCGAGCTTGAGAAGGCACGTCCTGTCTGGAAGGTGCCTGCATCTGGATGACTTCGTTAAGCAAGGCCAGGTCGAGCTTCAGCACGATGGATAAATAAGGTGTCTGCTCGCTCGCAGCGGTCACGCGAGCCAGTGTCGGAATGTCGACCGATGTGACAAAGAACGTTCCCTGCCCAAAATCACAGGCCTCTTCACCGAACGTGATTTCCTTCGCCCCCTGCAGAATGATTGCCACGCAAGGCTCATAAATGCAGTAAGTGGGCGTGCCCAATTCAGCCATTCGGTAGAAGGTCAGGTCTGGAATCGACGTCTTGCAGATCTCGTTCAGACCGATCTGCCGGGTGACTTTTTCGACAAGCCGTCCGAGTGACTGGAGACGCTCGTTGGGCTCAACGGATTCGCGCGAGACAAGGGAGTGTGCATGGTCGAAACCGAATTGCGAGAGAGAACCGCTCGTCATCACATGCGCCCCAGTTAATGGAAGGTTGGAGTCTGCTGAGAGTGCATGCTCAGCACAAGCCTATCGGCAGGATTATGCATAAACAATGGCGATTTAGGGTCACTCGCCTATCCCTCGTTGCTCTAATTTCTATCGCGAATATCGGCTTCGATGAGCCCGTAGAACTTCAGCCGCGAACGGAGTGCTGTATGGACAGACGAGATTTTCTTACCTATTCGGCAGCGGGCGCAGTAGCAGCCGCTTTGTTACCGGCATCGAGTATCGCCAGTTCGCTGGCTACAGCGCCCGCGCCCTCCCCGCTGACGGAGCGTGGAAGCGTAATGCGTACAGAAGGGCGGATTGTGCGCGCAGACCTGCCCTTCAATTCGCCCTCGCATAAGATGCGTTACATGACCCCGCAACGCTTCGGTATGGGCGGGACGCAGATCGGCAATATCTTTGCACCCATCCGTGACGAGCAGGCGAATTCCGTTTTGCAGGCGGCCTGGAATGCCGGCGTAAGGCTGTATGACACCTCGCCGTTCTACGGGTTTGGCCTGAGTGAATATCGTCTGGGCCGTTTTCTACGCGGTAAAAATCCAGCCGATTATGTGATCTCCACCAAAGTCGGCCGAGTGTTGACGGCGGCGGGTGGCGTGCGCGCGGATCATGCCATCTGGAAGTCACCCGCGCCCTTCAACTATCGGTATGACTACACCGCAGCG
The DNA here is from genome assembly GCF_014357575.1 of Pseudomonas folii. Taxonomy (GTDB): domain Bacteria; phylum Pseudomonadota; class Gammaproteobacteria; order Pseudomonadales; family Pseudomonadaceae; genus Aquipseudomonas; species Aquipseudomonas folii. Next base: position 46,203 of record NZ_JACONW010000014.1, on the reverse strand, counting down.
GGTACGCGTCGCTCTGTGGAAGACAGCCTGCAGCGATTGGGCCTGCCGCGTATCGATATCGTCTTTATCCATGACCTTTCGCCCGACAACACTGAACTGGAAGGCGGATGGGAGGCGGCGTATCAAGTGGCGCGCACAGGGGCAATGGTCGAGCTTGAAAAGATGCGGGCCGAGGGGTTAATCAAGGCATGGGGCTTCGGTGTCAATACGCCGAATGCTGTGGTTCAGGCGCTGACACGCGATGATCCGACTCCGGATATCGTGCTGCTCGCCTGCCAATACTCTCTTCTCGACCACCGCGATGCGTTGCGTAACACCTTTCCCACATTGAAAAGCAAGGGCACGAGTGTCGTGGTTGGAACGCCCCTGAATGATGGGTTCCTGGGAGGACGTAGCCGATACAACTTCAGCCCGGATATACCCGCTGGTGCGGTAGAAAAGCGTGCGCGAATAATGGCGGTGGCCAGTCAACATGGTATCGACATTCATACGGCCGCCTTGCAGTTCGCCGCAGCGCATCCGCAAGTGTCTGCAATCATTCCGGGGGCGCGCTCGCCGGGGCAGATCATTGCCAATGTGCAGGCGATGAAGGTCGGCATTCCTGCAGCCTTTTGGGAAGACCTGAAAAGCCAGAGCCTGATTGATGCTGAAGCGCCGGTTCCGTCCTGAGTCAGGTAACCGCACTCTCCACTTGAGATTCGCTCCAGCATTGCACCACACCGCCCCCGACAGCTCACCCAGCACTTTGACGGCCGTCGAAATAACCAGCAGCCCTGCGCGGCCTCTTCAACTTAGGGTGTTTCTGCGCTCAGCAAAATAGTACACGTGTACTATTTTTCACGCTGAGGACGGGGCGTATAAAGCTTCATCAAATGACTGATCTAACAGCCTGAATCTACTTACGAGTTTTAACATCGGAAGATGCAAGTGGAATTCTTCATTCAGGTTAACCACGTGAAAAATCAAGAATCACTCGGCGCTAACCATAAGCCTGTCGCGGGTTAAATATTGATTAACGGAGTCAGGGTATGAAGTTATTGGGTGTCGTGTTGTTGGGGGTCATGCTCTCCGGGTGTTCAAACTCTCCGTTGGGAAATCTGCTGTACAACCAGCGTTTTCAGACGACCGAGGATGTACAGGCCTCATGGGTAGGCTCCTCGGCAGATGATTTGGTCATGTCATGGGGAACGCCCAAAAACAGCTATAAGATGGCGGATGGTTCCAGCATGCTGTCTTATGAATACCTCTGGCTTGCAGGCGCCGGTGGATATAACCCAAGGTATGTCTGGTGCGTTCAAAGATTTCTTGTCGAGGGTGGCGTCATCACACGGTGGGGCTTGTCCGACGGCTGTCCGGTAAGACCTGAAAATGCCAAGTCGATTCCTGACACTCCAGTCCCCAAGCCGACACTTTAATTACGCTCGCTCCACGCCAACTCAATGCCCTGCCGAGAAAACTAATGGTTAATCTGTTTTCAAAGCAGGTCGTGTTGTTGATAGCCAACCTCCCTTTTACGCCCTGGTCGGAGTGCCGATTGCCTCCCGTATCTCCCGCACATCCCGCGCAGGCGACGCCCCAAATTGCCGTGAATACTCGCGGCTAAACTGCGACGCACTTTCATAGCCCACAGCGAACGCTACGTCAGACGCCCGATGCTCACCGGCCAGCAGAAGCTGGCGGGCTTCCTGCAGTCTGAGTTGTTTCTGGTATCGCAGGGGGCTGAGGCCGGTCATGGACAGGAAGTGGCGATGCAGGCTTGCGCGGCTCATGCCGCTGGCATTGCACAACGCGTCGATGCGAAGTTGGGCGTTGTAGTTATCGCGGATCCAGGCAACGGCTCGGCGGATGCCACCCAGTGCGCCATCGGGTTGGGCGATCTGGCGTAGCAGTCGACCTTGGGGACCTTGCAGGAGACGATAAAGCAATTCCCGTTCGACCATGGGGCCGAGCACCGGGATGTCGCCGGGCGTGTCGAGCAATGACAATAAGCGCAGCAATGTGTCGCGCAGCGGAGCGCTCATTGGGTTTATCGCGATGCCAATGCCTTTTTGTTCGCTCTCGCGAACCGCAGGCATGGTCGCTGCCAATTCCGCCAATATCGCCGGGTCGAGCACAAGTGATACCGCCACGTAGGGCTGCCCATCTTCTGCATCCAGAATCTGCCCGATCAAGGGCAGGTCCAGGGCGCTGATGAGGTATTGCTCACTGTCGTAGCTCAGCAGGTCGTCGTTGATCGCAACGCGCTTCGAGCCTTGCAGGATGAAGCAGATCATTGAGCGATACAGGCATGGCGCCTTGTCTGTAGAGCCTTGCCCCACGCAGATGTCCACACGCGGAATCGGCGTGATGGTCAGCCCCGGAGGCGCGTGACGCAGGGCTATGTCGAGATGCGGCTCTAAGTCTCTGTTCATGGCGCGATTATGCCTGCGCCGAGTCACCGCGCAATACGATTGAGACAATCAGGCAATGAATTGAGCTTATTGGGCGTGGGTTATATATCTGTGTTTGCCTATCTTGAGCGGGTCAAAAACGTGCCGAAAGGCGCGCCCGAACCTGGCTGAGATAACTCATGACTAATCAAATCGCACTCATCACCGGCGCCAGCCGTGGCCTTGGTCGCAATATGGCGCTGCACCTTGCCAAACGCGGCGTTCACATCATTGGCACCTATCGCAGCGGCGTCGCAGAAGCCGAATCGCTGAAGCAGGAAATCCAGGCACTGGGTGGCAAAGTAGCGATGCTGCCGCTCGACATCACCAACACCGCGAGCTATCCGGCTTTTTCAAGCGCTGTGACGGATACGTTGAAGACCGAGTTCGGCCGCGAGCGCTTCGACTTCCTCGTCAACAATGCTGGCAATGGTCTCTTCGCGAACTTCACTGACGCGACCGAAGAGCAGTTTGCCTCGTTGGTCGCCACGCACCTTCGCGGTCCGGTTTTTCTGACGCAGAAGCTGCTGCCGTTTGTTGAAGATGGCGGTCGCATCCTGAACGTTTCGTCCGGCTTTGTGCGCTTTACGTTGCCGGGTTACAGCCTCTATGCGGCAGTAAAAGCCGCAGTCGAGGTGCTGACCCGTTACATGGCCGTGGAACTGGGCTCACGCCAGATTCGGGTGAACGCCATTGCCCCCGGTGCCATCGCCACCGATTTTGGCGGCGGCGTGGTGCGCGACAACAAAGACGTGAACGCCTATGTGGCACAAGGCATCGCGCTGGGACGTGTCGGCTTGCCGGACGATATCGGCCGTGCGGTCGCGGCTATCCTGTCCGATGACATGGCGTGGGCTAACGGGACGACATTTGATATTTCGGGTGGGCAGTTGCTTTAGTCACAGTAGCACTACTGTTTTCGACCCGTCGTCAGCGCAATAGAGAGACCACGACCGTCTCGATTACCCCACAAATTATTAAGTTAATAAACGGATTCAAATTATCCCGACCCACCCATTTAGAAGAAGACGCCTCAGGGCGTCTTTTTTGTGCCTGTAGATCCGGTAGATACAGACGCTCTCCCTCGCAAGCCACCTGCCATGCGCCGCCAACCTTGAAAGAACCTCTGTTAGGCTAAGCCCGACCTCACAAGGAATAGCCAATGAAATCCCGCTTTAAAGCTTCGGCCATTTTGCTGTCGGTTGTGCTTTCCGGATGCGATGAATCAACTGAAATGTCCTGCCCCGATAACGGCGAGCAGTTCTGGCTGCAATCACTGGATGCCTATTTTTTACGGCACCCTGAGCAGGTAAAAACAACACCCTACGAACTACAGCCAGGGGCATCGTATGACTCCAGAACGAACTGGTGGATAGTCCCGTTCGACATCGGGCCAAAGAGGCTTCAGGCGTTAATGAGCTGTGATGGTCACTTGGAGATCAGCGGGCGCAAATCCTGAAGGCAAAAAACGCAGCATCAGGCAAAGCCCTCGCAGTATCGAGCTACGCCGTCAGCTCAGATGCGGGTTAGGTTCTTCTCCACAAGAATCCTCATAACCGCAACGGAGTGAACGACATGCGCACATGGCTAAACACGGTTTTTCGACTTCAAGCTGCTGCCCTGCTGTCTGTGTTTTTAACGGGCACGGTATGGGCGACTGACAATAAAGCACAGCCTTCAAATGCCGAGTTGGTCCGCCAATCGTTTGTGAATTGGCAGCAAGGCAAAGGCACCACCTTCGACCTGCTGGCGCCTGACGCTGAGTGGACTGTCGCTGGGTCCAGCCCTGTTTCTGGCATCTATAAGGGCAAGCAGGACTTGCTGGAGCGGGCGGTCAAACCGATCAGCGCGCGGCTGGCCAGCCCGATCAGACCTGTTGTTCTGAGTATCGTTGCCGAAGGCGATGTGGTGGTTGTGCTGTGGAACGGTGAAGCGACGGCACTGGATCAGCAGCCGTACAGAAACAGCTACCTGTGGCACCTGACGTTCAAGGATGGGCAGATCACGCAAGCGAAGGCGTTTCTGGATACTTACGTATTGAATGACTTGATAGAGCGCGTAAAGCCGGAGGCTTGATCGGCCACCTGACCTGACGCTATCGCGATCAAGCTCACTCCTACAGATCTTGCCCTTCACACGACCCAAACATTACGTCGCTTTTTCTATCCCCTTCACACCCGTTTTGGCCCACTATGGTCGGCTTACTCACCGCCCTCGACCCGAGTCGATGGTTCTGGAGCGCGTAATGACACAAGAAAGGCTGGACCTGTTACGGCTGCCAAAGCCTATTCGTGGGCCTATTGATAAGCTGCTTCGCTCTCTCGATGCTGCCAGTACTCGCGAAGATGTTGAAAGCGAGGGTGAGTTGCAGATCGCTTTTATCCTCGGACTGGAAACCGCCAAGCGCTTGCGGCCCAGTGATGTAGAGGCGCTTTACATGATTTTCGACGATGCAGTGCAGGCGCGGCTTGAGGCGTTTGGGCCGGAGAAGTAGGTGGTTGCCGCAACAAGATCGCCTATTCGCCCCAACGCCTCGCGACATCAACACACCTATCTCTGAATCGAAATGCTTTTTTCCTGCAGGAGATCGCTCTGTGCCCTGACACAGCGCTGTCGCGAAGCAAACATTGGACTTGTAGGAGCTGCCGAAGGCTGCGATCGAGGTGTATCAGGAGAAATGCTTCGCAGCCTTCGGCAGCTCCTACAGGAAATGCATTTCAACCTATTAATTTGCATTTTGTTTGATGAGCGCGCTTGCCCGCGATTCGGTATGTCAGTCGATAAATACGTCGCCTGTGCCGACGCAATCGCGGGCAAGCGCGCTCCTACAGGTTCCCCGCCGCGCAAAAGCCTGATGTCAGTGGCACCGGGGCGAATCCTGCAAATCAGAAGTTGGGCTGTTACTTAACCAACTCAATCTTCTTCACAAAAACCAACTGCTCATCCTCTGCGGGCCCGGCGATGCGGTCTTTGTTGGCTTCACTCGCCACAGTGACCTTGACGTTTCTGCCCACGATATTGGGCAGCAAGGTGGCCTCCCCTTCGTCTTCAGCGATAAACCACGAGCCGCATTTGCCATCGCAATACGCCGTGAAACGGCGGCCGTCGTTCAGCAGAACAGTGACGGTGTGATCCTCGATACCGCTGCCGGAAATCAGCGCGCCCTGGAAGGTTTCGGGCTTGGTGAGGCCGAATTTGCAGAAGTCCGGCGCGGTTCCGTCATCGGCCAACATCCCACAGCCGCGCTCCACTTCGCTGTTGATCATTTCGCAGCTGTTGGCCGCGTTGCACGGTGGTCGGGTGGCAGGCGATACGCTGATGCATTGTTTTACGAGTAATGCCGAGCGCTTGTCACCGATGGCTTCAGCGCAGGATTTATCAGCGGCGTTCGCCTGAAAGGCACCGAGCACGCTGAACAGAATCAAGAACATCAGGTTTTTTGTTTTCATGATTTTTCCTGGCGACAGTCGGGTGTAGATGTTCGGAGTATTGCAGAGGGAAGCCGCTTTCACACCGCTGACTGAGGGCTCTCAACCTTTCTTTTTGTTCAGGCTTTTCAGGCGCTGACTGGCGCGCTGCACGGCGGCCATTTTCTCGGGGCGATTCATGCGACGCCATTTGCGGATGTCTTCCTTGTTGCGGCCGCAGCTCACGCAAAGGTCGCCGCTGAGCTGGCAAACCGAGGTACAGGGATTCTCAATGTCCTTTGCCACGCTTCAACCCCGCGCCAGACGCTGCTGCCAGTTGCCGCCATTGGCGCGCTGACATTGTTCTTCGCTGTCGAACTGCACCCGTTTGCTGACATCGGCGATAACGATATCGGCGTCTTCCAGTGCCTGGGCTGTCAGATCAACCATGCGTTCACGCTGGCCGCTGGCGAGGGCCTGGTCTTTCTCGACTTCTGTCTCGAATATCCACACCACGCGCAGGCTGGCAGGAAACGCTGCGTAATCCACTTCGTGGGTCAACCACGAAAAGCCGACGATTTCCGATTTTGCGGTTTCGCACGCCTCGGTCAGGGTAGACGCCAGGCGACGCTCGATACGTGCCTGATCGCGTTTGCTTAACGGCGGCATGGCGGGGTCCTTGGGTGATTTGCGATAAGACGGTAATCATACGTTACCCAGCGCTGTCATCCATCAGCACGGGCCTTTGTAGGACTGGTCTCAATTTTCGACAGAGTCGCTCACTGGGTTGTTTGCGGGAAGTTGCGCGTCTAACCTCCCGCCCGTCGCTGCTCAGCAGCGAACGGGTTTAGTCGCCTGACTCACAGTAAATCTTAAGCATCCCGCGATAGGCATCTACTAGCCTAAGTTATGGCGGCTGTATGCGGGGCACTTTCGAGTGCGCCGATTTTCTGTGATCGGTCGACTAACCCTCATACAGCTGCCACCCCTTCATAAATCATGAAGGTTGCAGCTACCGGTTACGCATAAGGAGATCAACACGGTGAAGAACAACCCAACCGAACTTTGCACCCTTAACCGCTTCTTTTCCGTCCGCACGGACATCAGCCAGGAAGACGTCCTCTCCCACACAGCGGACCTGCTGCGCTGCGCCACCAGCACCGCCTACGAAGCCGCCGATAACCTGCACGGCGCACAACGGGACCATGCCATGTCGGTGATGCATCTGGTGGAAATGGCTCAGGCGATGGTGGATGGGTTGCTGGATCGTAAGCAGGCTGAATACGTGAGTTGAGATTAAACCTGATCTCCGGCCTGTCGTCTTGAAAGGTCACAGCCATAACTCCCCAGACCCTCATCGATCTCGAATCAAACGACCAGCCGCTGTATGCTCAGTTATCGAAAAAGGTCTGGCGATCAATGGAACCAAGGCAAAAGAAGTGCGACCACTGTGGTGCTGTAAACCAGTGGGAATCCCCAAGCCTGTCGCGCGACTGCGTGAGTTGTCATAAGGGCATGGATTGGACACTGGATATAAAGTGTCGAAATTGCAGAAAGCACAACAAGGTGCGGCCCAACGGGGTAAAGGAAGCAAAGTGTCTGCGTTGCCATAAGCCGCTGATCTGGACGTTGCACCCCGAGCTGTACATCAAGAAGCGACTGCCATTGGCCGTGCGCGTGCTGCTGTGTGCGCTTTCCTTGTGGCTCATAACGATTGTGCTAAAAGCACTGATCTATCAAGAAGTAGAGATTTTTTATCCGAGCAAGCACGGCCATTCGACATGGTTTTACTTTGCAGGTCGGGACATCATCTGGCCGGTTGCTTCACTTCTTTTCTGGGCCACTGGCGCATTGGCCTTGGTCGTCAATCATTACGATAAAAGGTTTAACGAGCGGACATACCGGAATGTGATGATCTTCAGCCTCGTAGCAGGGTTCGTCCTGCATCTGCTGTCTATTCCGTTCGGAATGAAGTTGGCTTAGCGTGCCTGTGCCCTGGCATTCCGACCAGGGGCTCCCGGTTTGCTGGATCGGCGATCTCAGGCACGGCAGCGATCATCGGTCGACGAGTGCTCCCTGCACAACTAACCTTTATTAACATCACAGGCACGTTGCACTTCCTGAACCCAAGCTGAACAACTATTCAATTAATCACAGTCGCAAAACCAGCGATTTGCTTAATACTTTGGTGATAGCATTTTTATTAATAATAAACATTCGCAATACTCGCCTGTGAAAACACCAATAAAATCAGGCGCGAAAAAAACTTAAAGCCGACGTCAAAAAAGCTTTTATTTCCAGTCAACCATTTAACTATCTTCGCGATTGAATTTTACAATCTCCACTCCTCTGAAATTTCTTGCATATAGAGACTTTTTTTAAGATCTTAGGCGGCAAGAGTGATGGCACATGGACATTAAGTCATTCAAACGCTCTAGTCTTTCCTTACAGGTGAACTCATGTTCATGAGAAATTTCAAATTAACCCCTAGGGCGCTGCTCAGTTTTGGCGCCATTTGCCTGCTGATGCTGGGCCTGAGTGGCCTCTCGCTCTACAAGATCAGCGAGGTTCACAAATCCACCGTAGAGCTGGAAACCGATTGGCTGCCCAGCATACGTCAGGCAGGCAAGGTAGACGCCACGCTGTTGCGCCTGAGGCTTGAAGCGCTGCATTACACCGCTGATGGGGACGACAAAAAAGCTGCGTCGATCATCAAGATGGGTCAGTTGAAAAAAGAACTGGATGAACAGGTAAGCGATTACGCCGGGCTGGTATCCGGTCCAGAAGAACAGCGTCTTTACAACGATATAATGCAAGGCCTTAAGCGCTATGAAGAAACACTGGATGTATTAATCGCTCAAAGCGAAACCCGTTCAACACAAGAATCCACCGTCTATATCAATACCGTCACTGTGCCGTTGGCTACTGCCCTGCAAACCTCGATCGACAATCTGATCAGTGTGAATGATAGCGGCGCCACTCAATCAGGCCTTGCTGCGCAGACGCAATACGATCAGGGCTTTACGTTTACCGTTGCGATCATGATTGGCACGATTATTCTGTCGATGTTTATTGCGTTTCTCTTTACCCACAGCATCAGCGCGCCGGTGAAAAAGTTGGTGCAATCCATCAAGCAGATTTCAGAAGGTGACTTGAGATCTACCGTCGAAGTGTCTGGCAAAGATGAATTAACAGAGTTACAGCTCTCCACCGACGCCATGCTTCAAAGCCTGAAGAGCACGATTCAGCATATCTCGGACTCCTCCGGCCAATTGGCAGCGGCGGCGGAAGAAATGAGTTCCATCACCGAAGAGTCGCTGTCGGGTATTCAGAAACAGAACATGCAGACCGAACAGGCCGCGACCGCCGTGAACCAGATGACAGCGGCCGTTGAAGAAGTGGCACGTAACGCAGTGGCGGCTTCGCAATACACCCAGGACTCGGAAAAATCCGCAACGATTGGCAAAGGTAAAGTCGCGGAAACCATTAAATCGATCAAGCAACTCAGCCAGACCGTGCAACAGACCACCCTTGAAATCGAAGGCCTGGCGACGCAAACCCAGGACATTGCCAAGGTACTCGACGTGATTCGTTCGATTGCCGAGCAAACCAACTTGTTGGCCCTTAACGCCGCCATCGAAGCGGCGCGCGCGGGTGAACAGGGTCGAGGCTTTGCCGTGGTCGCTGACGAGGTCCGCGCACTGGCGCATCGCACCCAGACATCGACCCTTGAAATCGAGCAAATGGTTAAAGGTATTCAGACAGGCTCGGCCAAAGCGGTGCACTCCATGGTGCAAAGCAACAGCGAGGCCGTCTTGACGTTGACCATCGCACAAGAAGCGAATATCGCCATCGGCGACATCGCGTCGGCGGTGTCTGATATCAACGAGCGCAACCTGCTGATTGCCACGGCCTCTGAAGAGCAGGCTCACGTGTCGCGGGCGGTGGATCAGAATCTGGTGAGTATTCGCGATCTGTCCATCCAGAGCTCGTCAGCCGCCAGCCAGACGTCCATCGCCAGCACCGAGCTGTCGAAACTGGCTGTCGGTTTGAACAGGCTTGTCTCTCGATTTGCCCTGTGAGCCGAGCGCCTTGCCGGTTTTAATACACAACCTGTAGGAGCTCACGAGCCCCGCGAGACAGCGATAGCGATTTGTCTGACAGACCGCCATCGCTGCCTCGCGGGGCTCGTGAGCTCCTTGGGGAATAGGTCAGGTGTACCACGTCCCGAATTATTGGAATGACGCCGCGAGTTTATTTCGCTTGTGGGTGATTGGCCTTACTCGCTTATATAGGGGCAATCTCTTCTGGCAGAAAAACTGATCATGAGTCGCGAAAACATCAGCCAATCCATTTCTCATGTTCACCCGCTGACGCTGTCCCACGGCAGAAACGCCGAAGTGTGGGACACCGATAACAAGCGCTATATCGACTTTGTCGGCGGCATTGGTGTGCTCAATCTGGGGCATACCAATCCACAAGTGGTGGCGGCGATTCAGGATCAGGCCACGAAACTTACACACTATTGCTTCAACGCAGTGCCTCACGAACCCTACGTCAGATTCATGGACAAACTGGAGCAATTTGTCCCGGTGTCGTATCCGCTCAGCGGCATGCTCACCAATAGCGGTGCAGAAGCGGCAGAAAATGCGCTGAAGATCGTCCGTGGTGCTACGGGCAAAACCGCAGTGATTGCCTTTGATGGCGGCTTCCATGGTCGCACCCTGGCGACCCTTAACCTCAATGGCAAGGTCGCGCCGTACAAGCAAAAAGTCGGCGTGTTGCCCGGCCCGGTGTTTCATATCCCCTACCCCAGTAAAGACAACGACGTGACCACCGAGCAAGCGCTCAAGGCCATGGACCGGCTGTTCAGCGTCGAAATAGACGTGAGCGACGTTGCCTGTTTCATCTTCGAAGCCGTACAGGGTGAAGGCGGTTTTCTGGCCATGGAGCCTGATTTTGCCCAGGCGCTGCGCAGGTTCTGCGATGACAAAGGCATTCTGCTGATTGCCGATGAAATCCAGTCAGGGTTCGGCCGCACCGGGCAGCGCTTTGCGTTCAGCCGACTGGGCATCGAGCCCGATCTGATTCTGCTGGGCAAGAGCATTGCAGGCGGCATTCCGATGGGCGCAGTGGTGGGTCGCAGAGAATTGATGGACACGCTGCCCAAAGGCGGCCTTGGCGGCACGTATTCCGGCAACCCGATTGCGTGCGCGGCGGGTATCGCCAGCCTCGACCAGTTGAACGACGCGAACCTGTCGGCCTGGGGCGAGCTGCAGGAAAGCATGATCGTCAGCCGTTACGAGGCGTGGCAGGCCAACAAGTTGTCGCCTCATCTGGGGCGTTTGACAGGCGTGGGGGCCATGCGCGGTATCGAGCTGATCAACGCTGACGGTGCCCCGGGCACTCAACAGCTCGCGCAATTGCTGGAATCGGCCCGTAAAGAAGGTCTTTTGCTGATGCCCAGTGGCAAGTCGCGACACATCATTCGCTTGCTGGCACCGCTAACGATCGAGCCAGAAGTGTTGCGCGAAGGGCTGGATATTTTTGAGCGGTGTCTGGCGGGGTTGGAGTAATCATCATTTCTACAGACTGCATGAGCACCTGTGGGAGCGACGCTTGCCCGCGATTCAGGCAACCCGGTGCATCAGGTAAACCGAGATGCCTGAATCGCGAGCAAGCTCAGCTCCCACATAGATGGCATTACAGCTCCGGCAGCCGTGGATTACGTCGTCGATAAAGGCGGACGACGCCTAATGCGAATAACAGGAGAATCACCGCAATGACAGCTTCAAGCTTCGCCAACCGTGACGAGATCCGTGCCCGTTTTTCCCGAGCCATGTCGGACATGTACAAGACCGAAGTGCCGCTGTACGGCACGCTGATGGAACTGGTCGCGGAAACCAACCAAGGTGTGCTGGCGAGCAATTCGCAGGTTGCGCAAAACTTGAAACAGACCGGTGAAATCCAGCGCCTGGACATGGAGCGCCATGGCGCAATCCGGGTCGGCACCGCCACTGAGCTGGCAACCTTGAGTCGGTTATTTGCAGTCATGGGCATGGAGCCGGTGGGCTATTACGACCTGACGCCCGCGGGCGTACCGGTGCACTCCACGGCTTTTCGCGCCGTGCATGAGCACGCCCTGCAAGTCAGCCCGTTTCGGGTGTTCACATCATTGCTGCGTCTGGAGCTGATCGATAATCCCGAGCTGCGCGACTTCGCCAGTCAGGTGCTCAGCCAGCGCAAGATCTTCACCCCACGCGCCCTTGAGCTGATTGAAAAGTCTGAGCTGGACGGCGGCCTGACCGAAGCCGACGCGCAGGACTTCGTCGAGCAAGCACTGGAAACATTTCGCTGGCACAGCACTGCCACGGTGAGTCTGGATCAGTACAAGCAACTCAATGCCCAGCATCGTCTGATCGCGGACGTGGTGGCGTTTCATGGTCCGCACATCAACCACCTGACCCCGCGTACGCTGGACATCGACGCCGTGCAGGAAGGCATGCCTAAAAAATGCATCACGCCCAAAGCTGTGGTTGAAGGACCGCCGCGCCGCAACTGCCCGATCCTGCTGCGCCAGACCAGTTTCAAAGCGCTGGAAGAGCCCATCACGTTTATCGGCCAATCCACTCACGAGGCAGGCAGCCACTCGGCGCGCTTCGGTGAAATCGAACAGCGTGGCGCAGCTTTGACGCCCAAAGGCCGCGAGCTGTATGACCAGTTGCTGAACGAGGCTCGGGACGCGCTGGGTGAATTCCCCAACGAAGGCAATGCCGTGCGTTACGCCGAATTGCTGGGGCAAACCTTCAAGGCGTTCCCGGACAGCTACGAGCAGATGCGCGATCAGGGTCTGGCTTATTTCCGTTACTTCCCAACTGAACAAGGTATTGCGAAGGGCGCAGGCATAGAGCAGAACGTGGACCTTGAGCAGTTGATCAACGCGGGTGACGTGCACTTCGAGCCGTTGGTTTATGAAGATTTTTTACCGGTCAGTGCGGCGGGGATTTTCCAGTCCAACCTGGGCGATGACGCGCAGTCCCACTACGGCACCAGCTCCAATCAACAGGATTTCGAACGCGCATTAGGTCGCGGCACCATCAATGATCTCAAGCTCTACGCCGACACCCAGCGCCGCTCGCTGCTGGAGTGCTCGCAAGCGCTGGGCATCGCACCGTTGGCCTGATCCGGGAGTCGCGCAGCAAACATGAACCCTGTAGGAGTGAGCTTGCTCGCGATTCAATTTTTGTTTCGATAAATTGTTGCCTGACGTTACGCAATCGCGAGCAATGTGGATCGCCACCCCGGTCACTCCTACAGTAAAAAGTATTCCAGATCAGGTCGTTATATTTTGTTTGATGAGAGCTCACCGAGGTTACGAGGCCAGCGATGGCGGAGTGTCAGACTAACCGCCATCGCAGCCTCGCGGTGCTCGTCAGCTCCTACGCCTGCCGACGCTGCCACTCATCAGCGACATCGCCCATGGTTTTGGGAATGTCGTTGCGTACCCAGGCCATGAAATCCCGGTCGAATTTGAATTTTTCACCGCACTGTTCAAGCATGAACCGTCGAACGTTCTGGGTGTTTTTGTAGGTCTTGTCCACCGGAGTGGCTCGGGTGATGGCGTTGCTGTGCCAGTCGGTGGGCATGGGAAGACTCCTTGAATTGGAACGGTGACTTGTAGGAGCTGCCGAAGGCTGCGAATTGCGGGGTGTCAGACGCACTGCCTTCGCAGCCTTCGGCAACTCCTACAAAATGTGGCTCAGCTTAGACGACTGTCAACGCCTTAAAGAATAACCCGCAAACACTGCCCCGCATGGTACAGGTTGAAACCTGTTTCATAAGCCAGCGCCCGCACGCCCGCGCTTTTCAGCTCTGGCGCTGGGGCAAATGGAATCGGCAATACACTTGGATCGTCCTTGATCAGAAAGTCCGCGAAAGCCTTGCCCATGACTGTGCCCGTGGTATTACCGCGACCGTTGTAGCCATTGGCGGCCACCAGCCCCGGTGCGGGTTCGAACAACTTGACCATGTGATCCGGGGTGAAGTCGATGCAGCCCGTCCAGTGCATCTGCCATTGGACTTTGCCCAGTTGCGGGAAGTAGTGGCTTTGTATGCGATCAGCCCAACGGCTGATGAACCAGTCGGGTTTATTGTTCATTTTGCCCATGCTGCCCAGGATCAAACGGCCTTCGTTGTCGCGACGAATACTGCTCAACACCAGGCGGGTATCCCACGAGCCCTGGCCGTACTTGAGCACTTCATCCGCAGCACTTGAGGTCAGTGGCTCGGAGGCGACGTTGTAGTAGTAACCCTTGAAGAAGTTCTGCTTGATGCCCGCCCACTCGCCTTCGGTGTAAGCGCCGGTTGATACCACGACCTTGTCAGCCGATACCGCGCCGTCTGCGGTGCTGACCAGCCAGCCGGAGCCTTCGCGAGTGACTGCCTGCACGGGCGAATTCTGGAAAATCTGCCCGCCGAGCTTGAGCACGGTTTCTGCCAGGCCAACGGTGTAACCCATCGGATTAATGGTGCCTGCACGGCGATCGAGCAATGCGGTAGGGATTTTGTCAGTGCCGCAGTACTCACGGCACTTGGCGCCGGTCAGCAGTTCGACGTCGGCACCGCGACGCCTCCACTGATCGTGGCGCGCCTGGATGTCTTTGGCACCGTTGGCGTTGTGAGCCATGTGCAAGGTGCCTTCGTGACGGGCCTGGCAGTCGATGGCGTATTTTTCGATCAGGTCGAAGACCAGTGCCGGGGCGAGGCCCATGACCGTGTTGAATTTCTCCCCGACGCCGGGGCCGAGAACCGCAGCAGCATCGTCGGGTGCAATCCAGCTACCGGCATTGACCAACCCGACATTGCGCCCCGATCCTCCGGTGCCAATGCGCGAGGCTTCCAGCAGCGCGACGGACTTGCCGCCTTCCAGCAGGTGCAATGCCGCCGACAAACCGGTGATGCCACCGCCGATCACGCAGACATCGACCTTGAGCGATTCGCTCAGCGCAGCAGATTGAATCTGACGAGTCGTGACTTGTTCCCACAAACACTTTTCACGCAACTGATCCATCTCGAACTAATCCCCGCCAGAACTGCACACGAAAATAACGGCTTCATTCTTGATCCGATGCAAGGGCAATACCAAACGACCTTTACTCCGGATATCAGTCGGTTTCGGCATGATCCGGGCTGACGTGAGTCTGTGGGGGCAGAGCTTGTTCTCATCAAACAACGTGCAAGCCACTAGATTGAAATACATTTTCTGTAGGAGCTGCCGAAGGCTGCGAAGCATTTCTTCTGATACACCGCGATCGCAGCCTTCGGCAGCTCCTACAGGTCCTGTGTTTGCTTCGCGACAGCGTGGTGTCAGGGACAGTTGGGAGCTCCCGCAACTCACCGTCCTTATAACGCCGAGACGATATTAAAACGCCACTTACGCACCTGAACAGCGGCATTTTTGCCATCTTGAACATAAGCCGTTTCGGCCAATAAATGCGGGGCTATTACGTTCATCGGATAGGTAATTTTTGTGTAGCCCATTTGCCATTTTCGGCGCAGGATTTTCCCGACGTTTTCAGCCGCCGTTGACTCGGCGTTTCGTTCACCTCACTACTGATGGAGATGCTTACCGATGCTAATCCAAATAGAAGAAGGGACCCACGGCGCCAATTGGGTCGTGAAGCTGGATAACTACCCCGTCAAATGTCGCAGCAGGGATGAAGCCCGCGAATTTGCTGAAAAAATGCAATCACGAATCAACGCCCCGCATTCGTTGCCCGGCAGGTTCAGTTCGACATCGGTCAACCAGACGGCGGCGCATGTCGGCTGAGATCAGGTTAAAGATCAGGAACAAAAAAGCCCGGCTCACTCGCCGGGCTTTCCATTTCTGCGACATCCTTTTCACATGATTTTCACGGCAGCGCTTTTAACCTAGCGTCACTCCTGTTGAATCTCCTGGCCCGCCTCGTAGCGGGTCTTTTTTTGTCTGGGATTTGAGCATTGGACCTGTAGGAGCTGCCGGAGGCTGCGATAGCGGCGCGTCAGGATAAGCGCTTCGCAGCCTTCGGCAGCTCCTACAGAAAACCCATTTCATCCGGCTCTGAAAGACTACTGCGCGGTGCTTGCGGCCTCATTGCTGGCAACCGTTTTACTGTTGACCGACGCCGCCTCGCCCAACACCGCTAGCCGGTCTGATCGGCTGCCATCCATGACTTCGCTGCTCCACTGCCCTGTCATCGCTGCCATCCAGGCAAACAAAAACAGCGCCACACCTTGCAGGGCCCATCTCGCGATCATCGGCATAGCACTTCTCCCTTTCCAGTATTCAATGCGCTGATGTAAACAGCTAAGCATTGCAAAAGGGTTTCACCGCTGACGAAGATGAAAGTATTTGTAAGAAGAAATTTCAAGAAACAGGTGTGGTCTGTAGTTCACAGATTCTACGAAAGGCCACACCGCATGAAGTTTTCCCGATTTGCCCAAGGGCTGTCCAAATGGGCAGGCAGCGCACGAACGTTCATCGCCGCGATTGCCCTGATCTGCCTGTGGGCCATCACCGGCCCCTGGTTTCATTACAACGATACCTGGCAGCTGATTATCAATACGTCCACGACCATCATCACCTTCCTGATGGTGTTCCTGATTCAGAACACCCAGAACCGCGACAACGATGTACTGCACATCAAGATCGACGAACTGCTGCGCGCGACCAAGGACGCGCAAAACGCATTGCTGAGCCTGGACAAGCTGGATCACAAAGAGCTTCGTGCGCTGCGCAAGGAATACAGAGCGATTGGTGATACCGAGGCTCTCGGCTCACCGGCTAAAACCGAGCCTTGATGCGACGGCCCGGCGGTCCGCGCCGGGGAACTCTATAACCGCCCCTCCGTTCATAAAACAGGTAGTCGACGTATAAAAACCTCGTAGCGAGCCACTGGCCTACACAGGGAGTCGTCCATGAGCGGATCCGGAACGAGCACTGAAAAAGCTGCCGTAGTTCTTCTGCCTACACACAAAAAACTGGCCACACACGAAGTCGTAGTGCATCAGAAACTGGCCGAGAAAATCGCGATGCTGTTGGGTTGTGAATTTCTCGGGCTGTACGACAGCACCATCCACAAGGGCATGAATCTGTACTTCATCCCGTCTGACACCTTGATTGGCAAGCAAGAAAACAGCGCCCTGAACATTCGGTCTTACGACGACCTGTTCGGTGGTTTGATCGCCGAGCCCTTTATGGCCACCAAGGCCATTTCCCATCCCCTGCTGGATGACGCCACGGCGCAGCCCCCCGGCTGGTCGCGACACATTCATGAGGATGCCGCTGACTCCGTCCTCGCAGGCTTTACCGTTTTCAATGAAGCCGACGCAGTGCGTGCCGGTGAACGGGTATTGGCCAATGGACCGGCGCGGATAAAACCGGTGCTGGCGACGGCTGGACGTGGGCAAATCGTGGTCACTGATCAGGACCAACTCAAGACGGCGATTGCCGAGCAAGACATGGAGGAAGTCGCAACATGGGGGCTGGTGATCGAAGAAGACCTCACTGACGTCGTCACCCTGAGTGTTGGCCTGGTTCAGGTCGCCGGCATCACCGCCAGTTATCACGGTACCCAATGCCTGACTGAGGACAACAAGGGCGAGACGGTTTACGGCGGCTCCACGTTGTGGATCGTGCGCGGCGGTTATGAAGCACTGCTTGCACTTGAGTTGGATGAGCCGGTTCGGCGCGCCGTGACTCAAGCCATGCACTACGAGAACGCAGCGCTCAAACATTTCCCCGACTTCATCTCCTCAAGGCGTAACTACGACATTGCTCAAGGCACCAACGCCAAGGGCGAACGCTGCTCCGGCGTATTGGAACAATCCTGGCGGATCGGGGGTGCAAGTCCGGCCGAGGTCGAGGCTTTATTGGCTTTTGCGGCCGATCCAGCCTTGCAACGTATCTGCGCGTCGACTCACGAAATATACGGCGAAACCACAATCCCGGCGGACGCCAGCGTCCTTTACGAAGGCGACGATCCCGAGGTTGGTTTCATCAGCAAATTCACAAAGGTCAAACCTTATGAGTGTCAGCAGTGAAAGCATTGAGATTGCAGTAGATGGCCAATCCATTTCCGGAACGATCCTGACGCCGGGGGCGAAAATCCCAGGTATTTTGTTCGTCCATGGCTGGGGCGGTAGCCAGCAACGGGATCTGGCACGCGCCAAAAATATTACTGGCCTGGGTTGCGTGTGCCTGACGTTCGACCTGCGGGGACATGAGCGCACTCACGAAATGCGTGGCAAGGTGTCTCGGGAGCAGAGCCTGGCGGATTTGCTCGCAGCTTACGACCGGCTGGTCAGCCACCCGGCGGTCGACAGCGATGCCATCGCCGTCATCGGCAGCAGTTATGGTGGTTATCTGGCAACTATCCTCAGCTCTATGCGCCCGGTCAAATGGCTGGCGTTGCGTGTACCGGCGCTGTATTGGGATGCTGACTGGGAGATGCCCAAGCAGGAACTGGATCGCGACAAGCTGGCCCATTATCGCCGCTCAGCGGTGACCGCCGCCGACAACCGTGCACTGGCAGCCTGCAAAGAATTTCACGGGGATGTGCTGCTGATTGAATCAGAACAGGACGACTATGTGCCTCACGCGACGCTGATGAGCTACCGCGGCGCCTTCGAACTGGCTCACTCCCTGACCTACCGCCTGGTGGACGGCGCCGACCATGCGTTGAGCAGCGACCTGAGCCAAAGTATCTACAGCTCGATGCTGACCAACTGGATCAGTGAGATGGTCATCGGTGCCCGTCTTGTGGATTACCCGCACCATTCGGCGAAGTATTCCTGACGGATCCGTAAACCTATGTACGAGCTGCCGAAGGCTGCGATAGCGATTATTCAGTTACACCGCTATCGCAGCCTTCGGCAGCACCTACAGTCGGTGTTTAGGTCGCTGTAGCGCTACTCATCCCCGGCACCAGAATCACCTTGCGGCATTCCTCCTGCTTCTTGTCGAAGATCTTGTAACCCTCGGCGGCATCTTCCAGCGACATGCGATGGGTAATGATCGCCTCCGGCGCCAGCGCCCCGCTTTCGATGTGTTCGAGCAACTCGGGCAGATAACGCTGTACATGGGTCTGGCCCATTTTGAACGTCAGGCCTTTGTCGAACGCATCGCCGAACAGGAAGCCATGGATGAAACCGGCATAAACACCCGGCACGCTCACCACACCACCGCGTCGCACAGCGGCGATGCATTGGCGCAAAGCCTTGCCGCTGCTGCCTTCAAGCTTCAGGGTCGCGAGAATGGTTTCAGTCGTGCTGCCCTTGGCTTCGAACCCGACCGCATCGATCACACCATCCACGCCGCGCATGCCACGGGTCTGCTTGATGATGGTGTCAGCTGGATCATCGTCTTCATCGAAGTTGATCGGGATCACGCCGTAAGTGCTTTGCGCGTAAGCCAGACGATACGCATGGTGATCGACCATGAATATTTTCTCGACGCCCAGCATTCTTGCGCAGGCAGCGCTGAGCAAACCCACCGGCCCGGCACCGTAGATCGCCAGGCTCGAACCCTGACCTACCCCACTGTTGAGCACCGCTTGCCACGCGGTTGGCAGAATGTCGGAAAGGAACAGCACCTTGTCGTCGGACAGTGTGCCCGGCACTTTGAACGGGCCGGTGTTGCCTTTGGGCACGCGCACGTACTCAGCCTGACCACCCGGGATGCCGCCGTACAAATGGCTGAAACCAAACAGCGCAGCTCCAGGCGGAATGGACTTCTTGTTCAGAATCGCGCCACGTCCGGTGTTGGTTGTTTCGCATGCAGCGAACTGGTCAAGCTGGCAAAAGAAGCAACTGCCGCAGGCGATCACGAAAGGGATAACAACCCGGTCGCCAGGCTTGACCGTGGTGACCTGTGAACCCACCTCTTCCACGATACCCATGAACTCATGACCAAAAATATCGCCCGATTCCGTGGCTGGAATCTTGCCGCGATACAAGTGCAGGTCAGAGCCGCAGATCGCTGTGGCAGTAACCTTCAGCAGGATGTCATCGACCTCTTGAATGACCGGATCAGGAACGGTATCAACCCGGACATCGTTAGACCCGTGATAAGTCAGTGCGCGCATTTTTCTCTCCTTGCAGGCGATAAAGCCAGTCGGGCAAAAGCGCCCGGAACTAACAAGGGAAAACGCGAAGAAGATGTAAGTTCAGAGGGCCTTAAAGCAAAGATGACCAGTGGTTAATCTTGTCGCCGCCGGGCCGATGGGGTGAACTAAGTGAGGGTGTTTTATCTAAAGCGGCAGCTCCTGCAAACAGCACATCGGCTCTGCGCCAGGAACCAATTCTGTAGCGCACGAGCACCGCGAGGCCGCGATCGCGGTGTATCAGACAGGCCGCCATCGCTGCCTCGCGGTGCTCGTGAGCTCCTACAGTTTGTATTCGAAAGCGCTGATATCAGGTAATCGGCGCAGGGTTGAACAGCGTGATGTCGTTGTGCAAACGATAATGCTCGGTCCAGGTTTTTTTCTTGCCGCTGGCCACGTCCAGATAGAAGTGGAACAGCTCCCAGCCCAGGTCCTCAATCGTTGCACGACCCGTCGCAATACGACCGGCATCGATGTCGATCAGATCAGGCCAACGCGTCGCCAGCTCGGTACGGGTCGATACCTTGACCACCGGGGACATCGCCAAACCGTACGGGGTGCCACGCCCGGTGGTGAACACGTGCAGGTTCATCCCGGCCGCCAGTTGCAGGGTGCCGCAGACAAAGTCACTGGCCGGTGTGGCACAGAAAATCAGGCCTTTGCGCTTGAAGCGTTCGCCAGGGCCCAGCACGCCGTTGATGGCGCTGCTGCCCGACTTGACGATCGACCCGAGGGATTTCTCGACAATGTTCGACAGCCCGCCCTTCTTGTTACCCGGCGTGGTATTGGCACTACGATCTGCCTCGCCTTTTGCCAGATAACGGTCGTACCAGTCCATCTCCCGAACCAGCTCCTCGGCGACTTCCTGAGTCTCGGCGCGGGACGTCAGCAGGTAGATGGCATCGCGTACTTCAGTCACTTCCGAGAACATCACGGTGGCGCCTGCGCGCAGCAGCAAGTCCGAGGCGTAACCCAATGCCGGGTTGGCAGTGATGCCAGAAAACGCGTCACTGCCGCCGCACTGCATGCCTAGAATCAATTCTGATGCAGGCACGGTTTCACGACGTCGCAGATCAAGCTTCTTCAAGCGCACTTCAGCCAACTCCATGATCTGCTCGATCATTTCGTTGAAGCCATGGCTGGAGTCCTGCAAGCGATACATCCACTGATCGCTGAGATCAACAGAAAGGTCGTCTTCGTGCATGACCTGCCCGGCCTGCAATTTCTCGCAGCCCAGGCCGATCACCAAGGCTTCGCCACCCAGGTTCGGGTTGCGCGCCAGGTTACGCACCGTGCGGATCGGGATGTAAGCGTCGGTCGCGGTAATAGCCACACCACAACCGTAAGTATGAGTCAGTGCCACCACGTCATCGACGTGGGGGTACTTGGGCAACAGCTCTTCACGGATGCGCTTGACCGCATGATCAAGCACTCCGGTCACGCATTGCACCGTGGTGGTAATGCCCAGAATGTTACGCGTGCCGACAGTACCGTCGGCGTTGCGATAACCCTCAAAGGTAAAACCTTCCAGCGGCGCGCCTCTTTCCGGCACCGCGTCTGACATCGGCAGGCTGTCCAGCGCCGGCGCCGATGGCATACGCAGCTGATCTTCCCTGACCCAACTGCCCCGTGGAATCGGCCGCAAGGCATATCCGATGGTGTGTCCGTAACGGATGATCGGCTCGCCTTCAGCGATATCGACGGTGTTGACTTTGTGGCTCTGCGGAACGTTATCGACGGTCACCAGACCATTATCAAATTCGGTACCGGCAGGCACACCCTGGTCGTTGACTACTACCACCACGTTATCCAGCTCGTGCAGCCGGATGTAGCGTGGGGAGTCGGCATGTTGAATCAGGTTCATCACGGTTTCCTCAGGATTTAGCTTGAGAAAGGTCGCTGGCGTCATCGCCAGTCAGTGGCCCCTTGGTTGGAGGCTCTTTCAGTTCAACGCGTTTGATCTCACCAACAATGAAGATATAGCTGAACACCGCAACCACTGCGTTGGCACCCACAAACACCAGTGCCCATTTGAACGAGCCGGTGGAGCTGATGATGTAGCCAATCACGATAGGCGTAGTGATCGAAGCAATGTTACCGAAGGTATTGAACAGGCCACCGCTCAAGCCGGCGATCTGCTTCGGCGAAGCGTCGGACATCACCGCCCAGCCCAGCGCGCCTACACCTTTACCGAAGAATGCCAGGGCCATGAAGCCAACGACCATCCACTCGATATCAACGTAGTTACAGGCAACGATGGTGGTCGACAGCAGCAGGCCGCCAATGATCGGTGCTTTGCGAGCGAAGGTCAGCGAGTGGCCTTTGCGCAGCAGATAGTCCGAAATCACGCCGCCCAATACACCACCGATGAAACCGCAGATGGCTGGCAACGAGGCGATCATGCCCGCCTTGAGGATGGTCATGCCACGTTCCTGAACCAGGTAAACCGGGAACCAGGTCAGGAAGAAGTAGGTGATGCCGTTGATGCAGTACTGGCTCAGGTAGATGCCGAGCATCATGCGGTTGGTCAGCAACTGACGGATGTAGTCCCATTTCGGGCCGCCGCTTTTGCCTTTACCTTTGTCCTGATCCATATCGACCATGCCGCCGTTGTCGGCAATGTGATCGAACTCTTCTTTGTTGATGCGTGGGTGTTCGCGCGGGCTGTAGATAACTTTCATCCAGATCGCCGAGAACACGATACCGATGCCACCCATCACTACGAACACATGCTGCCAGCCGAATTTGTAAACGATCCAGCCCATGAGCGGAGCGAACAGCACGGTGGCGAAGTATTGTGCGGAGTTGAAGATCGCAGAGGCGGTACCGCGCTCGGCAGTCGGGAACCAGGCCGCAACGATGCGCGCGTTGCCAGGGAAGGAAGGCGCTTCGGCCAGGCCCACCATGAAACGCAGCATGAACAGCACGATGACCGCAGAGCCAATGCTGAACTCGCCAACATAGCCTTGCAGCAAGGTGAACAGCGACCAGGTGAAAATGCTTAGTGCGTAGATTTTCTTGGAACCGAAACGGTCGAGCAGCCAGCCACCCGGAATCTGACCAGCCACATAGGCCCAGCCGAACGCAGAGAAGATGTACCCGAGAGTGATAGCGTCGATACCAAGGTCTTTTTGCAGGCTGGAGCCCGCGATAGCGATGGTGGCGCGGTCGGCGTAGTTGATCGTGGTCACCAGAAAAAGCATGAGCAGGATCAAATAGCGGACGTGAGTCGGCTTGGACTGTTGCATGTGTGTGAACTCCCACTAATTATTTTTTTTACGCGGGTATATCTGTTTTTTTCGTGTTGCTTGCGCCTGTCGGCCCCTTGGAAAAAGTCGTGGTTAGCGACACTCCCCACCCACAGTTGATACGCATCCCTACGAACTGACGCAGACCTCATCAGCCCTGTGTTGTTGGCAACCCGCCCATGGCACAAAGCCGCTGATCGCTCAGCGGCTTTGTTTCCGTGGTGTGTTACTGCTTGCCTTGCTTGTCCATGAGCGCAGCGAGCATTTCGTACTCTTCGGCAGTCAGGTCGGTCAGTGGTGTACGCACTGGACCGGCGTCGTAACCGGCGATTTTTGCGCCCGCCTTGACGATGCTGACGGCGTAACCGGACTTACGGTTACGAATGTCCAGGTAAGGCAGGAAGAAGTCGTCGATGTATTTGCCAACGGCAACGTGATCGTCCTT
Source organism: Pseudomonas folii (assembly GCF_014357575.1). Classification (GTDB taxonomy): domain Bacteria; phylum Pseudomonadota; class Gammaproteobacteria; order Pseudomonadales; family Pseudomonadaceae; genus Aquipseudomonas; species Aquipseudomonas folii. Next base: position 22,533 of record NZ_JACONW010000014.1, on the reverse strand, counting down.
GGCAATGGCGTGGTAGAAGTCCATCGCCAGTTTAGGCACGAAGTTGAACACCGCAGACGAGTAGACCGGTACGCCCAGCGCCTTGTAGGCAGCAGCGTAGACTTCAGCGGTCGGCAAACCACCCAGGTAAGAGAAACGATCGCCCAGACGGCGACGGATCGAAACCATCAGCTCGATATCACCCAGGCCATCTTTGTAACCAATCAGGTTCGGGCAGCGCTCGGCCAGTTGTTCCAGCAGCGGAGCCGTCAGGCGGCAGACGTTCCGGTTGTAAACGACCACACCGATTTTCACAGACTTGCAGACTGCTTCAACGTGAGCGGCTACGCCGTCCTGGCTGGCTTCAGTCAGGTAGTGCGGCAGTAGCAACAGGCCTTTTGCGCCCAGACGTTCGGCTTCTTGAGCGTATTCGATGGCTTGACGGGTCGAACCGCCAACGCCCGCCAGGATCGGCACACTGGTGGCGCAGGTATCGACCGCGGTTTTGATTACTTCGGAGTATTCGCTGGCTGCCAGGGAGAAGAACTCACCTGTACCGCCGGCAGCGAACAGAGCGCTTGCGCCGTAAGGGGCCAGCCACTCAAGACGTTTAACGTAGCCAGCGCGATGGAAGTCGCCCTGCGCATTGAAATCGGTAACCGGAAAAGACAGCAGACCGTGGGAGAGGATGGACTTCAGTTCTTGTGGATTCATTATTCGAACACCCTGGGAGCATTTATTGTGAATGGATCACCGGTCGTCTGCCGATGTCGTAAGTCATCGTACAACTGATCATAAAATCACTCAACAGGGATTTTTGGTTTTTTCCTTAAGCTGTGGCAGATACTAGCGCAGGCCCCGGAGGAATGGGCCTTGACGGGGATTTGAATAGACTAAGGTCGTATGATCACCGGGCCAAATGGGGGGCAGGCGGACCTGATGATACGCGTTTCCCCGTAGGACCGGCTTTAGCCGGGAGAGCGGTATTCCTGCCGAAGAAAATTTAGCGAATATCCGGACGTCCTCCCGGCTAAAGCCGGTCCTACGGGAATACGCAGGTTCTATGGGAGATTCTATGTTTGCCCGCAAGCTGACGACGTGGGACCGGCTTTAGCCGGGAAGGCGGTATTTGTGCAGATAAAAATCCAGCGTCTGTCCCGGCCTCTTCCCGGCTGAAGCCGGTCCTACGGGACTGTGTGGGTTCTGTGGGAGATTCTATGTTTGCCCGCAAGCTGACGACGTGGGAACGGCTTTAGCCGGGAAGGCGGTATTTGTGCAGATAAAAATCCAGCGTCTGTCCCGGCCTCTTCCCGGCTGAAGCCGGTCCCACGTCATCATTGAATCCTGTCTGCGGGGCTTGCGCGGGATAAGGGGACTCAGATAGCAGGTCCATCGCGTCCTGCCTCGTCGCGGGCAAGCGCAACCGCCATCCGATCAAGCCCGCTGCGATTCAGCCTCTTCATGCGCATGGCGCAACCGTTCGCGGCTGTTGGTCAGGTGCAGGCGCATGGCGGCGCGGGCGGCGTCGGAGTCCTGGCGGGCGATGGCGTCGTAGATTTCTTCGTGCTCACGACTTAGACGGGTCATATAGTGCTGCTGATCGTCATGGGCCAGGCGCGCCGAGTTCAAACGGGTACGCGGAATGATGCTTGTACCCAGGTGGGTCATGATGTCGGTGAAATAGCGGTTGCCCGTCGACAGCGCGATCTGCAGGTGGAACTGAAAGTCCGACCCCACCGCGTCGGCGGCATGGGCGGCACTTTCATTCAGTGCGTCCAGCGCCTGACGCATGGCCAGCAATTGCTCATCGGTACGGCGCTGCGCCGCCAATCCGGCCGACTCGACCTCAAGGCTGATACGCAATTCGAGAATCGCCAGTACATCACGCAGCGTGACAATAGTGGCCGGGTCGATACGGAAGCCGCTCGGGCTTGGCGTATCCAGCACGAAAGTGCCGATGCCGTGGCGGGTTTCCACCAGACCGGACGCCTGCAGACGCGAGATAGCCTCGCGTACCACCGTGCGGCTGACGCCTTGTTCTTCCATGATGGCCGATTCGGTGGGCAGTTTGTCGCCACGCTTGAGCAGCCCGCTGCGAATACGCTCGGACAGTTCAGTTACCAGCTCTTGCGCAAGGCTGCGGTGCTTGCGGCGTGCGCGAGGCAGTGCGCTTTGATTTTCCATATCCAACGTCGATCTCGAGCAATGAAAGAAGTGATGATAGCTCACCGGGTTATACGAACACATTCATAAAAACCGAATGGATAGTACGCCCCGATCATACAACAGCCAGAGAATGCGGCTGTTCGCGCAAATCCCCGTCCTCGATACGCAGCAACCGTCTATGAAACCGCTTAAGACTGCTGCGATGGCCGATGCTGACCAGCGTTACATCCGGTAACTCATCGATCAGCGCCTGATACAGCAACGCCTCGTCTTCTTCATCCATTGCAGAGGTCGCTTCATCCAGATAAAGCCAGCGTGGCTGGAACAGCAGCGCACGCGCAAACGCTACACGCTGCTGCTCACCCGGCGACAACATGCGTTGCCAGTGATTGCTCTCGTCCAGACGCGGAATCAGGTGCCCCAGTCGACAGGTTTCCAGCACCTCGGCAAAGCGCTCCACCGGGTAAGCTTCAACGGCCTGTGGATAACTCATGGCCTCGCGCAACGTACCGATGGGCAGATAAGGCCTCTGCGGCAGGAAAAGATAGGGTTCGGCAGGGAGTTGAATGTGGCCTTTACCGTTTTGCCACAACCCGCCCAACGCACGCAGCAAGGTACTTTTGCCACTGCCGGATCGACCGCCCACCATGACCCGCTCCCCCGCTGCGATGTTCAGGCTCGTGTTCTTCAGCAACTGTCGGCTCGCCCCCAGTTGCAACGCCAGCCCGGCCAGGCTCAGCGACTGGCCTGTATGGCTGATCTCGATAGCTGAAACGTGAGCTTCGTTATGGTCCAGGGCCTGTCGGAAACTCAGCAGACGATCACAGGTTGCCCGCCACGACGCCAACGTGGCGTAGGCATCGATAAACCAGCTGAAGTTTTCCTGCACGTTGCCAAAGGCAGAGTTGATCTGCATCAGCTCGCCCAGCTCTATCTTGCCCGCAAAGTAGCGTGGCGCGGCGACCACGAAGGCGAAGATGATCGCGATCTGTGAATAACCGGCCGTAAAGAACGTCAGACGTTTCTGCACGCGCATCATAGACCAGAAGTTGCTCCAGACCATGCCGAAGCGGGAGCTTAGACGCTCGTTCTCGTTGGGCTCGCCGTCCGACAGCGCGATGCTTTCAGCGTTTTCGCGGACACGAACCAGCGAAAAACGCAGGTCTGCTTCGTATCGCTCTTGCTGGTTACTCAGGGGAATCAGTCGCCGACCGATCACATGCGTCAGCCAACTGCCCACCACCGCGTAAAGGAATGCGGCCCAGAACATGTAGCCGGGGATCTCGATGCCGAACAATTCGATGCTGCCGGACACACCCCACAGGATGATCGAAAAAGACACCAGACTGACGATGGTCTTGATCAGCCCAAGCCCCAACGTCAGGGTATCGCTGGTGAATTTGTTGAGGTCTTCGGACAACCGCTGGTCAGGGTTATCGGTGTAACCGCCCTGCTCCAGCTGGTAGTAGCTTTTGTGGCTGAGCCATTTGGCAAAATGCTGCTCGGTGAGCCAGCGCCGCCAGCGAATGGTCAGCATCTGCGTCAGATAGGAACGGTAAACCGCGCCCAGAATAGCCACGGTGGCGATACCGCAGAAATACAGAATCGACTGGGTAAAGGCCTCAAGATCCTTCTTTTCCAGCGAGTTGTAAAAGTCTCGATACCAACTGTTGAGCACCACCGAAATGGCCACGCTGAACAGCGAAAGCGCAATTACAGCAATCAGGAGGACCCAGGCAAGGCCCTTCTCTTCGCTACGCCAGTAGGGGGTGATCAGTTTCCAGACGCGGGAGAAGAATTTCTCCCGCACGCTGTCATTTACAGTTGTGTACTCGGCATTGCGATTCATGGTGATGCCTCGACTTCACAGTGAAGTTCAACGTCCGGGCGTGAGCGGCGGACGCACTACGCGATCATCCATGACAAACAGCGGCCGTTAGCGGCGAACGGGACGCTTCTGCAATTTGCGCTGCAAGGTACGACGGTGCATGCCCAGCGCCCTGGCGGTAGCGGAAATATTGCCTTCGTGCTCGGTCAGCACACGCTGAATGTGCTCCCATTGCAGGCGGTCCACCGACATCGGGTTGTCCGGCACCAGGGTGTCCAGATCCGAATGCTGCGACAGCAGAGCCGCAAGTACATCATCAGCATCGGCGGGTTTGCACAGGTAGTTGCACGCGCCACGCTTGATGGCTTCAACGGCCGTGGCAATGCTGGAATAACCGGTGAGGATCACGACACGCATGTCAGGGTCCAGCTCCAGCAACTTGGGCAGCAGCACCAGACCGGAATCGCCGTCCATTTTCAGGTCCAGCGCCGCGAACTCAGGGATGTCCGATTGAGCCAGGATCAAGCCTTCTTCAGCGGAGCCGGCCGTGCTGACACGGAAGCCGCGACGGGACATTGCCCGCGCCATCACACGGGTGAACGTGGCGTCATCGTCAACCAGCAACAGATGCGGCAGTTCTTCGCCTTCAACCTGGGTTTCGTCACTCATGCATCATCTCCTCGGGCGTCACGGGGCAGGCGCAGCTCGGTGAGCGTGCCGCCATCCTCATGACTGTAGAGTTTGACCGAGCCGCCCGCGCGGGTCACGCTGGCTTTGCTCAAGAAAAGACCAAGGCCGAAGCCTTTGCCGCCTTTGGTCGTAAAGAAAGGTTTACCGATTTGTTCGGCAATTGCCAGTGGCACGCCGGGGCCGTGGTCGCGAATGCTGATACAGATTTCTGTGCTGTCCCAGTTCAGACTCACTTCCAGGCCCTCTGGGCAAGCATCAGCGGCGTTATTAAGCAGATTGAGCAGCGCTTGAGTCAGGTCAGGCGGCGGCGCAAGCATGGGGGCTGCGTCCTTGCCGAGCAACTGAAACCGGTAGCTGGCTTCAGGACGCATCAAATGCCAGCGGTCCAGTGATTCGTTGAGCCAGTGGCTGACGGTCTGCATTTCAACGGCCAGACGGCGATTGGCCTCTGCGGCGCGCACTAACTGTTGCAGTGTCTGCTTGCACTGTTTGACCTGTTCCTGAAGGACTTCCAGATCATCCTGCAACGCCGGGTCCTTATGGTCCTGACGCATTTCCTTGAGCAGTACGCTCATGGTCGCCAGCGGCGTGCCCAGTTCATGGGCCGCACCGGCAGCCTGCGTCGCAACCGCCAGCAGTTGCTGATCGCGCAGCCCTTCTTCACGACGCTCGGCGCGCAGTTGCTCCTGACGCCGCAGCTCTTCAGCCATCTTTGCCGCAAAGAACGTGATCACTGCGGCTGCCAGGGCGAAGCTCAGCCACATCCCGTAGACCTGCAGGTTTTCCCGCGAGATCGGATAAGTGTCCAAAGGATAGGAATGCCCCATCAGCCAGCTATAGAGGGCCAGCGCGATGCCCGACAGTATCAGCGAATAGCGCCATGGCAAGGTGACCGCCGCGATGGTCAGCGGGACTAGGTAATAAGAAACAAACGGGTTGGTCGAACCGCCGGAGTAATAAAGCAGGGCGCTGTGGATAAACAGGTCGAATGCCAGCTGCACGGAGTACTCTTGCTCCGTCACCGGCAACGACGTACGCAGCCGAACCGCCGTCACCGCACACCAGATCGTCGAGAATCCGAGGGTGATCGCCAGTTGCATCCACGGCAGCGGCAATAAATGAAACAGGTACGCAATACCCACAGAACCGGCCTGAGCGGCCAGTACCAGCGTACGGATAAAGGTCAGACGCCAGAGGTTCTGACGAGTAGCGGACAACAATTTGACGGGGGCGAGCATGAGCTCTCCTGATGAGTGCTCCAGGCGAATCGATGCGAGTATAACCAAGCAACAATAAAAACTGCGCAAACTGCGGCAAACCACCACAGGTTTCATGAATAATTTACCTTTCGCCTCCGCGATCAGACCGCCCGGCAACCCATGAAGCTGCCGGAACCACACCTCACACTCACAGTCTTATAGCTTTGCGCCCTGCCGGCGTCCGTCGCAGGCCTGCCTGCTATACGCATGCCTCATAACAAGGAGTTTCCAATGTTCAGCCTTCGCCCTACTGCCGCCCTGCTAGCCCTGGGCGCCACCGCATTGACCAGCGTTCCAGCGTTGGCAGACAGCATCAATTACAACCAGGTTTCCGTACACGCCGAGGTCAATCAGGAAGTCACCCGCGACCTGATGAACGTTACTGTGTACAGCGAAGCGCAGAACACTGACCCGGCCAAACTGGCTGCCGAAATCACCGAGACCCTGAATAAAGCCCTGGGTCAGGCACGTCAGGTCAAAGACGTCACGATTCGTCAGGGCAATCGCAACAGCTACCCGATCTACGATGACAAAGGCCAGAAGATTACCGGCTGGCGTGAGCGCGCAGAGCTTCGCCTGGAAAGCGCCGACTTCGCGGCCTTGTCCAAATTGACCGGCGAACTGCTGGGCGACATGAAAATGGGCGGCATGGACTTCTCGATCTCCAAACCGACCCGCAAGGCCAGTGAAGACACCTTGCTCAAAGAAGCCGTGACGGCGTTCCGCGCCCGCGCCCAACTGGTCACCGAAGCCTTGGGTGGCACTGGCTACAAAGTGGTCAACCTGAACTTCAACACGTCCGGTTATCCGCAACCGTACCTGCGTGCACCGGTCATGATGATGAAAGCCGCCAGTGCGGATAGGGCACCGACCCCGGACGTTGAAGCCGGCACCAGCGACGTGACCGTTGCCGCTGATGGCGTGATCGAAGTCGCAATCCCTTGATGGCATCTCAGGCAGCTCATTGAGCTATTCGTTTGTAAGCTGAAAGGCGGCAGCCCGTGGTTGCCGCCGTTTCCTGATACCCGCTCCCACCACTCGCACACCGTTCGACTCCCCACCTTACAGCAATTGAAGGCATGTCCTGCTTTTTCGGTCAGGACGCGTCCGTAAACTTCATCCGGCACCACCCCCAATCATTTCTATGCGACGTGGGCGTCCGCGTTCGCACACTTTCAAGGACTCACGGATGAATCCTCCAATTGCTTCACCGAAAAAAAACAATCGCTACATAAACCAACTGATGCGTGGCGGTAAAACTGGCAACGCGTTCGCATTTGCGCTCCGTATGGAACCTGGGCGACTGGACAGTACATTTGCCCTGGACCTCCTGACCCGTTTGGCGCACGACCGGGCCGCGCCGCAATTCATCATGGAAATGGCAACGATCTTCGGCCTGGACATCCCTCCCAAGGTGTACCTGGAACTACAAAAGGCCTTGTTGGCAGACGCAATTCCCCTGCCCCGCTACAAGATTGTTTCGTCAGGGACGTATCCCGCCGACTACAACAACCGCGACCGGACTGTCCGGATTCACGCTCAGGCGCTGGAACACATCGTCAAACACCCCCAAGCGGCATGGGAACTGCTGGCGGTGCTGCTCCATGAGTTCGGCCACCACCTGGATGATGTCATCCGCCGGGACATCGCCCCCCTTCACGCACAAGACACTCTGGACCTGCATTCGGATTCCGTCGGAGAAGAAGGCGCCCGCTATGCCACGCATATGGCAAGGTCCGGGATGCAGGAAGATGGCGATCTGATCCTGGGCACGTACGTCGAAGGGGACAACGTGGAGTACGTCATCAAAATCAATTACGCCCAAGGCATGCGAGCGGTAAGGGAAAGACAAAGCGACATTGCGCGGATGGATGGAGACGCGATAGACCCCGACCGAGAAGCGTTCGAGGCAGATGGCAGCGGCGACGGGCTTTTCAGCCACGAGCGGATTGAAGCAGGCTTGCAAGCGATCGGCTTTGCCGATGAGGATCTACAAGCCATGTATTTCGGCAACTGGCTTCGGGATCATGCGCAATTACTGGACCCCAAGATCGTCCGGGGCAAAGATCAAAAGAAAGATTTCCCCGCGGTCATGTCCCGTGAAGCGCTGACGGCAGTCGTCGACGTAATGGCAGCCAGAAAGTTTTCCGGGTTACGCGCCAAAGACAGCTTCAGCTACAAAGTGACCGAGAAAAAACTGGGGGTTTACCGCCCGAGCCACCACATCGACAACCCGAAAGTCGAGAATCCCACGCCCGCTGATCCCGCTGAACGCGATCCGGAGTTCGAGCCCTGGGTGCTCGCCGATGATCCCTTGCTGGAAGTCGACTATGAGACGTCGATGAAATCCTACATACATCGCTCAGCGGCAAAGATGTACAGGGAGCTGTCGGCCGCCATGAGAGAGGGTTACACCCCGGAAGGGCTGCGCAAGCTGGGCGGTGCCCTGCATATTCTCGAAGACTTTTTCGCCCACTCCAATTTTGTCGAGTTGAACCTGATCAGCCTGAATCATAAAGGCGTCCTGCCCTGGACAGGCCCGGCGGACTGCAAACACAAGCTGCCATTAGTGACTGGGACATTTGGTGGAAGTGATACTGTCGCCAGCCTTGCAGGACCAATCGCCAAGATTCTGGCCCCCGCCGAGCTATGGAAGTTCACCCCGACGAAACCCGGCGCTCGCTCGGACTCGGAGCAAATGCTGCTGATCCTGCTCAACGAACATGACGAAGCGTGGTTACTGGAGGCGTTCCAGGACTTCCTCGCTGCTCGTGACAAAGCCAGTTCAATTCCCGGTTTCAACTTGCTGGAACTCTACTATTGGGTTATCTCCAGCCCCTTACGCTTGGCAGGCAACGCCTACAGCGCGATTTTCCAGGGAATCCTGCAACTCATCGGCAACAGTATTGATGACATACAGACCCATACCGGCCCTGACCCCCATCGGCCCGGCAATACGGATCCGTCGCACTCCCAGTTATCCAAAGATCATGCGAATCATCCGCTGCACAAGCTGGCAGCGAACTGCGCGTCGAGCGCGATCAGGGAAGTGGCGGGCGCCATGCTCAATTACTGGCGTTTTGGCTCGGAGATGAAACCGACAGAGATTGCCCTCAGCTATTTTGTACACCCGGAAGACACGTACCAACTGGACGATATCTTTCTCGAGTGGGCGAGCAAAAATCCCGAGCAAATCAAACGTGCCAGTTCGTTAACCGAACTCGAACATCTGCAGCAGGAATTGCTGGAGGTAGCGCGCAAGAACTTTCAGGGGTTCGCGAAAGAAAGTCTCGGCACGTGGGACTATCTCAAGAAACTCGGTAGCAGCATCGGGCTCAAAGATGTCGCTGAGATAAAGCAGCGTCAAAGCGTCAAGGCGATGGGCAGCAGCAAAGCGGTTTGAGCAAAGCGGTGATCGGGTGCAGTTTCGAATCGCGAGACGCAACACTTGTGAGCAACCTGCCAGTGCGACATTCTGCGCTGTCCAACTGCCAGACGGAAATTCAGGCAGCCATTGCCGCACTCGCGAGGGTTCCATGGGAAAAAACGTATTCAAACCACTGCTCCTGACCACCGCCCTTCTGGCCTGCATGCCCATTGCTCAGGCAGCCAGCACGCTGGTGTATTGCTCCGAAGCCAGTCCGGCAGGGTTCGATCCGAGCCAGTACACCAGCGGCACTGATTTTGATGCCTCCGCTGAAACCGTATTCAACCGTCTGACGCAGTTCAAGCGCGGCGGCACCGAAGTAGAGCCCGGGCTTGCCACTCGCTGGGATGTCTCGAATGACGGTCTGACGTACACCTTCCACCTGCGCCCCGGCGTGAAGTTTCATACCACTGATTACTTCAAGCCGACCCGGGACTTCAACGCAGACGATGTGCTGTTCACGTTCCAGCGACTGCTGGACGGCAATCATCCGTTCCGCAAGGCATACCCTTCGGAGTCGCCCTATTTCGTCGACATGGGCATGAACACCACGATCAAGAGCGTCGAGAAAGTCGACGACCAGACCGTGAAATTCAACCTGAACAATGTCGATGCAGCGTTCGTGCAGAACCTGGCAATGAGCTTTGCCTCGGTGCAATCGGCTGAATATGCGGACCAGTTGCTCAAGCAGGGCAAAGCCGAAGAGCTCAACCAGAAACCGATAGGCACCGGACCGTTCGTGTTCAAGCGCTATCAGAAAGACGCGCAGATTCGGTACGACGCCAATACGGCGTACTGGAAGCCCGAGGACGTGAAGCTCGATCACCTGATCTTCGCCATCAACAGCGATGCGGCCGTGCGGATGCAGAAGCTCAAGGCCGGTGAGTGCCAGGTCAGCGGCTATCCGCGCCCGCAAGACATCGAAGAGATGCAAAAAGACCCGAATATCAAAGTGATCAGTCAGCCAGGATTCAACCTTGGCTTCCTGGCCTACAACGTGACCCATCCACCACTGGATCAACTGAAAGTGCGTCAGGCGCTGGATATGGCTATCGATAAACCGGCGATCATCAAAGCGGTTTACCAAAGCGCCGGACAACTGGCCCAGAACGCCATCCCGCCAGGCCAGTGGAGTTACGACCCGAGCATCAAGGACGCACCGCACGACCCGACAAAGGCCAAACAGTTACTCAAGGAAGCAGGTGTTGCACCGGGTACCCAGATCAATCTGTGGGCCATGACCGTGCAACGAGCTTCCAATCCGAACGCCCGCATGTCGGCCCAGATGATTCAGGCCGACTGGGCCAAGGTTGGCATCAAGGCCAACATCGTCAGCTACGAATGGGGTGAGTACATCAAGCGCGCCAAGGCCGGCGAGCACGACGCGATGATTTATGGCTGGACCGGCGACAATGGCGACCCCGACAACTGGCTGGGCGTGCTGTACAGCTGCGCGGCGGTTAAAGGCAGCAACTACGCGAAATGGTGTGATCCGGCCTACGACAAGCTGGTGCAGAAAGCCAAGTTGACCGCGGATCGCGACGAGCGCATCAAGCTCTACCAACAGGCGCAGCAGATCCTCAAGGCGCAGGTGCCGATCACCCCGATCGCCAATTCCAAAGTCTTCCAGCCGGTGCGCAAGGAAGTTCAGGACTTCAAGCTCAGCCCCTTCGGACTCACGCCTTTTTATGGTGTAAGCCTGACCAAATAAACGAACCATTAGAAAAATTGGTAACACTGTCGCGCCAATCGAGTGCATTCAACACAAATGACTGCTCGCGATTGGTGCGCAAAACCTTTCCAGATACGACGCGCAAACGATCAAATGCGTCAAAAATTACACTGATGCGACATTCCTGTACGCTCGTGCCACTCTTTGATACTTCTCTGGCGCCAACGCCTTGCTTTGGGTATGGCCCCTGCATAAGTATCGGCAAGATCGGCTCACAAGGTCAGATCCTCAAAATTAAAAATGACAACAACTGAGGCCACCATGCTCAAACACGCGGTCATTCCGTTTCTACTCAGTGCAGGCTTGATCACTGCAGCTCCTTTCGCTCAAGCGGCATCGAACCTCGTGTTCTGCTCCGAAGGCAGCCCGGCCGGTTTCGACCCAGGCCAATACACCACCGGCACCGATTTCGATGCATCGGCAGAGACCGTATTCAACCGTCTGAGCCAGTTCGAACGTGGCGGCACCGCGGTAGTACCAGGCCTGGCGACCAGCTGGGACGTGTCCCCGGATGGTCTGACTTACACCTTCCACCTGCGTGAAGGCGTCAAGTTCCACACCACCCCGTACTTCAAGCCGACCCGTGAATTCAATGCCGATGACGTGTTGTTCACGCTCAATCGCATGATCAACAAAGACGACCCGTTCCGTAAGGCGTACCCGACCGAGTTCCCGTACTTCACCGACATGGCGATGGACACCAACATCAAGAAAGTCGAAAAAGTTGACGAGCACACGGTCAAACTGACTCTCGGCACTGTGGATGCTGCATTCATTCAAAACCTGGCCATGAGCTTCGCGTCCATTCAGTCCGCTGAATACGCAGCCAAGCTGCTCAAGGAAGGCAAGCCTGAACTGATCAATCAGCAACCGATCGGCACCGGCCCGTTTGTATTCAAGAGCTACCAGAAAGACTCCAACATCCGCTTCACCGGCAACAAGGATTACTGGAAGCCTGAAGACGTCAAACTCGACAACCTGATCTTCGCCATTACCACTGATGCTTCGGTTCGTGCACAGAAGCTGAAAAAGGGCGAATGCCAGATCACCGCTTACCCACGCCCTGCCGACCTTGCTCCACTCAAGGCCGACAAGGACCTGAAGATGCCGGATCAGGCAGGCTTCAACCTGGGTTACATCGCCTACAACACCATGGACAAGATCAAGGGTAGCGATCAGCCAAACCCTCTGGCCATCAAGGAAGTTCGTCAGGCGCTGGACATGGCCGTGAACAAGCAAGGCATCATTGATGCGGTGTATCAGGGCGCAGGCCAACTGGCCGTCAACGCCATGCCGCCAACCCAGTGGTCCTACGACACCACCATCAAAGACGCACCGTTCGACGTTGAAAAAGCCAAGGCTCTGCTCAAGCAGGCCGGCATCAAGGAAGGCACCGAAATCACCCTGTGGGCGATGCCGGTTCAGCGTCCTTACAACCCGAACGCCAAATTGATGGCCGAGATGCTTCAGTCCGACTGGAAGAAGATCGGTATCAACGTGAAGATCGTCAGCTACGAATGGGGCGAATACATCAAGCGTGCCAAAGCGGGCGAGAACGGCGCGATGCTGATTGGCTGGAGCGGTGACAACGGTGACCCGGACAACTGGCTCGGCACCCTGTTTGGCTGTGATGCCCTGGAAGGTAACAACTTCGCCAAATGGTGCGACAAGCCTTTCGATACCTTAATTCACCAAGCCAAGGAAACGACAGATCAGGCCAAACGCACTGAGCTGTACAAACAGGCACAACATCTCCTCAAAGATGCCGTCCCGATGACACCTATTGCGCACTCAACGGTTTACCAACCGATGCGCACTACCGTTCAGGACTTCAAGATCAGCCCATTTGGTCTGAACTCGTTCTACGGGGTTAGCGTTACCGGCAAGTAAGAATCAAATAACTGCGCTGTAACACAGCGCAGTTATTTCCATTCGTCGGTTAAATAAAGTTAGTTGCACAAATTTTGTAGGAGCTGCCGAAGGCTGCGAATTGCGGTGCGTCAGATACGACGTTATCGCAGCCTTCGGCAGCTCCTACATAAACTGCGCTAATTACATACAGAAGTTTCCTACGCGTTTTTAGGCATCCGGTACTACATACAGTCCCGCCTGACGGACATACCTTCGTGGGCGCGGGCCAAGCTATTTCATTTTGTTACTGAGCGGTCGCCAAGGCTTCCAGTTTGCAGGCAATGCTTTGCCTGGCAATTGTTGGGCACTTACTACTCACTTGAAGGATAAGGATCATCATGCGTAAAACCATTGCCATGTCGTCGTTGTTCAGCCTTGGCTTGCTGACCCTGACGCCTGCGGCGCAGGCCGCCAGCAATCTGGTGTTTTGCTCGGAAGGAAGCCCGGCCGGTTTCGACATCGCCCAGTACACAGCCGGCACCGACAACGATGCCGCTGAACCAATCTACAACCGCCTCACCGAATTCGAACAAGGCAGCACCGCCGTCATTCCGGCACTTGCAACCAAGTGGGATGTTTCCGAAGACGGCCTGATCTACACGTTCCATCTGCGCGAAGGCGTTAAATTCCACACCACGCCTTACTTCAAGCCAACGCGCGAATTCAACGCCGATGACGTGCTGTTCACGTTTAACCGCATGCTCAAGCAGGATCACCCGTTTCGTGTCGCTTACCCGACCGAATTCCCGTATTTCAACGGCATGGGCTTGAATAAAAACATCAAGTCAGTGGAAAAAACCGATCCGCTGACCGTGGTATTCACCCTCAATAAAGTGGATGCCGCGTTCATCCAGAACGTCGCGATGAACTTCGCCTCGATTCTGTCCGCTGAATACGCAGACCAGTTGATGAAATCCGGCAACCTGCACGACATCAACCAGAAGCCAATCGGCACCGGCGCCTTTGTTTTCCAGCGCTATCAGAAAGACTCGCAAATTCGTTACAAGGGCAACAAGGACTTCTGGGACCCGAGCCGCGTGAAAATCGATAACCTGATTTTTGCGATCAATACCGACGCGTCGGTACGGATGCAGAAACTCAAGGCCAACGAGTGCCAGGTCTCGCTCAACCCACGCCCTGCCGACCTCCAGAAACTCAAGGAAGACAAAGACCTCAAGGTAATCGAACAGGCTGGCTTCAACCTGGGCTACATCTCTTACAACGTACGCCATGAGCCGTTGGGCAAACTGGAAGTGCGTCAGGCGCTGGACATGGCCGTCAACAAGCAAGCCATTATCAACGCCGTGTATCAGGGCGCCGGTCAACTGGCCGTCAATGCCATGCCGCCGACTCAATGGTCTTACGACGACACCATCAAGGACACGCCGTACAACCCGGAAAAAGCCAAAGAGATGCTGCGCGCAGCGGGCATTAAAGAAGGTACAGAGCTGACCCTGTGGGCCATGCCGGTTCAACGTCCCTACAACCCCAACGCCAAGCTGATGGCTGAAATGCTGCAGTCTGACTGGGCCAAGGTGGGCATCAAGGTCAAGATCGTCAGCTACGAGTGGGGCGAATACCTCAAGCGCACCAAGAACGGCGAGCACGATATTTCGCTGATCGGCTGGACGGGTGACAACGGTGACCCGGACAACTGGTTGGGCACGCTGTACAGCTGTGCGGCCATTGGCGGTAACAACTATTCGATGTGGTGTGACGAAAGATACGACGCACTGGTCAAGGCCGCGGTTGCCACTTCCGACCGCGCCCAGCGCACCGACCTCTACAAACAGGCCCAGCAGTACCTGAAACAGCAAGTACCTATCACGCCAATCGCACACTCCACGGTTAACCAGCCGCTGCGTAAAGAAGTGCAGGGTTTCAAAGTCAGCCCGTTCGGGCGTAACACGTTCACCGGCGTCAGCGTCGCCGAGTAACTCAACTCACCAACAGATGTTCGCTGCCCCTGACCAGGGCGGCGAGTTTCACCGTTCCAGAAATTCGTTTTGTTAGCAGATGTATCAAAAAAGAACGGGGCAAAAAAAGCCCCACACCACCAGAGCCAGACCCAAAAAACTGGCAACTATAAAGTAGTAAAGGGAGCTTCAATCGTGAGAAAAGTCAGTACCGCAGCAGTCGCTTTTTCCATTGCTTCTCTGAGCGCAATGGCACAGGCAGAACCTGTCAGCCAGGCATTCGTGCCAACCCAGCTGAGTTCCAAAAGCGCACAGGGTGAGGCCGCTGGCTTCATTGAAGATTCACATCTGACCGGTACGACTCGTAACTGGTATGCCAACGAGTTGCTGCGCCGCGGTGGTACTTTCGGCTACAACGATGACGGCGTAGAGAAATCCACCTCGCGTCGCATCAACTGGCAACAAGGCACCATCATCAACTACACCTCGGGCTTCACCCAAGGCGTTGTAGGCTTCTCCACCGAACTGGCGCTGTATAACGCCATTGCGCTGGACCGTGATACCGATGACTTCGCTGGCAAATCCAACCGCACCTTGGCAGACAGTGACGGCGACGCAGTAGGCCAGTGGAGCAAAATGGGCCTGGGCAACGTCAAGGCGCGTGTCTCCAACACCACCCTGACCATGGGTCGCCAGTCGGTGAACACCCCGGTTATTGCCTTCATCGGCAACCGTGCACTGCCCTCCAGCTTCCAGGGTGTTGCCGTGCAGAGCGACGAGCTCAACAACCTGTCTTTCCAGGGCGGTAGCTTCGACCGTGTGTCGCCACGTATGGAGCAAAGCCTGGACAAGTTCCGCTCTGAGTACGGTGATCGCAGCCAGACCGCTGATCGTCTCGATATGTTCGGTGCCGACTACAAGCCGTTCGAAAGCCTGACCACCAGCTTCTACGCCTCCAACCTCGAAGACTTCTGGCACCAGTACTACTTTGCCTTCACTCACGAAATGGGTGACACCGACGTAGTGGGCCTGAGCACAAACCTGAACTACTACAAAACCAAAGATTCGGGCCAGCGCAAACTGGGTCCGATCGACAACGATACCTACAGCCTTTCCTTCACCGGTACGCATAAGGCCCACAGCCTGAGCGTTGCCTATCAGGAAGTCGCTGGTAACGAATACTTCGATTACGCCCACGACACCAACGCCATCTTCCTGGCCAACTCCCTGCTCTCGGACTTCAACGGCCCGAACGAGAAGTCACTGCAGGTTGCTTATGTACTGAACATGGCCGAATACGGCGTGCCCGGCCTGAAATTCAACATCTACCAGGCCCGCGGTTGGGGTATCGACGGTACTCACTACAAAGGCGGTGCATACGGTGGTATCGACGAAGTCACCGGCGCAGCGACTGGCGTTCGGACTATGGACGGCGAAACCCACTACGAGTACGGCATCGGCACTTCATACGCTGTACAGTCCGGCCCTCTCAAGGCCACCGCGATCCGCGCGACCTACACCACACACCGCGCCAGCGAAAATCAGGCTGATGGCAGCATCAACGAGTTCCGTCTGGTAACCACCATTCCATTCAACATCCTGTAACTCGCACCATGACCGATCCGGCGCGGGGGCCAACACCGCGCCGGATCGGTCGCACAGGCGTTACATCAACGGAGGGTTCACATTGAAACTGTTATCGCTACGCAACTCGATCGCCCTGGCTCTGTTCAGCGCGGCGCTGAGCGTCTCCGCCAAGCCCTTGGTGGTTTGCACCGAAGCCAGCCCTGAAGGCTTCGATATCGTTCAATACACCACCGCTGTCACGGCTGATGCCACGGCCGAAACCTTCCTCGACAAACTGGTCGGATTCAAACCGGGCACCACCGAAACTGAACCCAACCTGGCTGAAAGCTGGGACGTCAGCGACGACGGCCTGACGTATACCTTCCACCTGCGTAAAGGCGTCAAGTTCCAGACCACCGATTACTTCAAACCAAGCCGCGAGATGAACGCCGACGACGTCCTTTGGAGCTTTCAGCGTCAGCTGGACCCGAAGCACCCATGGCACGACAAGTCTCTGACCGGCTACCCGTATTTCGAAAGCATGGGCTTCAATGACCTGCTTAAAAGCGTCGAAAAAGTCGACGACCACACCGTCAAGTTCACTCTGACACGTCCCGAGTCACCGTTCCTGCGTGACCTGGCCATGCCGTTCACGTCGATCTACTCCGCCGAGTACGCAGATCAACTGCTCAAGGCAGGCAAAACCGGCGAACTGAACAGTAAGCCCATCGGAACAGGCCCGTTCATCCTGACTCGCTATGCCAAGGATGCCCAAGTTCGCTATAAAGCCAACCCGGATTACTGGAAGGGTGCAGTGCCCAGCGAAACATTGATTTTTGCGATCACGCTGGACAGCAATGTGCGCCTGCAAAAGCTCAAGGCCAACGAATGTCAGGTCGCGCTTTATCCAAAACCGGACGACATCGCAACCATCAAGGCAGACCCCAAGCTCAAGATCGATGAGATGGAAGCCATGATGACCAGCTACATCGCCATCAACACTTCGCACAAGTATTTGAGCGATGTGCGTGTGCGGGAAGCGATCAACCTGGCGTTCGACAAAAAGGCTTACATAAAAGCGCTGTTCGGCGAAGGCAAGGCGACTGAAGGGGTAAACCCGTATCCGCCAACGCTGCTCGGCTATGCTCACGACATCAAGAACCCCGCACACGATCAGGAAAAAGCCCGCGCACTGCTTAAAGAAGCCGGCGTACCGGAAGGCCAGGAGTTCAGCCTGTTCCTGCGTAACGGCGGTGCAGTGACTAACCCGAACCCGGCGCTGGGTGCGCAAATGCTGCAAGCGGACCTGGCCAAAATCGGTCTGAAGTTGAATCTGCGCGTCATGGAATGGGGCGAGATGCTTAAACGGGCCAAGGCCGGTGAGCACGACATGGTGTTTGCAGGCTGGGCTGGCGACAATGGCGACCCGGATAACTTCCTGACACCGAACCTGAGTTGCGAAGCCGCGAAGAATGGTGAAAATTACGCCCGCTGGTGTAACAAGGCGTTTGAAGAGGCAATCTCCAAGGCCCGGGAAAAGACCGATCCGGCTGAACGGACTGCACTTTACGAACAAGCTCAGCAAATATTTGCCAAAGACGTGCCTTGGCTGAGCCTTGCTTATCCAAAACTGTTTACTGCAATGCGTAGCAACGTCGAAGGCTATCAAATTAGCCCGCTGACTAATAACAACTTCGCCACTACCAGGGTGAAGTAGAAAAATAATCCGGCGGACTCACTACCCGAGATCCGCTGGAGCACGCCTAACCGGCCGATGAGGAACACCACACGATGTTTAGTTTTATCGCCCGCCGAGTGGGGTTGTTAATACCCACGTTTTTCGGCATCACTTTGCTGACCTTTGCCCTGATCCGCCTGATTCCGGGCGATCCGGTCGAAGTCATGATGGGTGAACGCCGGGTTGATCCGGAAATGCACGCTCAGGCCATGGAACGTCTGGGCCTGAACAAACCGTTGTATGCGCAATACCTCGATTACGTCGGCAAACTCGCTCAAGGCGACCTCGGCGAATCGTTGCGCACGCGGACCAGTGTGTGGACCGAATTCACCGCACTGTTTCCTGCCACTCTGGAGCTGTCGATTGCAGCACTGATTTTTGCGGGCATTCTCGGGCTGCTGGCCGGCGTCATCGCGGCGCTCAAACGGGGCTCGTTATTCGATCACGGGGTGATGGGCATCTCCTTGGCGGGCTATTCGATGCCGATCTTCTGGTGGGGCCTGATTCTGATCATGTTCTTCTCGGTAACCCTGGGCTGGACACCCGTCTCCGGACGAATCGACCTGCTGTATGACATTCCGCCAAAAACCGGCTTCATGCTGATCGATACGTTGCTCAGCGATGAAGAAGGCGCTTTCCTCGATGCACTGCATCACCTGATTCTGCCTGCGATCGTGCTCGGCACTATTCCGCTGGCAGTGATCGCGCGGATGACCCGTTCGTCGATGCTGGAAGTGCTGCGTGAAGACTACGTGCGGACCGCTCGCGCCAAAGGCCTGTCGCCTGCCCGCGTGGTGTTCGTTCATGGCCTGCGTAACGCGCTGATCCCGGTATTGACCGTGTTCGGCCTGCAAGTCGGCACGCTGTTGGCCGGTGCGGTACTGACCGAAACGATCTTCTCCTGGCCGGGCATCGGCAAGTGGCTGATCGAAGCCATCGGTGCGCGTGACTACCCGGTGGTGCAAAACGGCATTCTGCTGATCGCCTGCCTGGTGATCCTGGTCAACTTCGTGGTGGATATCCTCTACGGCTTTGCCAACCCACGCATCCGTCACCAGCGCTGAGATCCTTGACTATGAGCACACCTACTCCTTCGGTAGCAGTCGATCAAAGCCTGCTTTACCCCTCGCCGTACAAAGAATTCTGGCAAGCCTTTGCGAAAAACAAAGGTGCAGTTGCCGGCCTGATGTTCATGACCCTGATCGTGTTCTGCGCGCTGTTCGCCCCTTGGGTCGCGCCGCATGACCCGAGCGAGCAGTACCGTGATTTCCTGCTCACCCCGCCGGTCTGGCTTGAAGGCGGTCAATGGCAATTCCTGCTGGGCACCGACGAACTGGGCCGTGACCTGCTCTCGCGCCTGATCGAAGGCTCGCGTCTGTCGCTGATGATCGGTCTGTCGTCGGTGGTCATGTCTCTGATTCCGGGCATCCTCCTGGGCCTGATCGCCGGGTTCTTCCCGCGTATTCTCGGTCCATCGATCATGCGCCTGATGGACATCATGCTTGCGCTGCCTTCGCTGCTGCTGGCAGTGGCCATCGTCGCAATCCTCGGCCCTGGCCTGATCAACACCGTGATTGCTATCGCCGTCGTTTCGCTGCCTGCGTATGTTCGTCTGACCCGCGCTGCGGTCATGGGCGAACTGAACCGTGATTACGTGACGGCTGCCCGTCTGGCGGGCGCTACCCTGCCGCGCCTGATGTTCATCACCGTGCTGCCTAACTGCATGGCACCGCTGATCGTTCAGGCCACCCTGAGTTTCTCCTCGGCAATCCTTGATGCTGCGGCGCTGGGCTTCCTTGGTCTGGGCGTACAACCGCCAACACCTGAGTGGGGCACCATGCTCGCTTCGGCTCGGGACTACATCGAACGCGCCTGGTGGGTAGTGAGCCTGCCGGGTCTGACTATTTTGCTCAGCGTGCTGGCAATCAACCTGATGGGCGACGGGCTGCGCGATGCGCTGGACCCGAAACTCAAAAATGCCGCCTGAGGAGATTCGCATGTCACTGTTAGAAATCAAGAATCTCAGCGTCCGCTTCGGCGATACCAGCGCTGTGCCTGTTGTCGATGGCCTGTCGTTGAGCGTCGAGAAAGGCGAAGTCATGGCCATCGTCGGCGAATCGGGTTCGGGTAAATCCGTGACCATGATGGCGCTGATGGGCCTGATCGATCACCCAGGCGTCATCACCGCCGACTCGCTGAACTTTGACGGTAACGAGCTGCTCAAGCTCAGCTCGCGTCAACGTCGCAAAATCATCGGTAAAGACATGGCGATGGTCTTCCAGGACCCGATGACCGCGCTCAACCCAAGTTACACCGTTGGCTTTCAGATCGAAGAGGTTCTGCGTCAACACTTGAACCTGTCCGGCAAAGCGGCGCGTCAACGTGCCCTTGAATTGCTGCAGAAAGTTGAAATTCCGGGAGCGGCCTCGCGTCTCAATGCCTATCCGCACCAATTGTCGGGCGGCATGAGTCAGCGTGTGGCGATTGCCATGGCCATTGCTGGCGAACCCAAGCTGCTGATCGCGGACGAACCGACCACTGCGCTGGACGTGACCATTCAGGCGCAGATCATGGACCTGCTGCTGAGCCTGCAAAAAGAGCAGGACATGGCACTGGTGCTGATCACGCACGACTTGGCCGTTGTTGCTGAAACGGCTCAACGCGTCTGTGTGATGTACGCAGGCCAGGCCGTGGAAGTAGGTCAGGTGCCCGGCTTGTTCGACGTGCCTGCGCACCCGTACAGCGAAGCATTGTTGGCCGCAATTCCGGAACACAGCATGGGTGCCGAGCGTCTGGCGACATTGCCGGGCATGGTTCCAGGCCGTTACGACCGTCCGCAAGGCTGTCTGCTTTCGCCACGCTGCCCTTACGTGCAGGACAACTGCCGCACCCAGCGCCCTGGCCTTGATCCAAAAGCCCATAGCCTGGCGCGTTGCTTCTATCCGTTGAATCAGGAGGTGGCGTAATGAGCGTCGTTCTTACCGCCCGCGACCTTACCCGTCACTACGAAGTATCCCGTGGTCTGTTCAAGGGGCACGCATTGGTGCGCGCCCTTAATGGCGTCTCGTTCGAACTTGAAGCCGGTAAAACCCTGGCAGTGGTTGGCGAGTCCGGCTGTGGCAAGTCGACCCTGGCTCGGGCACTGACCCTGATTGAGGAGCCGTCATCCGGCTCGCTGAAAATCGCCGGTCAGGAAGTCACCGGTGCCAGCAAGGAACAACGCAAACAGCTGCGTAAAGACGTTCAGATGGTTTTTCAAAGCCCGTACGCGTCCCTCAATCCCCGGCAGAAAATTGGTGATCAGCTCGGTGAGCCCCTGCTGATCAATACCAGTCTTTCTGCCAAGGAACGTCGCGAAAAAGTACAGGCGATGATGGCTCAGGTCGGGTTGCGTCCTGAGCATTATCAGCGTTATCCGCACATGTTCTCCGGTGGTCAGCGTCAGCGTATCGCCCTGGCCCGCGCCATGATGCTGCAGCCGAAAGTGCTGGTGGCAGACGAGCCGACTTCCGCACTGGACGTTTCGATTCAGGCACAGGTGCTGAACCTGTTCATGGACCTGCAGCAGGAATTCAACACGGCATACGTGTTCATTTCCCACAACCTGTCGGTGGTGCGTCACGTTGCTGACACGGTGTTGGTGATGTATCTGGGGCGCCCGGCGGAAATGGGTCCGAAGGAAGAGATCTATAACCGTCCGCTGCACCCGTACACTCAGGCATTGTTGTCGGCGACCCCGACGATTCATCCGGACCCACTGAAGCCCAAGATCAAGATCGTCGGCGAACTGCCTAACCCCCTCGATCCGCCAAGCGGCTGCGCCTTCCACAAGCGTTGCCCGTACGCGACCGAGCGCTGCTCCACTGAAGAACCGGCCCTGCGTCTGGTCGACAACCGTCAGGTTGCCTGCCATTACGCGGAGCAGTTTGTGGCGGCTTAAACCGGCTTTTGCAGGAGCTCACCGAGGTTACGAGGCCAGCGATGGCGGTATGTCTGACACACCGCGATCGCGCCCGTCGTAACCTCCGAATGCTCCTACAGTTGAACTGCTGCAATCGAGATCCGGGTAGGAGCCAACTTGTTGGCGAGAGGGGCTGACGCGGTGGTTCTGGCACACCGCCTCGCGAACAAGTTCGCTCCTACCGGAAGCTCGATCAAGGCTGCCGCAGATGTAAATCGCTGCACCTTCCTCAAGCCAGCGCTTTAACTCGTCAATAACATCCGCATGCCCCTGCAATTGAACTGCTGCAATCGAGATCCCGGTAGGAGCCAACTTGTTGGCGAGAGGGGCTGACGCGGTCGTTCTGGCACACCGCCTCGC
>NZ_JACONW010000139.1 GCF_014357575.1 Pseudomonas folii | reverse complement strand
GCGTACCTAAACATCCGGTTCAATCAGAATAATCTCGATATCCTGATCCCCGGCCGGGCGCTTCCACAGCACTTCGTCGCCCAGCTGCGCGCCCATCAAGGCACGGCCCAACGGCGAGGCCCAGTTAATCAAACCTGCGGCGGCATCAGCCTGATCCTCGCCCACCAGTTGGACGCGATGTTCAGTGTTGTCTTCATCGGCATAGGTCACCCAGCTGCCGATTTGAACCTTCTCGGTGGAAATCGCGGGGGTCACCACCTGCGCACTTTGCAGGCGCTGATTGAAGTAACGCAGGTCACGCTCAAGATCAGCCAGGTGCTGTTTGTCGTTGTCCTGATCCAGCGCAGCGATCTCACTGTGATGGGCCTGAAGTTCGGCGACGCGGCGCTGCAAATGCTCCAGACCGCTGGCGGTAACGTAATTGGGTTGCTCGCTGATCAGGCGCTCGACCGGCTGGTCGGCATCCGCAGCAGCATTGTCTTCATTGACGAAGGCGCGGCTCATGACTTTTCTCCTCTAATGAAGGTTGGGCCATGGGCGCGGGGGATAAGTTTCGTTGATTATTACGCAGATGTTATTCCCTGTAGTAGCTGCCGAAGGCTGCGATGGGGGCGTGTCAGGATGAATGCTTTCGCAGCCTTCGGCAGCACCTACAGGTACTCGCACCGCCTATCAATCAATAGTGATACCACTTCACCTCAAGCATCACTTCGTTCTGCGGTGAGCTCATTTGGCTGAACTCTCGCTGGGCGCTCAGGCGCAGGCCGAGGTTGCGTGACAGCTCCCATTGCTGGTTGAGGCTGATGCTGCGGCGAACCTCGCCGTTGGTGAAGTAGTCGCCTTTGGTTTCGAGGCTCAGATTGCCCAACGGATTACGCCACAGCACACCGGTATTGAAACCTGCAGCGGGGGAGATGAATTCCGCAAAGTCATTGTTGTGCTCGACACGAACCGTGCCCAGCGCAAAACCCAACACGTCCTCGCCCAACTGCCAGGTGCCGCCTGCGCCGCCGTTCACATGGGAAACCAGGGTTTCATCGCCGTGCTTACCGAGCACTCGCTCCAGACCTCCGGTCACTTGCCACGACCAGGGTTGCAGCAGCGCATTGCGTGGCGTCAGCGAACGAATCGTTGCCAGATCCAGCTGCTGTAACTGCCAGTGGTTGCCTTCGTACTGGCGCAGCTTGAGCTGCAGAATCTCGATCTGCGCCCCCAGCGGGAAGCCATAGGCATTGTCATTAAGGTCGTGATACGCCATGCGCAGCCCGTACTCGGCGAAGGCCTTGTCATCACGGGTACCGACGCCAGCCTGCCATGTCCGGGATTCATGACCGTCTTCGGGTAAGCCGGGGCGTTGGATGTCCAGTGCAGGCGGCGGGTTCTGATTGATCGCCCGCAGCAGCTCGAAACTGCGCTGAGCGCGTCCGGCATCACGCTCCTGACCATTGGCGCGGTAGCGCTCCAGGCGATACGCGGCATCCTGAATCAACGCACGGCGTTCTTTGGGTTGAGCAAGGTATTCAGGATTTTGCAGTTGCTTCTGATCGGCACTGACGTCCAGTACCCATTGCTGCTCGGTACTGTTCAGCGGCTTTGCACGCTCCAGCAGTTCGCGCTCGCGGGAAGGGCGGTAGTCGATCTTGTCGACAAGGCCAGCGGCTTTGACGGCCTTGACGGTATCGGTCGGGATAGCGGTCAACGGGAATTGCTCGGTCAGCTTCAAGCCGGGGCGGGCAACCTGCAGCAGTTCCAGCAGACGATAAGAGCAGTTTTCGTCGAAGAAGAAGTAGCCGAAGCGGATCTGCTTCAACTCCCAGACGTGTTCAACCATGCGCCCTGTTTCTTCCGGGGTCAGGTTGAGGTGGTATTCCCACAGATCGCGATTTTCCAGGCTGCGATATTCCGACAGTTTTTCCTGGTAAGGCACCAGCGCGAACAGGCCGGGATAACCGCCCGCCAGCCCTTTCCATGCATACAGAATGCTGTTGTCCATGCCTTCGATGTAGGCACCGAAGTTGATCGCATAGCTGAGCAGGGCGGTGTTGTTGGTTTTTACATCAGCCTGATCGATGCGCAGCAACGTGTGACCGAACATGGACGACGGGCTGTTCAGGTAAGCGGCGGGGAAGATCATCACGGCGCTGTCGGGTGCAACGTCCTTGAACCACTGAGTGAACTCTTTGCACTCTACGGCTGGCAGGTCTTTGAGCTGCAATTGGTCCTTCAGCCAGCGTGTCCGTGCCGGATAAACACACTGGGCGTGTTTCTCGCCCGCGCTTGCCGGGGCATAGAGGGCATCAACGGTGGCGCTCAGCTCCGCCTTCGGGTCGTGTTCACCGTTGGCCGAGAGAAAGAATTTCGGGTCGTCAACATAGCTGCGCCAGCCACCCAGCTTGGCGGTCTCGTAATGCCCTAATGAAATCCAGAATGGCTCATTGGCCAGTTGCTGCAAACGTTCATCGCTCGCGTGTTGCGCGGCGGACAGCGGGGTGCAGACGCAGAGCGCCAGATACACAAGGCGTTTGAGCATGGAAAGCAACTATTCAAGAGATCGTCAGGGGATCGGGAAGTCAGCAGTCTAGCGCGTGAACGCAACAAAAAGCCCGCCCTCCGGGTGGGAGGGCGGGCGCAACGAGCTTATGCCTGGGTAGCGTACTTGGCCAGGGTTGGATCGTTTTTCAGTACGTCGAGGGTGTTGGTGTGAACGTCTTCAGCGGTGGCGTCTGCCTTGCTGAAAATCTGGTTGAAGTGCTCGTGGGTGACGGCGGCGAAATGCGCACGATCTTCCGGTGCTACGCCCAGCACTACCGCGTAAGTGGTCAGTGCTTCGCCTTGACCCATCGCCATGTCCTTGGAGAGCTCGTCCATCATGCCGTTCATGGCAATCCAGGATTTACCGCCGTAGGTCAGTGCGCTGTTGGTGGAGCAGCCGTTGGTGCCCGAGGTCATGCCGAAAGTGGCGTTGCCCGAAGTACCGTTAGTGGTTGATGCGAGGAAATGAGCGGGAGTACCGCGTTGACCTTCAAACAACATGTTGCCCCAGCCGCAATCCGGGCCACCAGGAGCCTGGGCCATAGCGTTGATGGAAACAGCTGCGAAGAGACTACCAAGAAGAATCCGTTTCATAGCTTTATTCTCTTTATATTCAACCAAGGGTCAGGGTTCATGGCTTCAGTCGCGCCAAGGCGGCCAGTGTTAAATGTCTGGTGCGCCAAGGTTTGAGCTTAGGCGTTATCCAAGGGTTCCGCCTTTTATTACAAAATGTTCATCAAAAAAACCTCATTGATCTAACGCTCTGGCCAGCGTACCGCGAGGCTTGTGACGACTTGAGTTCTTTACTGTCTTGCAAGTCGAGTCCAGCGAGCGCCAGAATGCCGCCATCTGCCCCGCCTGATGTAAGGATGCCCGATGCCCGATACTGTTGCTGCCAGCCTGCGTCTTGCGCCCGAAGCGCTGACACGTCCTTTTTCCGCTGAACAGTTCAGCTTTTCGACGACCAATGATCTGGAGCCCTTTCGCGGTGTGCTCGGCCAGGAACGAGCAGTAGAAGCTTTGCAATTCGGTGTGGCCATGCCGCGCCCCGGTTACAACGTGTTTGTCATGGGTGAGCCCGGCACCGGGCGTTTTTCGTTCGTGAAGCGTTACCTAAAGGCTGAAGGCAAGCGCCTGCAAACCCCGAGCGACTGGGTTTACGTCAACCACTTCGACGAACCCCGCGAGCCCCGTGCGCTGGAGTTGCCACCGGGCAGCGCGCATCAGTTCATCACTGATATTGGTGGGCTGATTGATAACTTACTGTCGACCTTCCCGGCCGTTTTCGAGCATCCGTCGTACCAGCAGAAGAAAAGCTCCATCGACCGCGCTTTCAATCAGCGGTACGACAAGGCACTGGACGTCATCGAGCGTCTGGCGCTGGAAAAAGACATCGCCCTGTACCGTGACAGCACCAACATCGCCTTTACCCCGATGCTGGACGGCAAGGCGCTGGATGAAGCCGAGTTTTCGCAACTCCCGGAAGCTGATCGTGAGCGCTTCCATGAAGACATCTCAGCCCTTGAAGAGCGCCTGAACGAAGAACTTGCCAGCCTGCCGCAGTGGAAGCGCGAGTCGAGCAATCAACTGCGCCAGTTGAACGAAGAAACCATCACCCTGGCGCTTCAGCCACTGCTGGCTCCGCTGTCCGAGCAGTACGCCGAGAACGCGGCGGTCTGCGCGTATTTGCAGGCGATGCAGGTTTACCTGTTGAAAACCGTGGTCGAACAACTGGTCGACGACAGCAAGACCGATGCTCAGGCGCGCAAGCTGCTGGAAGAGCAATACAGCCCGAGTCTGGTTGTGGGCCACTCGGCCAGTGGTGGCGCACCGGTGGTGTTCGAGCCGCATCCGACTTACGACAACCTGTTTGGCCGTATCGAATACAGCACGGATCAGGGCGCGCTTTACACCACTTACCGCCAGTTGCGGCCAGGGGCATTGCATCGCGCCAACGGCGGCTTCCTGATTCTCGAAGCGGAAAAAATGCTCAGCGAGCCTTTTGTCTGGGACGCCCTCAAGCGGGCCCTGCAATCGCGGAAGCTGAAAATGGAGTCGCCGCTGGGTGAAATGGGGCGTCTGGCCACGGTCAGCCTGACGCCGCAAGTGATCCCGTTGCAGGTCAAAGTGATCATCATCGGTGCGCGGTCGCTGTATTACACCCTGCAAGACCTGGATCCTGACTTCCAGGAGATGTTCCGGGTGCTGGTGGATTTCGACGAAGACATCCCGATGTACGACGAAACCCTGGAGCAGTTCGCCCAGTTGCTGAAAACCCGGACTTCGGAAGAGGGCATGGCACCGCTGACGGCGGACGCGGTTGCACGTCTGGCGACCTACAGCGCTCGCCTGGCCGAGCATCAGGGGCGTCTCTCGGCGCGAATCGGTGACTTGTTTCAGTTGGTCAGCGAGGCGGATTTCATTCGCCAACTGGCGAGTGACGAGCAGACCGACGCGGGTCATATCGAACGTGCGCTCAAGGCCAAGGCCACGCGCACCGGTCGTGTGTCTGCGCGGATTCTCGATGACATGATGGCTGGCATCATTCTCATCGACACTGACGGCGCGGCTGTCGGCAAGTGCAACGGCCTGACGGTACTGGAAGTGGGCGACTCGGCCTTCGGCGTACCCGCGCGTATTTCCGCCACGGTCTATCCGGGCGGCAGCGGTATTGTCGATATCGAGCGTGAGGTTAACCTCGGCCAGCCGATTCACTCCAAGGGTGTGATGATTCTCACCGGTTATCTGGGCAGCCGATACGCACAGGAATTCCCGCTGGCGATTTCCGCGAGTATCGCGCTGGAGCAGTCTTACGGGTACGTGGATGGTGACAGTGCTTCCCTGGGCGAGGCGTGCACGCTGATTTCGGCCTTGTCGAAAACGCCGCTCAAGCAGTGCTTCGCGATCACCGGCTCGATCAACCAGTTCGGTGAAGTGCAGGCGGTGGGCGGGGTCAACGAGAAAATCGAAGGTTTCTTCCGGCTCTGTGAGGCGCGCGGTCTGACAGGCGAGCAGGGCGCAATCATCCCTCAAGCCAACGTTGCGACACTGATGCTTGATGAGCGTGTACTGCAAGCGGTTCGCGCCGGGCAATTCCACGTTTATGCGGTGCGTCAGGCAGATGAAGCCTTGAGTTTGCTGGTAGGCGAGCCTGCCGGTGAGCCGGACGAGAATGGCGAGTTCCCGGAAGGCAGCATCAACGCCCGGGTGGTTGAGCGCCTGCGCGATATCGCCGAGATGCTCAGTGATGATGATCTCAGGGAAGAACTGGAGAAGGAGCCTGCGCAGCTGGCGCCAGAGTTGAAGGCGTAACGCAAACACGGACTTGTAGGTGCTCACCGAGGTTACGAGGCCAGCGATAGCGGTTGCCTGACAAACCGCCATCGCGACCGTCGTAAACTCCGATGGCTCCTACAGGATATCTGTCAGGCCTGTTCTGTAGGAGTTGTCGGAGGTAACGACGGCAGCGATAGCGTTTTGTCAGGCAACCGCTATCGCTGGCCTCGTAACCTCGGTGAGCTCCTACGGGAGTGGTTGTGGGATTCGGCGCACGCCGTTCATCCCCTAAACTTTCCCAATTCAGCTTTTCCTCTATTCTGTTTCCGTACCACGGTTGTCAAAAGGACTGACGCGCCTCACAGCTGTTTCAGTGCGGCGAACACCGTAGCCAACGAGGAGCTCGCCATGTCGCGTAGCCTCTGCCTTACCCGCCAATGCATGGGTCTGATGACCCGGATCGAATGTGTGATACGCCCCCTTTCTGGTGACAATGGCATGTGGACGTTGCTATTCGCTGCTGGGATGACTGGGGAACAACCGTCTGCAATCAAGACCCAAGGGCCTTTTCCTGGTGCTCCGGCTGCCGAGTCAGTGATGCTGGCTATCGCAGAAAGTCTGACTTCCAGCGGTTACGAAGCGGTTGACGATATGCCTATCTGGAGTCTGCATCTGCAGAGCGAATTGCGCCGCATCAACGGCGATGTGTCCAGGGCCCAGCGTTCTTCTCCTTTCTAGCCTGTTTCAAACCGCTCTGCGACGTTGCCTTGTGATCCATATGATCGATATGGAAGACTGCAGTGGTAACGTCGCACCCTCGCTTGCAACTCGTCATGCGTGGCTTTCGGTCACATTCTGCGAATCGCCGGGTGGCTGGTATACTCGCCGCCATCTCCACGCATCTGTGAGTTCAAATGGAACGTTTTGTCGAAAATGCCATGTATGCCTCGCGCTGGCTGCTGGCCCCTCTGTATTTCGGTCTGTCCCTGGGTTTGCTGGCACTGGTACTGAAGTTCTTCCAGGAGATCTTTCACGTCCTGCCTAACGTGTTTGCGTTGGCCGAGGCTGACCTGATCCTGGTCTTGTTGTCCCTTATCGACATGGCGCTGGTGGGTGGCCTGCTGGTAATGGTGATGATCTCCGGTTACGAAAACTTCGTGTCGCAACTGGATATCGATGAAGGCAAAGAGAAACTCAACTGGCTGGGCACCATGGACTCTTCATCGCTGAAGATGAAAGTGGCGGCTTCCATTGTTGCGATTTCGTCGATTCACCTGTTGCGGGTGTTCATGGACGCCAAGAACATCGAGCCGCAATACCTGATGTGGTACGTGATCATCCACATGACCTTCGTGGTATCGGCATTTGCCATGGGTTATCTGGACAAGGTCACCAAGCACTGATCCTCGTGGCTCCCCATGCTTCACAACGCCGCCCGCCCACTGAAAAATGGACGGGCGGCGTCGTTTCAGGCCACTGAAATCCGTTACCTTGGTCAGCGATGGTGTTCTTGAGAGAGGAATTCAAAGTGACTGAAGATGAATTGGCAGTACATCTCAATGCCGGCAGTATCGACGAATTGAACCTGATCTCCATCGAAGGCGGGATTTATCTGCTTGAGGCGCGCATTCAGGGCGACATACAGCTTCTCAGGGGCGAACGAGGCGAGACGGTCCGGTTACGCTCGGTGGAGCATGCACGCGAGTTTCTCAAGGACTTCAACCCAGTGCCGTTTCATCTGGTACACGCGGTGGTCCATGACGAAATGTGCGGCATGCCGGTGGATAAGCGCGAAGCGCTACGAGTGCCGATCAGTTTTCATTCGAAATGGTAAAGGTTGAGCCGTAGCTTCCGGCAGGAGCCAACTTGTTGGCGAGAAATTTCAGCTACGCCGCCTCGCTAACAAGTCAGCTCCTACCGTCCGGTGCTCGCTCAAGTCACCTGCGGCAGAGTTGGGCAATAGGGTCGCTTTACCCATATGTGCTAGGCTGCTCGCCCTTTTGATACGGAGCGCCGTGTTCAGGCGTTCCTTTAGCGGAGCAGTGATATGTCCGAAGTCAACCTGTCCACCGACGAAACCCGCGTCAGCTACGGCATCGGCCGTCAGTTGGGCACCCAGCTGCGCGACAACCCACCGCCTGGCGTGAACCTGGACGCGATCCTGGCTGGCCTGACCGATGCGTTCGGTGGCAAGCCAAGCCGTGTGGGCGAAGACGAAATGTCTGCCAGCTTCAAAGTGATCCGCGAAATCATGCAGGCTGAAGCGGCTGCCAAGGCTGAGCAGGCCGCAGGCGCCGGTTTGGCTTACCTGGCTGAAAACGGCAAGCGTGAAGGCGTCACTACGCTGCCATCCGGCCTGCAATTTGAAGTGCTGACCGCCGGTACTGGCGCCAAGCCAACCCGTGAAGATCAGGTTCGCACTCACTACCACGGTATGCTGACCGACGGCACCGTATTCGACAGCTCTTACGAGCGTGGAGAGCCAGCTGAATTCCCGGTCGGTGGCGTTATCGCTGGCTGGACCGAAGCGCTGCAACTGATGAACGCTGGTAGCAAATGGCGTCTGCACGTACCGAGCGAGCTGGCTTACGGCGCTCAGGGCGTTGGCAGCATTCCGCCGCACAGCGTACTGGTATTCGACGTCGAGCTGCTCGACGTTCTCTGATCGACTTCATGTCTGATCAGTAAAGGGCAGGGCGAGTCTCGCAGGCTCGCTCTGCTCCTGTTTCAGCGGCTGGTCTCATGTCAGCGCAATTCCGCAATCGGGCGCAACGCTCGGGCATAGCAGAACAGAAACAGATTACGCACCAGCTCTTTCAGCACGATCGGCTCGCTTGAACTCAGCTCGTTAACGTCCAGATCCCCCTGATCGCGCAGCTCATCCAGCGCTTCCTCCTCCAGCACGGCACACACTTCACCGGTCTCGCGATGCAGAATCCGCAGGTAAGGGTGAGGGCGGTCCAGCCATGCATCAATCAAATACGTCATCTTGCTTCTCCTTGAAAGGTTTCAATGAGAATAATTCTTATTGGCGGAATAGCAAGTCTCTATTGAGAATAATTCGCATTTTAAGCTGGGTGGTTGATTTGGGTCAGGTGGCCGGGGCTCTATTTTCGCGCTCGGCTGCTGACGACGTGGAGCCGGCTTTAGCCGGGAAGAGGCAGGTACAGTCGCTGCATTTATGTAGTCTTACAGTCAGCTTTCCCGGCTAAAGCCGGTCCCACGTCATCAGCGGTTCCCAAAGGATTTCTGACCCTCAGCAAATCGCATCACCAACAAAAAGCCCGTCACAAGGACGGGCTTTTTTAACAGCGCATGGCGATCAGTGCGTACGCGCTACTGCGAACTCGCTCAGTTCAACCAGCGCGTCGCGGTATTCGCTTGGCGGCAGGGCATCTAGGCATTTGATGGCGCGGGCGACGTAATCGCGGGCCAGTTTTGCGGTGTAGTCCAGCGCACCAGCGCTCTCGACAGCGCTGCGGATGCTTTCCAGATCTTCCAGGCCACCTTTCTGAATCGCCTGACGCACCAGGGCAGCCTGTTCGGCCGTGCCTTCACGCATGGTGTAGATCAACGGCAGGGTCGGCTTGCCTTCGGCCAGATCGTCACCGACGTTCTTGCCCAGGGTCTCAGCGTCGCCGCGGTAGTCGAGCAGGTCGTCTACCAACTGGAAAGCCACGCCCAGGTGGTCGCCGAAGGTGCGCAGTGCTTCGCTCTGCTCTTCTGTGGCGTTGCACAGGGCTGCGGCGCTATGAGTCGAGGCCTCGAACAGCATGGCTGTCTTGCCGCGAATCACTTCCATGTAGATTTCTTCGGTGGTGCTCGCGTCGCGCACTTTGGACAGCTGCAGTACTTCGCCTTCGGCAATGACCCGGGTCGCTTTCGAAAGGATCTTCATGACAGGCATCGAGCCCAGCTCAACCATCATTTCGAAAGAGCGCGAATAAAGGAAGTCACCGACCAGCACGCTTGGCGCATTTCCCCACAGCGCGTTGGCAGTAGAGCGGCCGCGGCGCATGCCTGACATATCGACCACGTCGTCGTGGAGCAATGTCGCGGTGTGCAGGAATTCGATGGTGGCAGCCAGCAGACGGACGTCATCGCCCTCGCGGCCAAGTGCTTTGCCACACAGAAGAACCAGCAGCGGACGCAGGCGTTTGCCCCCGGCCGAGGTGATGTAGTCGCCGATTTTCGAGACCAACGGTACCCGCGACGTCAGCTGCTTCTTGATAATGACGTCGACGGCACTAAAATCGTCCGCCACAGCGCGGTAGAAGGCTTGAGGTTGCATCAGCGAGGGGTGCTCCAGAAGGGTTGCGCCGCATGCTAGGTTGCGGGTCAGAGCGTGTCAAGGTATGACATCCCGCCCCTTGCAACCGTTTGATGCCTTGCGTACAATCGCGCACCCTAACTTTCCTGGGCAGCACCTGCCTTACGCAATTGCCGACGGGCCTTTCCAGCCCCAGGCAGCCATGCCAGCCGATACTCTACTTATAAAGAGCTGGGTGAGCAGGATTTTCGGAGAAATACCATGTCTTATGCAGTAATCGTTACCGGTGGCAAGCAGTACAAAGTTGCCCCAGGTGAATACCTGAAGATCGAAAAGCTGGAAATCGCTACTGGCGAATCCGTTACTTTCGATCGCGTTCTGTTGGTTGCCAACGGCGACGACGTTAACATCGGTGCACCTGTTGTTGCCGGCGCTACCGTTGTAGCTGAAGTGATCTCGCAAGGTCGTCACGACAAGATCCGTATCATCAAGTTCCGTCGTCGTAAGCACCACATGAAGCGTATGGGCCACCGCCAGTGGTACACCGAGATCAAAATCACCGGTATTCAGGCTTAATTTCAGCCTAATCCCTCATTTGGAGAATTGACTCATGGCACACAAAAAAGCTGGTGGTAGTACCCGTAACGGTCGCGACTCAGAAGCCAAACGCCTTGGCGTGAAGATGTATGGCGGCCAGGCGATCATCCCGGGCAACATCATCGTGCGTCAGCGCGGCACTCAATTCCACGCTGGTTACGGCGTTGGCATGGGTAAAGATCACACCCTGTTCGCGAAAGTGGAAGGCGTGATCAAGTTCCAGGTTAAAGGCGCCTTCGGTCGTCGCTACGTGAGCATCGTTCCGAAGACTGAAGTCTCCGCAGCGTAATCATGCAGCAGCTGGAAAAGCCCTGTCTCGCGACGGGGCTTTTTCGTTTTTGAAGGTTGTTGGCTGTAGGCTTTAAAAGGCTTTGGTGAGTCTCTTGCAAAACTGTTTGTGCGGGCTGTTGTGATGTTGACCTGTGAGGTCACTGGTTTTTGATCGGTATCGCAACGCTCATTTTTGCAAGAGTCTTATGTATTTATGTTGTTCTGCTCGTCCCTGTGGCGGGAGGCGTGCGTTATGAAATTTGTAGATGAAGTATCGATTCGAGTAAAAGCCGGTGACGGTGGTAACGGTTGCATGAGCTTCCGTCGCGAGAAATTCATCGAAAACGGTGGTCCTAACGGTGGTGATGGTGGTGATGGCGGCTCGATCTTCATGGTCGCCGACGAAAACCTGAACACCCTGGTTGACTACCGTTACACCCGTCACTTTGATGCTGAGCGCGGTTCCAACGGCGGCAGCGCTGACTGCACCGGCAAGAAAGGTGAGGAGTTGGTGTTGCGTGTACCGGTGGGCACCACGGTCATCGACGCCAGTACCCAGGAAGTCATCGGCGACCTGACCAAGGCTGGTCAGCGCTTGTTGGTGGCAATGGGTGGTTGGCACGGTCTGGGTAACACCCGGTTCAAGTCCAGTACCAACCGCGCTCCACGTCAGACTACGCCGGGTAAGCCGGGCGACCAGCGTGACCT
Source organism: Pseudomonas folii (assembly GCF_014357575.1). GTDB lineage: Bacteria > Pseudomonadota > Gammaproteobacteria > Pseudomonadales > Pseudomonadaceae > Aquipseudomonas > Aquipseudomonas folii. Next base: position 2,651 of record NZ_JACONW010000139.1, on the reverse strand, counting down.
CAAGCTCGAGTTGAAAGTGCTGGCCGACGTTGGCCTGTTGGGGTTGCCAAACGCTGGTAAAAGTACCTTCATTCGCTCTGTTTCTGCGGCCAAGCCGAAAGTGGCTGACTATCCGTTCACTACTCTGGTGCCAAACCTGGGTGTGGTCAGTGTCGACCGCTGGAAGAGCTTCGTGGTTGCGGATATTCCAGGTCTGATCGAGGGTGCTTCCGGTGGTGCTGGCCTCGGGATTCGCTTCCTCAAGCACCTGGCGCGTACTCGCTTGTTGTTGCACCTCGTTGATATGGCTCCGCTGGACGAGAGCAGCGCTCCGGATGCCGCGGAAGTCATCGTTAACGAGCTGGTTAAATTCAGTCCGTCCCTGGCTGAGCGTGATCGTTGGCTGGTGCTGAACAAGTGCGACCAGATTCTTGAGGAAGAGCATGAGGCTCGCGTCAAGGAGATCGTTGATCGTCTTGAGTGGACAGGTCCTGTCTACGTAATCTCGGCCATTGCCAAAGAAGGTACCGAGCAGCTTAGTCGCGACATCATGCGTTATCTCGAAGAGCGCGCTCAGCGCATTGCTGAAGAGCCTGGCTATGCTGAAGAGCTGGCTGAGCTGGATCAGCGTATCGAAGATGAGGCGCGTGCCCAGTTGCAGGCGCTGGATGACAAGCGTGCACTGCGTCGTAGCGGCGTTAAGAGTGTGCATGACATCGGTGAAGATGATTGGGACGAAGAAGATGAGGATGATGAAGACGGTCCGGAAATCATTTACGTCCGTGACTGATCCTCTGCAGTAAACTAGACGCCGCTTAGAGATAAGCGGCGTTTTTGTATCTGATATCTTGAATTTGTATCTACCAAAATTCTCTGGCTAAGGTTGGAAGATGATGCGCAGCAAAGTGACAGGTGCCCAACGCTGGGTCGTAAAGATTGGCAGTGCCTTGCTGACTGCGGATGGCAAGGGGCTGGATCGTGCGGCGATGGGTGTTTGGGTCGAGCAGATGGTGGCGCTGCATGAGGCGGGCGTTGAATTGGTTCTGGTTTCCTCCGGGGCTGTGGCTGCCGGTATGAGCCGTCTGGGCTGGACTTCGCGACCCAGTGCCATGCATGAGCTGCAAGCTGCCGCTGCAATTGGTCAGATGGGCCTGGTTCAGGCGTGGGAATCCAGCTTTGCCGAGCATGGCCGCCACACGGCGCAGATTCTGCTCACCCATGACGACCTGTCCGATCGCAAGCGCTACCTGAATGCTCGCAGTACGCTGCGTACCCTGGTTGATCTGGGTGTTGTGCCGGTTATCAATGAAAACGACACCGTTGTGACCGACGAGATCCGTTTTGGTGATAACGATACCCTGGCGGCGTTGGTGGCCAATCTGGTCGAGGCTGACTTGCTGGTGATCCTTACGGATCGCGACGGTATGTTCGATGCCGATCCGCGCAACAATCCTGAAGCTCAATTGATCTACGAAGCGCGTGCTGACGATCCTGCGCTGGATGCTGTTGCGGGCGGCACGGGTGGTGCGCTGGGTCGTGGCGGTATGCAGACCAAGTTGCGTGCTGCGCGGCTGGCAGCCCGTTCGGGGGCCCACACGGTGATTGTCGGTGGGCGCATCGAGCGCGTACTGGCGCGTCTTAAAGCGGGCGAGCGTCTGGGTACGCTGTTGTCTCCCGAGCGTGAAATGCTCGCGGCTCGCAAGCAGTGGCTGGCTGGGCACTTGCAGACTCGCGGCACGCTGGTTCTGGATGAGGGCGCTGTGGCTGCGCTGAGCAAGGATCACAAAAGCCTGCTGCCTGTTGGGGTCAAACTGGTCCAGGGCAGCTTCCGTCGAGGCGAGATGGTGGTGTGTGTCGCGCCTGATGGTCGGGAAGTGGCTCGTGGCCTGAGTAACTACAGTGCGCTTGAGGCGCAGAAAATTATTGGTCAGTCTTCGGATGCGATCGTGCGTGTGCTTGGCTACATGGCTGAGCCTGAGCTGGTTCATCGGGATAATCTGATTCTGGTTTGAATCCCATCGTTGCTCTGGCGAAGCGGGATCCCGTTAGGAGCGAACTTGTTCGCGAGCAGTTGTATGCGTTGTAGCGAAAGCCGTCTCGCGAACAAGTTCGCTCCTACCGGGTATCGCATGTCAACGGTGGGTAGCGCTGGACTGATATCTACAAGATAAGGAACACGTAATGCGCGTAATGGAGGGATTGCTCGGGGCTTTGCTGGTGCTGCCGATGCTGGCTTCTGCAGAAGAGATTGGTCAGGTGTCGACGGTGTTCAAGCTTGTCGGCCCGAATGATCGCATTGTGGTTGAGGCTTTTGATGATCCCAAGGTCGATGGCGTGACCTGCTATCTGTCGCGCGCCAAGACCGGGGGTGTGAAGGGTGGTCTTGGTCTGGCTGAAGATCGTGCCGAAGCGTCCATCGCCTGCCGTCAGGTCGGTCCCATTCATTTCAAAGGTGAATTGAAGGATGGGGATGAAGTGTTCAAAGAGCGTACTTCGCTGGTGTTCAAAACCATGCAGGTTGTGCGTTTCTTCGATAAAAAGCGTAATGCGCTGGTTTACCTGGTGTATAGCGACCGGATTATCGAAGGAAGTCCGCAGAATGCGGTGACAGCGATTCCGATTCTGCCGTGGTCGCCTGCTCCCGCGCCGTAAGATTTCCCGGTAGGAGCGGG
>NZ_JACONW010000138.1 GCF_014357575.1 Pseudomonas folii | reverse complement strand
CGCGGTGCTCGTGCGCTCCTACAGAAAACCATTCCACATCCGGCAGTTGCGTTCTGTCTGACTAGTGTTCGCCTCTGCTTTCCTGACACTTCGCTGTCCCGAAGTACTGAGACCTGTAGGAGCGCACGAGCTCCGCGAGGCCGCGATTACGGTGTATCAGAAAGAACGCCATCGCAGCCTCGCGGTGCTCGTGAGCTCCTACAGAAAAGCATTCTGATAGTTGCATTGTTTTATAAGAGCTAACCCATCTACATAACGAAAAAAACCTCGGTTGGAGCGCGACCCTGCCGCCCTGAAAATCTAAAAATTCGATACGAAACTGGCGATCTATCAATGGATCAGATAGCCACTTTTCGCCGTCGATTGCATGCTCCTGGCCATCAATTAGCCACGGAGGCTGAACATGCAGAAGTTCGAAATACTTCGACAAACCCGCTTCGATAATCTCGTTCATGAGTATGGCCTGGACGGCAGTCGTTTACTGCCATGGCAGGGCTATCCCATGCCGTTTGCCGGGGGATGGTGCGTCGTCCGGCCAGGAACAAGCAGCGAAGCGCACACCCAGATCGATCAGGAAATCTTCATCGCCATCAAAGGCCGTTCCCGACTGATCGTGGGTGAACGTGAGCTGGAGTTCGGCGTGGGTGATATCGCGGCGATTCCGAAACACACCAATCACTACATCATCAATGACTCGGAAGAGGACTTTCACTTCTACGTGGTCTGGTGGGACATGAACTACGTCAATGACTTCGTCGCCCGGCACAACGAAACCACGGGGTGCCTGAATGACTAGGTTCGTTGTCACCATCACGCCACCGACCCCCAATGGCGACCTGCACATCGGGCACATCGCCGGGCCTTTTCTGGGGGCGGATGTTTTCACCCGTGTTCAGCGCCAGCGGGGTCACGACTGCGTGCTGGTTTCCTATTCCGACGATTACCAGTCGTACATGCTGCGCAAAGGGCTGGAGCAAGGCGTGGACCCGGTCCAGCTGGCGGGGCGCAACTCTGACCGGATTGAGGCGTCGCTGGCGGCGATCAATATCAGACCCGACAACTGGATGCGGCCCCACGGCAATGCGTTTTTTGCTGACGCCGTGCGAGAGGTTTTCGACAAGGCCCGTGAGGCGGGTGTTATCGAATTTCGTGATTCCAGCGAAGCGTACTGCCCTGATTGTGACGTCTGGGGTTACGAAGCATTTGCTCGTGGCCTGTGTAACTACTGCGGGGCCGAGTCCGATGCCAGTCAGTGTGAAAACTGCGCTCAGGCTCCCGACTCCGAACTGATGACCGAACTGCGTTGCAAGCTGTGCAGTGAGCCGGTGCAATGGCGCAGCAGCCATCGGGCATTCCTCAAACTGGCGCAGTTCAAACCCGCATTACGCGACAGCCTGCTCAATCGCAAGTGGCGCAAGCCGCTGGACAGCTGGCTGCCCGAAACGCTCGAACATCTGCACGACTGGGGCGTGACCCGGCCCGGCGATGCTGGGCTGGATCTGGCCGAAGGCGATTCGTGCCGGGTGCACACCTGGTTCATGGGGCTGGCCGGTTATATGGCCGCATTCCGTGAGCACGCCGCTCGTATAGGCGAGCCCGAGCTGTTCCAGCAGTACTGGCAATCGGGGCAGGGCACGCTGGTGCATTTTCTCGGCTTCGACTGTGTGTTCAGCCACGCGGTGGTCTACCCGGCCCTGTTGTCTGTGCTGGACGATCTGCAGATCCGCCAACACTTCATGCCCAACCAGTTCCTCAAGCTTGACGGCCTGAACCTGTCCACCAGCCGCAACCATGCGATCTGGGTCGCCGATCTGGCCCGACAAGCCTGTACCGACAGCGCCCGGCTGTATCTGGCGAGTATTGCGCCGGAGGAGTGTGAGGGCGATTTCCGTCTGCAGCATTTCCTGCTCTGGCGCGACAGCCTGTTTGGCGAGTTTTTCCCTGCGTTGCTTGAGGCGGGTGCCCAGCAGCGCGGCAGTTGGTGGAGCGGCATGTGTGGACCTGACGCTGGCCTGCTTGAAGCGTTGCGCCTGCAATGGATCAAGGCCACCCAGCCGGAACAATTCTCCATGAAAACCATGGCCAGCGTGCTGCTGGATGTCATCGCCATGGCGCGCATTCGTTTGGGTGAAGGACGCCCGGTCAGCCACTTCGCGGCGTTCATTGCCGTGACCGGCCAGGCGCTGATTCCGGACACGACCGCACGCATCGTCGAATCATTCGAGCTGCCCCTGGACAGGGTCAGCGCAACGATTCTCACCGGCTCGGCCGCTGAATACTGCATTTGAACGGACGCACACCTCATGTTGATGGACTATGACGTCGCAGTGATCGGCGCGGGCATTGTCGGCGCCAGTATCGCGGCCCGGCTCAGCACTGCCGGACTGGCTGTGGCCCTGATCGATAAGGACGCGGCAGGCGCTGGCGGAGCAAGTGCGCTGTCCGGCGGGCTGGTGCGGCTGTATGACCCCGATCCACTGTTGATGGATCTGGCTGCGTTTTCCATCGGCTTGATGGAAGACGCCATTTTTGCGGGTACTTACGCCCGGGCTTTGCAGCGCAGCGGCGCAATCTATCGCGCTGCGCCTGAGCAAATGGACGACCTGTGCCGCGCCATTGAGCAACACGCCAGCCCTCGTTACCCCATGCGCCTGATCGCCAGTCGCGAGCTGGATGGCGGGCAGTTTCCATTGTGCCCTGATCAAGCGCGGGTCAATCTGTACGAGCCCCATGCCTGCATCGGCAACGTAAGGCTGGCTGCGCAACTGTTGGCAGATGTGGTACGGCGCAACGGCCTGTTGCTGGAGCATTGCGAAGTACGCGCCATCGATTGCAAATCACCTCACGAGGTCCATATACGGCTGGGCGAGAGCACTCTGCGCTGTCGTGCGGTGGTGGTGGCGGCCGGTGGCTGGAGTCGGCAATGGATACCGGGTCTGCAACTGGAAACCCGCTCCATTCCGCTGGCTCGGGTGCTGACCGACACAGCGGCCGGCATGCCGGTGATTGATGCCGTCAGCCGGAGTTACCTGATTCCCCTGACGCGTCAGGTGGTGCAAACCGGCTGTGGCTTTCGCGACACGCAGCAATCTCCGGATGATCTGCCAGCCACTGACCTGCGTAATCGACAGGACGCAATCGAGCGAGTGCGCCAACTGACTGGCTGCTCCCACCCTGAAGTGCTGGACGTGCTGCCGGGGTTAGACAGCTACAGCCCTGACGGTCGCCCGTTGCTGGGCTTTGTCGGGGAGGACAGCCCGGTGTTCGTCGCCACCGGCATGTCCGGCCTGGGTTTCAAATTTGCACCAGGCATCGCCCAGATCGCTTTTGAGCACATGCTAAGGCATCTGCTGGGTCAGGAAGCCAGCGCTGGCTGGTCGGCACTTTCCCCAAAACGTGCCATGCAACATGGGGAAGTTGTCGCGGGAGTGCAGCCATGACGATGCTCAAAGTCGGTGTGTCTGCCTTGTTTGATCCTGCGGATACCCCGCACGCCAGAACCTTTCTGCGGGCGATGTGCGTGGCACGTAATTTCATCCCGGCACTGGCTCAGGTGCAGTGGCATTTCCTTGATGATGGCGCTAATCGTGCGCGTGCCAAGCAGGTCGCGGAGCACATGGCGGCTGCTGACGTCGATCTGGTGATCGGCCATTTCTCATCCGATGCGGCAGTCAGCGCAGCACCGGTTTATCGGCAAGCAGGAATTGCGCTTTTGACTCCGGCGGCGACGATTGATTGCCTGACCCAGGACCACCACAACGTGTTTCGTTTTTGCCCGTCGGACCGGCAACTGGCCAGGGATCTGCTGGGCTGGATCGCCTTGAAAGGCTGGCAAACCCTGCACATCACCCCCGACCACAGCGCGCACGGGCAAGCCTTGGCCAAGTGCATAGCTCAGGCCGCAAGGGATGGCGGCCTACGCCAGACCGATGAGCGTGAACTGGCACAGGTGGAAGTATTTGCCGGGCGCCTGCGCAGCAGCCGTGAGCATTGGCAGCAACGTCGTGCGGCGGGCAGTCACCGGCCGTTGATCCTGACTGATGACGCCGCTTCGCCGTACTTGGGCAACGCCGCTGCAGACGATCGCACGACCTGGGTGATCGGTTTCGGTAATGCCGAGAACGAAGCGAAGCCATGTCCGGGCACCTCGCAGTATCGCGAGCTATTCGGGGAAGGCGTCGATCTTGTTCCCGAGACCTATTACCGGGAAAGCTTGCTGCTGTTTCACGTACTGGGCGTATTGGCCGGCCGCCACTGGCGTCGCGCCGAGCTGCTGCATGCCTTGAATCACACCACCTTTAACACGCCGTTGGGCGACGTCAGTTTCGATCAGGGCGAGCGCCGGGGCGCGTGTAACAACCTCTGGCGAGTGGGCCCCCGAGGGCTGCAAGCCATTAACGAATAGCAATGCCTTAAACACTATGGATGGGACGCAAATGAGTGCATCAACAACAGGGGGCGTTCACGCAGACGCCGTGTGTATCGGCTTCGGCCCGGCTGGCATCGCGCTGTCGTGTGTCTTCGAAGACGCACGCGAGCTGGGCTCGCCGCTTGGCGAACTCTCGATGTGTTTTCTGGAAGCCGCACATGACACGCAGTGGCATCGCGAACTGCTCCTCAGCGGCACTGACATCAATCATCACGTGTTCCGTGATCTGGTCACGCCGCGCAATCCGCGCAGCCGCTTTTCGTTCGCCATGTACCTCAAGGACCAGGGCCGCCTGTTCGACTTCGGACTGCTGGGGCGTCCGGCCAGTCGCCACGAATGGTCGGACTACCTGCGCTGGGTCTCGGCGCAAGTCGATGGTCAGACGCAATTCAATGCAGCGGTCAGGGAAATTCTGCCGGTGATGGAGGAGGGGCGCCTTAGCCGTGTTCAGATCGAAACACCGAACGGCCGTGTAGAAACCCGCAATATCGTGCTGTCCAGCGGCAGCGCGCCTCATATCCCTCAGCTTTTCCAGGGTCTACCTGGCCCGACGTTATTTCACACCTCGCAGTTCCTGACCCGCTTGCAGGCGTTCGGCGAGTCATTGCCCAAGCGCTGGCTGGTGGTCGGCTCAGGGCAGAGTGCAAGCGAATCGGTGCTGGAACTGATCGCCCGGGAGCGCAACATCCTTGTGCATTCGGTTCATCGTTCTGCGGGTTTCAAACTGACCCAGCTCGGACAATTCCCCAATCGGGTGTTCGCCCCAGACCACGTGGATTACTTCCACAGCCTGGACCCTGCCGCCCGGCAGCGTTTTCTGGACTGGAGTCGCTCGACCAATTACGCCGGAATCGATCCGGACGAAAGCCAGAAGCTGTTTTCACTGATTTACGAAGACGCCATCGCCGGTCGCCAACGCCTGCGCACCCATGCCTACAGCGAGATCAGCCAGGTGGAAAAAACCACTGATGGCTACCGGGTCACACTGACAGACACCTTCAGCTTGAGCAGTCAGGTGCTGGAGATTGACGTGATCGTGCTGGGCACCGGTTATCAGCAGCCTGTCTTGCCGCCGCTGCTGAGCAACTTGCAGCCGTGGCTCAAGGCCGATCTGGATGGCGGACTGGTGATTGATCGTGATTACCGCATCGCTACTCAGGGCCAATGCGACATCAAGGTGTGGGTCAACGGGCTCTCCGAACGCAGTCACGGCATCAGCGACAGTCAGTCGTTTTCGCTGATGGCATTGCGTGCAGAGCGTATCGCGCTGGGCCTCGAACGTGCCGTGCAGGCACAAACCCTTGAACCGCTGCTGGCTGAATGACGTGACCCACATGTACAACAATATTTCCGAAATCGTTCACGACCAGACCTTTCTCAAAGTAGCGGGAATCGGGCCTGAGTTCTTTCTAAAGCTGGAGTCGCTGAATCCTGCTGGCTCGATAAAGCTCAAGACGGCGGTTGGCCTGGTCGATGATTTGCAGAGTCGGGGCCAGCTCAACGCGGACACCGTGCTGATCGAATCCTCGTCGGGCAATCTGGGTGTGGCGCTGGCGATGATCTGTGCCGAACGCGGCATCAGGTTCACCTGCGTGGTTGATCCCAACAGCTCCAATCACAACATCCGCCTGATGCAGACCTATGGCGCCGAGGTCATTCAGGTCAATGAGCTGGACGCCAATGGTGGCTATCTCGGCACGCGCATTGCGCTGATCCGCGAGAAAGTCGCTGCCGATCCGCGATACGTGTGGCTCAACCAATACGAAAACGCTGCCAACCCGCGCGCCCATGCCCGAACCACCGCGCAGTCCATCGGTCGGCACTTCGGCCACGTGGATTACCTGTTTGTCGGCGCGGGCACCACCGGCACACTGATGGGCTGCGTACAGTATTTCCGCCGTCACCATCCCGCGACGACGATTGTGGCGGTGGACAGTGTGGGCTCGGTGACTTTTGATACGCCGCCCGGCAAGCGTTTCATTCCGGGGCTGGGCACCAGTCAGCGGCCGCCGATCTTCAATGCCGAGGGCATTCATTATCTGGAAATGGTCCCGGAGGAGCGGACCATTGCCATGTGCCGTTTGCTGGCGCGCAACAAAGGCCTGCTGGTGGGAGGTTCCACCGCGACGGTCATCGCCGCGGTGCATGCCTGGCGCGAGCGCATTGAACCGGGTTCGGTGGTCGTCGCGCTCTCTCCGGACTGGGGCGAACGCTATCTCGACACCCTCTACGACGATCACTGGGTCGAACAGCGGTTTGGCCGTCAGGTGTTGCAGATGACCCTGGATGACATGCCTGTCGAGTCATCGCGGACCACTGACTTGTACAGTGCTCGCCTCAAGCAGTCGGCTTTTCATGTGGTCGATGGCAAGACTGTCGCGCGAATCCTCGCCGAGGATCCAGTGGCCTGCATCGATGATGTTCAGCAGGCCTATCTGGAGCATCACGCCGGGCGCAGCATCAACCCCGACAGTTACTTCCTGCGCTTCCCGCAGGCTCCGGCCAATCGCATTATTGCGCTGCCTGCCAGCCTGTCCGGCGAGCAACCGGTCAGTGGCATCAAGTGGATCTCCAGTTTCCCCGGCAACATCGAATCCGGCCTGCAACGCGCTTCCGCGGTATTGATCCTCAATGAGGCGCGCAGCGGTTATGCCTACGCCTGCCTGGAAGCATCGCGGATCAGCGCCATGCGTACGGCAGCTTCAGCGGTGCTGGCGGCGCGCTGGCTGAACAGGCAGCAGCGCAGGATCGGGCGCTTGTCGGTGGTAGGGGCCGGGTTCATTGCCCGGACCATCCTCGATATGTTCGTCAGCGACGGTTGGCAGATCGAAGCGCTGGAAGTATTCGATCTGCACAGCGATTCAGCCGCCGCACTCGTCGGTCACGCCACCGTGCAACACCAACTGGTGTGTCAGGCAGTTGACCTCGATAGGGCATTGCAGGCCGATGTCGTGGTGTTCGCCACCACGGCGCCGAGCCCTTACGTTATTGAACAGCGCTTTGGGCCTGAGCAGATCCTGCTGAATATTTCCCTGCGGGACTTGGGGCCGGAGATCATTGCGCAGGCCAATAACATCCTGGACGACGTCGAGCATTGCCTCAAAGCCCAGACCTCGCCGGATTTGGCCGTACAGCATTATCAGCATCGCGGGTTCATCACCGGCACCCTGGCGCAACTTATGCTGGGCGAAGTAGAGGTCAGCCCGGATCGGCCGACGATTTTCTCGCCGTTCGGCCTGGGAGTACTCGATCTGGCGGTGGGCAAGCGCGTCTATGACCGCGCAGTGGAGCAGGGCGCGGCGTTGCCGGTGCCGGAGTTTTTCTTCGAATCGAAGCGCTGGTGATGCCTATGCCAACGTTTTTCGACGCCCAACGGATTGTCATCATCGGTATGGGCTCTCGCGGCCTCAGTGTTCTGGAACAACTGATCGGCGAGGCCCGGCGGGATCCGCACACGCCGCTGGTGATCGACCTGTTCGACCCACAACTGCCCGGCAGTGGTCTGCATCTGCCGGAGCAGCCTGACTACTTGATGCTCAACACCATGGCGGGCCAGTTGTCCGGCTTTTCATCGGCGTACCCGGCCTGGGCGCCTGATGAAGCGCCGGGCCTGACCTTCCTGCAATGGTGTAGCGCTGGGGGGCTGCGTCTGAATGAGCGCGGTCATTCAAGTGTCAGCGAAGCAGGGCGGCCCATCGAGTTTGCTGACTTCGTGCCACGTAAGCTGCTCGGCCGTTACCTGCAGGATTGCTATCGACATCTGCTGACGCTTTGCCCGCCCCATGTGCAGGTCAACCATCGTCGGAACCTGATTACTGGCTGTCGCCCGAAATCTGGTAATCAAAGCTTTCACCTGCACACCGCTGAAGGGCCGCACCTTGAGGCTGACGCAGTGTTTCTGACCATTGGGCATGCGCCGCAATCAGGGGCGAGTTTCGATGGAAAGCGTGTAGCGGTCGAAGGCCTTGGTTTGAGCGCCATGGATCAGATCGCCCACCTGACTGAAGGCCGGGGTGGCCGCTTTGTCCGCGATGACAGCCAGGGCAGCTGGCGTTACGTGCCTTCGGGGCGGGAGCCGCAGATATATCTGTTTTCCCGTTCGGGCCTGCCGTTTCATTGCCGGCCGCAGGGGACGCCGTCCGCCGTAGTGACTCAACGGTTGTTCTTTACGGCGCAGGCCATCGTCGGACTGCGCAAAAACAGCCCGGACGGGCGACTGGATTTCGCTCAGCAGGTTTTGCCGCTGATCGAGGACGAGATGCGCAGTGTTTTCTACCTGGCGCAAGCGCGCCTGCAACAGCCGGGCCGCCTGCAGTTCGTTAGCCACTCGCTGCAAAACGCGAGGACTGAACAAGCGGTGCGGGATGTTTTTGCATCATTGGCCGAGGAGTTTGGCCCGTTCGAGCCGCAGGACTATCTGAGTATTCAGGGCTGGCAGGGCGATCCGAAGCACTACCCCCAATGGTTTCGGCAATGGATTGCCCGCGATCTGGCGCGCAGTTGTCTGGGTGTCGATGCCAGTCCACTCACGCAAGCGCTAGAGGTCTGGCGTGACTGCCGGGACCTGTTGCGATTGGTCGCCGATCACGATGGCCTCAATGATCGCTCGACCCTTGAATTCTACGGCGCATGGGCGGGCCTTGGTAATCGACTGGTCGGCGGGCCGCAGAAAGAACGTTACGAAGATTTGTTGGCTTTGATGGATTCAGGCGTGGTCAGGCCTTTAGCGCCTGGTGGCATCCACGCGATTGAAGTCGACAGCCTGATCAATGCCCGTAACGCCCACAGCGGCCTGAGCCAGAGCCGTTTGCCCTTGATCAACGACATGCTGACGCAGGGGCTGATCAGGGCGGCACATCCATACCCGGCTGACGGCATCGCGGTTGATGCCCAAAGCCGGGCGCTACGTCGCGACGGTTCTACCCACGAACGCCTTTGGGTACTGGGGCCCGGCGTCGAAGGCAGCACCTTTTACAACCATTACGTGCCAACGCCGGACCCTGCCTGCAAAGCACCTTTGCAGGCGCGGACTGCGGTTCGCGCCTGCCTCGCGGCGCTGCATGCCGAGGTCGAGAGTCTGGCGGTTGATTAACTCCACACATTCACTTTTATCCAATTACTGAAGAAGGATTATCTCCATGGTCGAGATCACGTTGCTGACCGCGCTCGCCGGCGCTTTTATCGTGCTGATCATCAGCCCCGGCCCGAATTTTCTGGTCATTACCCAACTGTCCATCAGCCAGTCCCGACAACAGGGAATCTGCGCGGGATTGGGCGTTGCATCGGGCAGCATCATCTGGGCATTGCTGGCGTCCACGGGGTTGGGGCTGATGTTTCAGCAGTTGCCTTGGGCGCAACCCGCGTTGCAGGTGCTGGGGGGCGCTTACCTTATCTGGCTCGGCAGCAAAAGCCTGCGTAATGCGGGGGCGCAACCCAAGCCGCGCAACATCGGCGAACTGGGCATTGGCAGTCTCGGCCGGGCGTATCGGTTCGGTTTGCTGACCAACATGACCAATCCCAAGGCGTTGGCGTTCTACACCAGTGTGTTCACCACTGTTTCGACACCGGGCTTGCCGATGTGGGTGCGTACCGCCGGGGTTTTGATCATTGCCGTGCTGGCCATCTCCTGGTTCGTGTTGCTTGCCACGCTGTTTTCCATTCCCGCCGTGCAGGCGCGTTATCAGCGCATGAAAAAGGCCATCGACATCATCACCGGAGTGTTCATGGTCGCGTTTGGCCTGCGCTTGCTGATCGGGTTGTGGCCTGTCTGATCCGCAACCTGCGCAACCCCCTATCAAACAAATCATGAATCACTGAATAGGTGCGATTTTTGTGGGAGCGGTGCTTGCCCGCGATAAGAGCACCGCGATTTACCCTTCAGACCGCGTCGCCCTTATCGCGGGCAAGCACCGCTCCCACACGGAACTGTGTTTGCTGCGCGGCAGTGCGGTGTCAGGGGCACGGGGCAACTCTTATTGATTTGAACAAGGATGAACACCATGCAAAGCAATGATTGGCACTACCCAACGTCGATCCGGGTGGGGCCGGGGCGCGTTCGGGAATTGGCCCAGGCCTGCGAAGCCAGCGGTATCCGTCGACCACTGCTGGTGACTGACCGTTTCCTCGGCGGTACTGACATGATTCAGCGTGCACTGGCGGACTGCCGTAAAGAACTCGGATTTTGCAGTCTGTTCGATCAGGTCAAAGGCAACCCGACCGGGACCAACGTCGCCGAGGGTCTGCAAGCCTACAAAGCGGGCGCCCATGATGGAGTGATCGCCTTTGGTGGCGGCTCCGCGCTGGATGCCGCCAAGGCCATCGCGTTGATGTCCGGGCAGACTCGGCCGTTGTGGGACTTTGAAGACATCGGTGAAAACCATAAGCGCGCTGACCCTGACGGCATTGCCCCGATTATCGCGTTGCCCACCACGGCCGGGACTGGCTCGGAAGTCGGTCGGGCCTCAGTGATTACTGACGAACAGGCACGGGTCAAACGCACGATTCTGCATATCCGGATGATGCCGCGGGTGGCGATTCTGGATGCCAACCTGACACTGGGTTTGCCCGCCGACCTCACCGCCGCAACCGGCGTCGATGCCTTGACCCACTGCATGGAAGCGTACTGCTCGCCGACGTATCACCCCATGGCAGAAGCCGTTGCGGTGAAGGGCATGCAGATGATCAAACAGTTCCTGCCTCGAGCGGTTGCCGATGGCAGCGACCTGCAGGCCCGGCAGGAAATGCTCGTGGCTTCCAGCCTGGGCGCAGCGGCCTTTCAGCGCGGCCTAGGTGGCGTGCATGCGATTGCTCAGACGCTGGGCGCTCTGTATGACCATCACCATGGGTTGCTCAACGCGATCCTGTTGCCCTACGTGTTGCAGGCCAATCAATCGGCGTTGGGGCCGCAAATGGATGCATTGGCCGTGGCGCTGGGTTTGACCCGGCCGGGGTTCAACGGGGTGATGGAGTGGTTGCTGACGCTGCGTGAGCACATCGGTATTCCCCATACGCTTGGTGCATTGGGTATCGACGAACACGATGCCGAGCTGGTGGGGCAGATGGCGTTTGCCGATGGCTGCTCGCACACCAATCCGATCCGCCATTCGGCTGAGATGTACGCGCAGATATTCTGCAATGCGGTGCGAGGCCGGTGATTGTCGACGCGGCAACCATCAAGCGCATCGACGAAGTCTGGCATGGCGTTGTTGATCAAGGCCGGATTGTCGGTGGCGTGGTGCTGCTGGCTCAGGCGGGTGAACTTCGTTACGCCTGTGCCCGGGGTTGGGCGGATCGCGAGGCGCAGAGGCCCATCACCCGGCATCAACGTTTCAGGCTGGCGTCCCTGACCAAGCTGATTACTTCGGTCTGCATTCTGCGTTTGCAGGAACATGGCGTGCTACATATCGATGATGCGCTGACCCGCTGGCTGCCGGATTTCACGCCGAAACTGGCGGACGGCTCAATGCCGATTATCACGCTGCGCCATCTGCTGTCCCACACGTCGGGGCTGGCTTATGGTTTTGAAATGCCCCCCGGTAACGCCTATGAGCAGATTGGCGTCAGCGACGGGCTGGATCTCGTCGCTTTCGATCAGGCGGAAAACCTTCGGCGGCTGGCGAGCATTCCGTTGCTGTTCAAACCGGGCAGCGCGTGGCGGTATTCACTCGCCACCGATGTACTGGGCGTGGTGGTTGAACGCGCGACTGGCATGACATTGCCTGAGGCCATCAGGCATTGGGTCACCGGACCGCTGGGAATGAGCGCTACTGGATTCCACGAGGATGATCCGCAATCCCTGGCATGTGCCTACAAGGATGACGCCCATTTGCCGGTGTTAATCAACTGCGCTGATGAGCTGCATCTGGAAACCGGCAAGGCCAGCGTTTCGGCCTGTCGCAGCAGTGATCCGCGCGCCTGGTCGTCGGCCGGGGCCGGGATGACCGGCAGCGCCGATGACTATCTGCGTTTGCTGGAGTGCTTGCGACTGGGCGGCGCGCCGTTATTGACCGAGGCTGCCACATCCAGCCTGTTAAGCAATGCGATCGGTGAGGTACAGATCGGGGGCAGGGGGCCTGGCTGGAAATTTGGCCTCGGCCCCATGCTGCTGACCGATCCGCTTCAGGCCCGGCAATCACAAGGACCTGGAAGCTGGTCGTGGTGCGGGATTTACGGCTGCCATTATTGGGTGGATCCGCAAGCCGAAATCAGTCTGGTGGCGATGACCAACACAGCGGTGGCGGGGGCCTGGGGGGAGTTTCCAGAGGCCCTGATCGAAGCGATTTATTCGCCGTGAGCCATCAAGCCCTGGTGAATTGCTTGCGATAACTGCTGGGGCTGACGCCAACGATGTTGCGGAAGTGGCGACGGAACGACTCCTCGGAGCCGAACCCTGCGACATCGACGACTTCAGTCAGGCGCATGTTCGAGGACTCGAGTAATTCCTTCGCGTAGGCAATGCGTTCACCCAGCAGCCAGTCGTTGGGGGTCAGGCCGGTGCTTTCCATGAAACTGCGGTGCAGCGTGCGGGTGCTGACGGCCGCGTGGTCCGCCATGTCCTTGATGCTGTGCTGGCGTTGCAGGTCGCTGCGGATCCAGTCCATCAACTTCGAGATCGGTCCTTCATTGGCAGACACCAGCTGGCGCGAGGCATATTGCGACTGACCGCCTTCACGATGGGGCGGGATGACCATGCGTTGCGCGACCATGTTCGCCACTTTTGCGCCGTGATCGTTACGCACCAGATGCAACATCATGTCCAGGCCCGCCGCAGAACCCGCAGCAGTCACAATCTGGCCCTGATCGACATACAGCTCGTTGGGCTGGATGGTCAGTTCCGGGTACATGCTGGCCAGCAAATCGGTGTAGCGCCAATGCGTCGTGACGCGCTTGCCTTCGAGCAATCCCGCCGCAGCCAGGACAAATGCACCGGTACAGATCGAGCAGATACGTGCGCCACGGGCGTGGGCGGCCTGTAACTGGGCAATCAGCTTGGGAGGGACCTCTGATTCGACTCCGCGCCAGCCGGGCACAATGATGGTATCGGCGTTCTCCAGCAACACTTCGCCCGGCGTCGGCACGATGGTAATACCGCCTGCCGCTGTGATCTGGCCTTCGTCCACCGGGAACGTAGCGAACTCATACCAGGTGACACCCAGCTCGGGTCTTTTAAGGGCGAATACTTCAACCGTGCAGCCGAATTCAAAGGTGCACAGCTGGTTGTAGATGAGGGCGACGACGAGATGATTTTTCATGGCACGATGTTACCGGATATTGGCATTTCCGCCAGTAGTGCGGTGCAAATGTACTGGTTAACCTGAAGCCCTGAAATCAGGCGGTTGCCTTACCATTTGCCAGCGGTCGCCGGTGCGATCCAGGAGTACGTTCGTGTCTATCAACATCGGTATATACGTCTACGACGACGTTGAAGTTCTCGACTTCGCAGGTCCTTACGAAGTCTTCACTACCGCGACGCGCATGCACTTGCGTAAAAGCCGCGATGACCGGGCGTTGTTCAACGTATTCACCATTGGCCGTACGCTGGACCCGATCCGCGCCCGTGCCGGGTTGAAAGTCGATCCGGATTTCTCGATCAATGACCACCCTGCGATAGATTGTCTGATCGTGCCGGGCGGTGTGGTCAATGCCGAGCTGGAAAAGCCTGACGTGATCCGCTGGATCAGCGAGCAGTCAGTACCGGAGCGCGTGGTGGCGGCAGTCTGCACCGGAGCCTTTCTGCTGGTCAAGACCGGCAAGCTGGCCGGTAAGCAAGTCACCACGCACTGGGAAGACATTGATGACCTTAAAGAGATGTTCCCGTCGGTCGATGTGCTGAGCACATTGCGTTGGGTGGACGAGGGTGCTTTCGTGACGTCGGCGGGGATCTCTGCGGGGATCGACATGAGCCTGCATCTTGTGGAGCGCCTGCACAGTCGAGAACTGGCCGAGCGCACCGCGTTGCAGCTGGATTTCGACTGGACCGAGAACGATTGATCTGACTGTGTTGTACATCTGGCCGACAGGGTCTGCCAGATGCATTCTTGTTTATATTTTCCTGTCAAACAAGACGTACGCATTCAAGTGCACCCCTGTAGG
>NZ_JACONW010000137.1 GCF_014357575.1 Pseudomonas folii | reverse complement strand
CAAGCACCGCTCCCACAGGGAGTAAGCGGCGTTCCGGCAACACAACAGAATTCAGAACAGGTGCTCTATGACCACAGCCAACGTTTACCAGCAGCGGCCAACGGCCGGCGAGAAAGCCGAGTCACCGCTGTTTCACGCCGACCTTAATAGCCTGGTCGGTAAAGGTCGCGCCAACCCTGGCGTGATCCTGCGCGAGAAAAAATTACTCGGGCATCTGACCATCCGTGGCGACGCTCACGACCCGGCTTTCGCAGCGGGCATCCACAAGGCTCTAGGGATGGAATTGCCCGGCGCACTGGCACTGGTGATCAGTGGCGACAGCTCGATCCAGTGGCTTGGCCCGGATGAATGGCTGCTGATCGTGCCGACCGGTGAAGAATTCGCCGTAGAGCAGAAGCTGCGCCAGGAACTGACCGGTCTGCACATCGCTATCGTCAATGTCAGCGGCGGTCAGTCCATCCTCGAATTGAGCGGCCCGAAAGTCCGCGAAGTGCTGATGAAGTCCACCAGCTATGACGTGCATCCGGACAACTTCCCGGTGGGTAAAGCCGTCGGCACGGTATTCGCCAAATCCCAACTGGTGATCCGCCGCACTGGCGAAGAAACCTGGGAATTGCTGATCCGCCGTAGCTTCGCCGATTACTGGTGGCTGTGGTTGCAGGATGCGAGTGCCGAGTACGGCCTGACCATTCAGGCCTGAGTACGCACCCCCGGTAGGAGCGAACTTGTTCGCGAGACGCCATACCAGACACAACGCGTCGTCAGTCTCGCCAACAAGTTGCCTCCTACCGCGAAATCATGATTTCAGGAGTTGATGAATGAGCCGCGCCCCCGACACATGGATTCTGACCGCCGACTGCCCAAGCGTACTGGGCACGGTGGACGCGGTGACCCGCTACTTGTTCGAGCAGGGCTGCTACGTCACTGAGCACCATTCCTTTGACGATCGCCTGTCCGGCCGCTTCTTCATTCGGGTTGAATTTCGTCAACCAGACGGTTTTGACAAACAAGGTTTCCGCGCAGGTTTGACTGAACGCGGCGAAGCCTTTGGCATGATCTTCGAGCTGACTGCGCCGAACTATCGGCCAAAAGTCGTGATCATGGTGTCCAAAGCCGATCACTGCCTCAACGATCTGCTCTATCGGCAGCGTATCAACCAACTGTCCATGGACGTGGTTGCGGTGGTGTCCAACCATCCGGATCTGGAGCCGTTGGCGCGCTGGCATGAAATTCCGTACTACCATTTCCCCCTGGACCCGAACGACAAGCCCGCTCAGGAAAGCAAAGTCTGGCAGGTGATCGAAGAGTCAGGTGCCGAGCTGGTGATTCTTGCCCGCTACATGCAGGTGCTGTCGCCGGACCTGTGCCGCAAGCTGGACGGCAAGGCGATCAATATTCATCACTCGCTGCTGCCGGGCTTCAAAGGCGCCAAGCCGTACCATCAGGCTTACAACAAAGGCGTGAAACTGGTGGGAGCCACCGCGCATTACATTAATAACGACCTGGATGAAGGTCCGATCATCGCCCAAGGCGTGGAGGTGGTGGATCACAGTCATTATCCCGAGGACCTGATCGCCAAAGGTCGTGACATCGAAGGCCTGACGCTGGCACGGGCGGTGGGTTATCACATTGAACGGCGTGTGTTTTTGAACGCCAACAGGACAGTGGTGCTGTAAACCAATCGTGGTAGGAGCGAACTTGTTCGCGAGGCGATGCACCTGAAACACCGCGTCGCCTGCCTCGCCAACAAGTTGCCTCCTACCGGGCATCAATATCCAGGCAAACACCCAGAGCAATCCTTGCGTTGCTTGCAACACCAAAAAAAAAAGCAGCGCATTTCCCCGCGACATAACAACAAAATCGAGGTGAAAGAATGGCTGACAATCGTGGTGTGGTGTATCTCGGCGCTGGCAAGGTCGAAGTACAGAAAATCGACTATCCCAAAATGCAGGACCCGCGTGGGCGCAAGATCGAACACGGCGTTATCCTGCGGGTAGTTTCCACCAATATCTGTGGCTCGGACCAGCACATGGTTCGCGGCCGTACCACTGCACAAACCGGCTTGGTACTGGGCCATGAAATCACTGGCGAAGTGATCGAAAAAGGCACTGGCGTCGAGAATCTGAAGGTCGGCGACCTGGTATCGGTGCCCTTCAACGTGGCGTGCGGTTTGTGCCGATCCTGCAAGGAACAACATACCGGCGTCTGCCTGACCGTCAATCCGGCTCGCCCGGGCGGTGCGTACGGTTATGTCGACATGGGCGACTGGACCGGTGGCCAGGCCGAATACGTGTTGGTGCCTTATGCCGACTTCAACTTGCTCAAGCTGCCGGATCGCGACCGGGCGATGGAAAAGATCCGCGACCTGACCTGCCTTTCCGACATTCTGCCCACCGGTTATCACGGAGCAGTCACAGCCGGTGTAGGTCCGGGCAGTACGGTATACATCGCTGGTGCAGGCCCGGTTGGTCTGGCCGCTGCGGCATCTGCGCGCCTGCTGGGTGCTGCGGTGGTCATCATCGGTGACGTGAACCCTGCTCGTCTGGTCCATGCCAAGGCTCAGGGTTTTGAAATTGCTGACCTGTCCCTCGATACCCCGCTGCACGAGCAAATCGCCGCACTGTTGGGCGAGCCGGAAGTGGACTGCGCCGTCGACGCGGTAGGCTTCGAAGCACGCGGCCATGGCCATGCGGGTGTGCAGCATGAGGCACCGGCCACTGTCCTCAACTCGTTGATGGGCGTGGTGCGTGTGGCGGGCAAGATCGGTATTCCCGGTCTCTACGTCACTGAAGATCCGGGTGCTGTCGATGCCGCTGCAAAAATGGGCAGCCTGAGTATCCGCTTCGGTCTGGGCTGGGCCAAATCCCATAGCTTCCACACAGGCCAGACGCCCGTGATGAAGTACAACCGCCAGTTGATGCAGGCCATCATGTGGGATCGCATCAAAATCGCTGACATTGTTGGAGTGGAGGTCATCAGCCTCGACGACGCGCCACGCGGTTATGGCGAGTTCGATGCCGGTGTGCCGAAGAAGTTTGTGATTGATCCGCATAAGTTGTTCAGCGCGGCGTAGTCATCAACCCCGTTGGAGCGAGGCTTGCCCGCGAAGAACGATAACGCGGTATATCTGGTTTACCGAGGTGCCCTATTCGCGGGCAAGCCACGCTCCAACGGTTACAGCACCGACCAAACGAACGAACGAACGAACGAACGAACGAACGAACGCAAGGAACATTGCCACCCCGCTCAAGGTCGAACACGTGTTTCTACCGGCAGCTGCCGGATTTTCTGGCTTGAGGGGTTTGTTGCAATGAAGATTTCACGCGGTGTAGCACTGGCAACCTTGATGGCCGTTGCCGCTGGCCCGGTGTTCGCTTTCAATCTGAATGACGCGGCCAACGCTGTGTCCAACGCCACCAACAGCAATCAGAAAGCCACCGCAGCGCCTGAAGCTGCGGGTCTGCTCAATCTGTTGGGCACCAACCTTAATGTCACCCCTGAGCAAGCCGTCGGCGGCACGGGCGCTTTGCTGGGTCTGGCGAAAAACAAACTCGCCGGCAACGATTACAGCCAATTGAGCAAATCTGTTCCGGGCCTCGATCAGCTCGCTGGCAACGGTGCACTGAGCAGCCTTGGCAGCCTGAATGGCCTGGGAAGTCTGTTGGGCAACTCCGGCAACAGCGCTGAAAGCTCGGTGCTGAACAGCGCGTTGGGTAACGTACAAAGCATGGGCGATGTGAACAAGGCGTTCAGTGCTTTGGGCATGGACAGCTCAATGGTCAGCCAGTTTGTACCACTGATTCTGCAATACCTGGGTCAACAAGGTGCTGGCGGGTCAGCACTGCAAAGCCTGAGCAGCGTGTGGGGCGCAGGCAGCTGATTCAGCGCTGATCCTTCAATCCTGGGACGCATCGCCTCGCAAGGTGGCGATGCGTGCGTTCTTCTCTTCCCACAGCTTATTGACCCAGCCCTGAACTTTCTCGCGAAACAACGGATCGTTCTCGTAATCGCCCTGCCATAACCCCGGATCCAGCTCCCGCGTCTGGATATCGATGATCACCCTTGGAACATCACCGCAGAGCAGATTCCAGAATCCCGGAATGCGCTCGCCCGGATAGACCACCGTTACGTCCAGAATCGCATCCAGCTTTTCCCCCATGGCCGCCAACACGAACGCCACCCCTCCCGCCTTGGGCTTTAGCAGATGTGAATAGGGCGAGTTCTGTTCAGCATGTTTGGCTGCAGTGAACCGCGTGCCTTCCAGATAGTTAACCACGGTCACTGGCTGATTTTTGTACAGCTCGCAGGCCTGACGAGTGATTTCCAGATCATGCCCCTTGAGCTCCGGATGCTTAGCCAGGAAGGCCTTGCTGTAGCGCTTCATGAACGGGTAATCCAGCGCCCACCAGGCCAGACCCAACAGCGGTACCCAGATCAGTTCTTTCTTCAGGAAGAATTTGAAAAACGGCGTGCGGCGGTTCAACGCTTGAATCAGCGCGGGGATATCGACCCACGACTGGTGATTGCTGATCACCAGATAAGAGGTGTCGCTGCGCAAGCCTTCATCACCGCGAATTTCCCAGCGGGTAGGAATGCACAGCGAGAAAATCAGCTTGTCGACTTCAGCCCAGGTTTCGGCAATCCATACCACCGCTTGCGAGCAGCTCTCGCGTAACTGACCGCTGAAAGTCAGCTTGAGCAGGCCGAAGATCAGTAACGGACCGATCATGACCAGCGTGTTAAGCAACAACAGCAATGTGACAAAACAGCCAGTGAGCAGGCGACGCATACGGATCTCTGGAGGACTACAAGGGTCGCCATGATAAAGAGCAACAGCGCTAGCGCCAAATCCACTTGTCGCGGACAAATGTTTCACAAGGTTACGGGTAAGCTGGGGCCAACGAACGATGTGTGATCGTGATGTCTAAAATGGCATGTTTTAGAGCTGCTCTTGTGGGAGCGGTGCTTGCCCGCGATAAGGCTGGATACGGTTCACTTTAGATCGCGTCGCTCTTATCGCGGGCAAGCACCGCTCCCACAAGGTGGATTGCATTTCAATTCAAAAAAGGTACCTACCCAGTGAAATCAACCCTGGCGCTATTGTCCCTGCTGGCATTGCCTGTCATGGCTGCCGAGCCGACGCTGTATGGTCGCTACGAAAATATCAAGGTCGCGGAAATCGGTGAAACCTTCAAAGCCAAGATGGACACCGGCGCGTTGACCGCGTCGCTGTCGGCCAAGGATATCGAGTTGTTCAAGCGCGATGGCGATGACTGGGTTCGCTTCCGTCTCGCGACCAAAGACGCCAGCAACAAGGTGTATGAACACAAGGTTTCCCGGATCAGCAAAATCAAGAGCCGCGCAGAAGGCGACGACGAGGACGAAGACCTCGATCCAACCAAACGCCCGGTTGTCGATCTTGAGCTGTGCCTGGGTAACGTCAAGCGCACGGTCGAGGTGAACCTGGTAGACCGCAGCCACTTCAACTACCCGCTGTTGATTGGTGCCAAGGCCTTGCGTGAGTTTGGCGCAGCGGTGAACCCGGCGCGGCGTTATACGGCGGATAAGCCGGATTGTTGATGAGGGGCAAGTGGATTACCACTGTGGGAGCTGAATTGAAATACATTCTGTAGGAGCTCACGAGCACCGCGAGGCAGCGATGGCGGTTAGTCTGATACACCGCGATCGCGGCCTCGCGGTGCTCGTGCGCTCCTACAGGTCCACCGCTTGGCGCGAGATAGCGGTGTGGTGGACACTGGGCCAACTCCCATAGGGATATTTTTCCAGCCCAATAAAAAACGGCGCCCTTGAGGGGCGCCGTTTTTGTTTACCAGCCTTGAATCAAGCGTGAACCAAAGAAGGCTCAGGCTCGCGCACGACCGGCTGCAAAGGCAGCAGCGGCGCGTGCGGGTCAGCGGCGACAGACTCTCGCCATGCATCCAGCCATTCAGGATGGTTTTCACTCCAGACCTGCTCATGCAGGCGACCCAGGGCAACCGGATCGCTGAGCAGCATCAGCCGATCATGGTTGCTGAGTTTCTCAGGCCCGACTGCCAGTGCGTGACGTACACGTTCCATCCGTACGAACTCGATAGGCTCGGCGATCCGGTGACGCGAAGTCGCCAGGGCGCAGGCCAGCGCGTTCTGTTGCGGATCGACCACAGCACGGATGAAGCCTTGTTTCAGCGCGTGCCAACGGTTCTCGTGTGTGTACAGATCAGTCGAGACCAGCTCTTGCGGCGGCGTGTGTTCTTCCGGAATCAGGAAGAACTTCTCGTCGCGCGCCTTGAGGCCCAGACCGGTACGGCTGGAAATCACCGAAACCGGAATCGACAGCATCAGCGAACCGACAATCGGTGCCAGCCACCAAAGGAAGCTTGGGTTCAACCAAGCCACCAGCAGTGCCCAGCACGCGCCCAGCAGAGTCTGCGGACCGTGGCGTTTGACCGCTTCGATCCACGGCGTGGAGTCGTCGTCACGTTGTGGCGAGTTCCAGGTCGCAGCCCAGCCCAGGAAAGCAGCCAGCACGAAACGGGTGTGGAACAGCATGCGCACCGGAGCCAGCAGCACCGAGAACAGCATTTCCATCAGCATCGACAGGGTGACCTTGATCTTGCCGCCGTAACCGACCGCGCCTTTGGCCCAGATCAGAATGATGCTGAGCAGTTTAGGCAGGAACAGCAACACGATGGTCGTCGAGAACAGCGCAACGGCTTTTTCCGGGTGCCATTGTGGCCACAGCGGATACAGCTGACGCGGTTCAAGGAAGTAGGTCGGCTCCATCAGTGTGTTCACCGCCAGCAAGGCTGTGGACAACACCAGGAAGAAGAACCACAACGGTGCCGACAGGTAAGACATCACGCCCGTCAGGAACACTGCGCGGTGAACCGGGTGCATGCCTTTTACCAGGAACAGCCTGAAGTTCATCAGGTTGCCGTGGCACCAGCGGCGGTCACGCTTGAGTTCATCGAGCAGGTTTGGCGGAAGCTCTTCATAGCTACCCGGCAGGTCGTAGGCAATCCACACGCCCCAGCCAGCACGACGCATCAAGGCCGCTTCAACGAAGTCGTGAGACAGGATCGCACCGGCAAAAGCCCCCTTACCTGGCAACGGCGCAAGGGCGCAGTGCTCGATAAACGGCTTCATGCGGATGATCGCGTTATGGCCCCAGTAGTGGGATTCACCCAGTTGCCAGAAGTGCAGACCGGCCGTGAACAAAGGACCGTATACGCGAGTGGCAAACTGCTGCATGCGCGCATAAAGAGTGTCCATGCCCGACGCCCGTGGTGCGGTCTGGATGATACCGGCGTCCGGCGTGGCTTCCATCAAGCGCACCAGGCTGGTCAGGCATTCACCGCTCATGACGCTGTCGGCATCAAGCACGACCATGTAACGGTAGTCACCGCCCCAGCGACGGCAGAAGTCGTCGAGGTTGCCGCTTTTGCGTTTTACGCGACGACGGCGACGGCGATAGAAGATCTTGCCGAAGCCTTTGGTCTCGCGGCACACGTCCAGCCAGGCCTGCTGCTCAGCAACGCAGATATCGGTCTCGTTACTGTCGCTGAGCACGAAGAAGTCGAAACGATCGAGGTCGCCAGTCGCCGCAACCGACTCGAAAGTCGCTCGCAAACCCGCAAACACACGCGGCACGTCTTCGTTGCAGATCGGCATGACCAACGCGGTACGAGCACCCTTTTCAATCGGCTCGTTACCCGCACTGGCACCGGAGATGCGGTACTTGTCACGGCCGGTCAGCAGTTCCAGGAAGCCCATCAAGGCGGTCCAGAAGCCGGCTGAAACCCAACAGAACAGAATCCCGAAAAGCAGCAGGATGCTGGTCTGCAACGCATACGGCAGAACCTGCCACATGGTCTGCACGAAAGTCTGGTGAGTGATTTCGTCCAGCGAAACCAGCGACCAGCCCTGGTACGGCAGAATGCCTTTCATGTACCAGCCAGCCACGATGGTCTGGCCAAGCATCAGGATCAGCAGGATATAACGACGAATCGAACCCACGGTGCGCCAGCGCGCCTTGGGCAGATCACGCTCGACCTTTGGCTCGACCGGGTTACTGCGACCGGTCAGGCGACGCCACATGCGCACCAGAATATTGGTACGCCATGGCTCAGGCACGACTTTGGTACGACGAATCGGCGGCGTGGCCTTGAGGCACACACGACCGTTAGCGTCGAGCGTCAGCATCTCGGCTTCTTCCAAAGCCTCGGCGGTGGTCAGCGTCAGCCGGCGACCCACCGAAGCCTGAGCGGCTTCGGCAGGGTCGGTGACTGGCTGAGCAGACAAGCGCTCGTGCAACTCAGCGAACGAGGTGCAGCCAGCCAGTTCGGCTCGCTGCTCATCACTCATCGGGAGGTGCGCCAGGTACTCGCTGAGCGATACTGGCACCGGTACGGAATTACTCATCGGCTGGCAACTGGTAGCTCCAGGTCTCGGTCATGACTTGCAGCGTCTTGGCCGGTTCTGGATTGGTGGGTGCAGCTTCGGCTTCAGGCTGCTGGATCTCTTTGCCGTCTTTGTCTTTCGCGACATCAGCCTTGGCTACGTCTGCTTTGGCAGCATCAGCTGGCTTGGCGGCGTCAGATTTGGCGACATCTGCTGGCTTGGATGCATCGGCCTTGGCATCAGCAGGCTTGGCTGCGTCAGCTTTGGCTACATCGGCTTTCGAATCCTTCGCGGCGTCCGCAGGGGCTTCTTTCTTCGGAGCCTCTTTAGCCGCAGCTTTTTTCTCGTCACCGATGTGAGCCTTGTCAGCAACCAGTACCGCAGGTTCCTTGCCTGGCTCGGCCGGGATCTCGCGCAGCAGGTAAGCCTGCATCTCGATCGGCTTGTTAGTGTCCTTGACCTTGACCCGCAACGTCAGGCGATAGCCCTTGGTCACCGGGTTGTAGCGAAGGTTGTTTTCCACCAGCTCGGTGTTGGTGTCAGTCGTTACCTGGCTACGAATGGTCTTGTCTTCCGGCATCGATGCGAGGATCGGACCCACGAAATCGACCTGGAACGCAACGCTGCCGTCCAGTTGACGAATCAGGTTGGACTGACGGATGTCACCGGCGGAGCGCAGGGTCTGCTTCACCCAGCCCAGATCAGGCGAGTGAATGGCTTTCTCGTCCATGGTCCAGTGGATGCGATAGTTGAAGTCAACAGGCTCGCCCGGTGCTGGCAGGGTTTCCGGCTTCCAGAATGCAACGATGTTGTCGTTGGTTTCATCAGCAGTCGGGATCTCTACCAGATCGACGGTGCCTTTGCCCCAATCACCTTTCGGCTCGATCCATGCGCTCGGACGCTTGTCATAGCGGTCGTCCAGGTCTTCGTAGTTAGCGAAGTCGCGACCACGTTGCAGCAGACCGAAACCGCGCGGGTTCTCTACCGAGAAGCTGCTGACGGCCAGATGTTTAGGGTTAGTCAGTGGACGCCACAGCCATTGGCCGTTGGCAGCCTGAATCGACAGACCGTTGGAGTCGTGCAGCTCGCGGCGATAGTTCTGCACGCGCGAAGGCTGGTTGGCACCAAACAGGTACATGCTCGTCAGCGGAGCAACGCCCAGTTTGGAGACCTTGTCACGCAGGTACATGCGCGACTGGACGTCGACCAGCGTGTTGGTGCCCGGACGCAGGGTCAGCTTGTAGGCACCGGTTGCGCGAGGGGAGTCGAGCAGCGCGAAGATCACCAGATGGTTGTCATCAGCGCTTGGCTTCTCGATCCAGAATTCGGTGAAACGCGGGAACTCTTCACCAGACGGCAGCGCGGTATCGATCGCCATGCCACGTGCAGACAGACCGTAAACCTGACCTTTACCGATGACGCGGAAGTAGCTCGCGCCCAACATGGTCATGATTTCGTCTTGCTTGTCGTCTTTGTTGATCGGGTACAGAACGCGGAAACCGGCATAGCCGAGATTCTCGGTCGACTTGGGATCAAACTTCACATCGCCAAAATCAAAGCGGCTGGCGTCGTACTTGATCTCTTCAACGGTGGTCGAAGTGACTTCGTTGATTTTGACCGGGGTGTCGAAGTGCATACCCTGGTGATAGAACGAGACCTTGAACGGCGTTCTGTCGCCAGCCCATTCGGCACGATCCTCACGGAAACGGATTTTCTGGTAGTCCGCGAACTTCATGTCGCGGAACTCGGCGGGCAGATTGCTGCGCGGGGCTTCGTATTTCTTGTCGGCCAGTTCTTTCGCTCTGCTCGCTACGTCATCAAGACTAAACGCCCACAGTTGAGTGGCGCTGAACAGTGAGATCAGGGCTGAACTTGCCAATAGCGCGCTACGCAACCGCTTGCCAGGTGTCTTTACCGCATTACAGGGACTAACAATCACGAGCAACCCTCGCCGAAAACAGATGAAGAAACCAACGGCCAGCTATCAATTGCCGGGTTGGCGAGCACTGTTCCGACTCCAAAAGAACCTAATGATTCCCCAAACGGTGTCGGACCAGCTTTTGAACTTGCCAAACGGTGCCACAAACGCGGATACCCGGACGGCGCGATTATCTAGTAGCGCGTGCAACAACGCACCATGTCCAATGAAGTATTTATCGGTTTCCAGCCTAATAATTTCGGGGTTAGTAAACCAAATCAGTCCTTTAGCCCTCAAGCAGGAAAGTCACTGGGCCATCATTTATCAAATGGACTTGCATGTCTGCACCAAATTGGCCCGATTCGACCACTGCGTGCGAGCTTTTAGCCTGACTCAACAAATACTCGAACAACTCGGCTCCGAGGGCTGGCGGGGCTGCTTTCGAGAAGCTCGGCCGCATGCCGCTTTTGGTATCGGCAGCCAGAGTGAACTGCGAAACCAGCAGCAAACCACCTTCGACATCGCGCAAGGACAGATTCATCTTGCCGTCAGCATCGCTGAACACCCGGTAATTGAGCAGCTTATGTAGCAGCTTGTCGGCACTGGCCTGCGTGTCTTGAGGCTCGACACCCACTAACACCATCAGACCCTGGTCGATTGAACCCACGATTTGCCCTTCAACTTCAACTCGTGCGCTGCTGACGCGTTGTAGCAAGCCTTTCATGTATCAAATTCCCTCGCTTACTGTTGGAGCGAGGCTTGCCCGCGAATCAGTCGACACGGTATCTCAGATAGATCGCGCAATCGTTATTCGCGGGCAAGCCTCGCTCCAACAAACGGCATCAAGCCTCTTCAGGCGGCAAATCCAGCAAGCGCCCGGCGACCTGTGCGGCAGCGCGGACCAAAGCATCGGTAATGCCCGGCTCCGATGCGGCATGTCCCGCATCGCGAATCACCTGCAGCTCGCTGTTCGGCCAGGCCTGGTGCAATTCCCAGGCATTATCCAGCGGGCAGATGACGTCATAACGACCGTGCACAATGATCCCCGGCAAATGGGCGATTTTCGGCATGTCGCGGATCAGCTGGTTTTCTTCGAGGAAAGAATTATTGGTGAAGTAATGGCACTCGATGCGCGCAATCGACAACGCACGCTGCGGCTCGGAGAAGCGATCAACCACTTGCGGGTTAGGACGCAGCGTTGCAGCGCGACCTTCCCAGGTGGACCAGGCTTTCGCAGCGTGCATCTGGGCGATCTGGTCGGTACCGGTCAGACGCTTGTGAAACGCGGTCAACAGATCATCACGCTCGTCCAGCGGGATCGGGGCCACATAATCCTGCCAGTAATCCGGGAACATGCGACTTGCGCCGGCCTGATAGAACCACTCGATTTCTTGCGGACGCGCCAGAAAAATACCGCGCAGGATCAGAGCGTGAACCCGGTCCGGATGAGTCTGGGCATACGCAAGGGACAAGGTCGATCCCCACGACCCGCCAAACAGCACCCATTTATCGATACCCAGATGCTCGCGAATCCGCTCAAGGTCGGCAACCAGATCCCAGGTGGTGTTGTTCTCCAGGCTTGCATGAGGTGTCGAGCGACCACAGCCGCGCTGGTCGAAAGTGATAATGCGATACAGATTGGGATCGAAATAACGACGGCTTTGCGCATCGCAGCCCGCACCCGGACCGCCATGAATGAACACCACCGGCAGACCTTCCGGCGACCCGCTTTCATCGACATACAAAACGTGCGGTGCCTCTACAGCCAGATCATGCCGGGCGTAAGGTTTGATCTGCGGATACAAGGTCTGCATAGGTGCTCCGTGAGTGCGATTCGGGTTCTTCTATTTTTTTGCCTTGAGGCATCATAAACCCGAAACGAGGAATGTTCATGCTGTCACTCTCAGCTCATGCCGAGAGTGGAACGATCAATGCAAGCGGTTTGCCAATTGCCCAAACCGGCGAACCAGAGCGACAAGAGTCTGTCGAACCGAAGGTCGTATCCTGAGTAATTTAGGAAATTTCAGGAAAGTTTTGCAGACTCGCCCTACAGTCAAAGAAATCTCATCCTTCATTCGTCTGACTACTTGAGGTCGTATCGATGTCTCAGGAACCACTCGTTCGTGACGCTGAAGTGGCTGCTTTCCGCGCCGCTGTTCTCGCCAAACTCACCTATTCGGTGGGCAAGGACCCTGACCATGCGTTTGAGCATGACTGGTTCGAAGCTGTTGCACTCGCTGCTCGTGACCACATGGTCGAGCACTGGATGGACCATACCCGGCAGATTTATCGCAAGGTCCAGAAGCGGGTCTATTACCTTTCGCTGGAATTCCTCATCGGGCGTCTGCTGTACGACAGCCTGAGCAACCTCGGCCTGCTGGAAGTTGCCCGCGAGGCGATGACCGAGCTGGGCGTGGACATCGAGCGCATCAAATTGCTTGAGCCCGACGCAGCGCTGGGTAACGGCGGCCTTGGTCGTCTGGCGGCCTGCTTCATGGAAAGCATGTCGACGCTGGGCATCGCAGGTCACGGTTACGGGATTCGTTATGAACACGGCCTGTTCCGCCAGGCCATTGTCGATGGCTGGCAACAGGAGCAGACCGAAAACTGGCTGGACTTCGGCAACCCATGGGAATTCGAACGCCCGGAAGTGGTGTACCCCATCGGCTTCGGCGGGAGTGTCGACACCCTCACCAATGAGGACGGTGAACAGCGTCAGGTCTGGCGTCCATCTGAAACTGTCCGGGCCATCGCTTACGACACGCCCGTGGTGGGATGGCGCGGTAAAAGCGTGAACACCCTGCGTCTGTGGCGCGCCCGTGCGGTGGGTGATTTGCACCTTGAGCGCTTCAACGCCGGTGACCACTTTGGTGCAGTGGCCGAGGTGGTGCGCGCCGAAAGTATCTCTCGCGTGCTTTACCCGAACGATGCCACTGAGGCTGGTCAGGAATTACGTCTGCGTCAGGAGTATTTCTTCGTCTCCGCGTCGCTGCAGGATTTGCTGCGTCGCCATTTGAATATGCATGCCACCTTGATGGATCTCCCGGAACACGCGGCCATCCAGATGAACGACACGCACCCGTCCATTGCAGTGGCCGAGCTGATGCGTCAGTTGATCGACAACCATGGCATCGCGTGGGATGCCGCCTGGAAGATCACCGTGGGCACCCTCGCCTACACCAACCACACTCTGCTGCCAGAGGCGCTGGAAACCTGGTCGGTCGGCCTGATGGAGCGGATGCTGCCGCGCCACATGCAGATCATCTACATCATCAATGCTCAGCACATCGACACCTTGCGCGCCAAAGGCATTCACGATTTCGACGTACTGCGCGCGGTATCGCTGATCGAAGAAGAAAACGGCCGTCGGGTGCGCATGGGCAACCTCGCGTTCCTCGGCTCGCACAGCATTAACGGCGTCTCCGCGCTGCATACTCAGTTGATGCGCAAGACGGTCTTCGCCGAACTGCACAAGTTGTATCCCGAGCGGATCAACAACAAAACCAACGGCATCACCTTCCGCCGCTGGCTGTTCCAGGCCAACCCCAAACTTACCCAGATGCTTACCGAGTCCCTCGGGGATGACGTGCTGGACAGTGCGGAAACACGCCTCATCGAACTGGAACCGTTCGCCGACAAGAGCTCTTTCCGCAAGCAATTCGCGGATCAGCGCCTGCACAGCAAGCGTGCTCTGGCAGCGATCATCAAGGAGCGTCTGGGGATCGTGGTCAATCCGGCCGCGATGTTCGATGTGCAGGTCAAACGGATTCATGAATACAAACGCCAGCTGTTGAACCTGTTTCACACCGTTGCCTTGTATCAGGCCATTCGTGCTCAGCCGGGCACTGATTGGGTGCCACGCGTGAAGATCTTCGCTGGCAAGGCCGCAGCCAGTTATCACTCGGCCAAACTGATCATCAAGTTGACCAATGATATCGCTCGCACGGTCAACAGTGACCCTACCGTTCGCGGCCTGCTCAAAGTCGTGTTCATGCCCAACTACAACGTCAGCCTGGCCGAAAGCATCATCCCGGCAGCCGACTTGTCGGAGCAGATTTCGACTGCGGGCCTGGAAGCATCAGGCACCAGCAACATGAAATTCGGCCTCAACGGCGCGCTGACCATTGGCACGCTGGACGGTGCCAACGTGGAGATGAGCGAGCAAGTGGGTCTGGAGCACATGTTCATCTTCGGCATGACCGCGCGGGAAGTCGAAGCCCACAAGCAAGTAGGCGACTTCAGCGCTTACGCGGCAGCGGCGGCCTCGGGTCGACTCAACGACGTCCTGCAAGCCATTCGGGGCGGCGTTTTTTCGCCGGATGATCCTAACCGTTATGCCGGCCTGATCGATCAATTGCTGGCCTACGACCGCTTTCTGGTCTGCGCCGACTTTGATTCCTACTGGGACGCCCAGGCCAGGGTCGAAGCCCACTGGCACGACTCGAAAGAGTGGTGGCGCTCCGCGGTGCTCAACACGGCGCGCATGGGCTGGTTCTCATCGGACCGGACGATCCGGGAATATGCGGGGGATATCTGGAAGGCGCTGGATTGATGGTGTGAGGAGAGCTGCTCTCAATTTGGCAATACGACCCATGTGGGAGAGTGTATG
>NZ_JACONW010000136.1 GCF_014357575.1 Pseudomonas folii | reverse complement strand
GTGGTGTCAGGGACCCACCGGAGGTAGTTCCAGAGGTCACGCGCAGCTTCACTCCACCGCGAGCTGCACGTCCTCTCCCTCAAAGCGCACAGGCCAGACCCGCAAGCGCTGTTCCGGATATTCCAGACAGCTGCCATCTTTCAAACGAAAGTGCTGCTTGTACAGCGGTGAGGCAATGACCAGATCACCCTTGATGCTGCCGACCAGACCGCGGCCAATCACGTTGACCCCGGACTGCGGATCACGATTGTCCACCGCATAAAGTTGAGTGCCCTCGGCGTCTGGCAGGTAGAACAGCGCGACTTGCGCGCCGTCCAGCCAGACCACCACACCTGAGTTGGTCACCAGATCTTCTCGGCCGCAAACCTTATGCCATGCGGCATTCGGGTTTTGAGTCGGGAGAAATTCGCCATGTTCGATAGTTGCCAGGCTCATCAGAGTGCCTCCTCGACGACAGGAATAAGCTTCAATTCAGCAGCCGTGGCCGGACGACGCTGGCCGCGTTCTTCAACGAAATGGATGTCCGGATCAGCGCGCTTGTCATTGACGAACGTGCGGAAACGCTTGAGTTTTTCCGGGCTCTTGAGGGTGTTGGCCCATTCACACTCATAGCGATCAACCACCAGCTGCATCTGCGCTTCCAGCTCTGCGCCCAGTCCAAGACTATCGTTGATGATCACGTCCTTGAGGTAATCCAGTCCGCCCTCCAGGCTTTCGCGCCACACAGAAGTGCGCTGCAGTTTGTCGGCGGTGCGAATGTAGAACATCAGGAAACGGTCGATGTAGCGGATCAGGGTGTCGTCATCCAGATCGGTGGCGAACAGCTCTGCATGGCGTGGACGCATGCCACCATTACCAGAGATGTAGAGGTTCCAGCCCTTCTCGGTGGCAATCACGCCCACGTCCTTGCTCTGCGCTTCCGCACACTCACGGGTACAGCCGGAGACCGCAAACTTGAGCTTGTGCGGCGAGCGTAATCCTTTGTAGCGATCCTCGATGGTCAGGGCCATTTGCACACTGTCCTGCACGCCGTAACGGCACCAGGTACTGCCGACGCAGGACTTCACCGTACGGGTGGATTTACCATAAGCGTGCCCGGTTTCGAAACCTGCTTCGATCAGCTCCGACCAGATGTCCGGCAACTGATGCAGCTGCGCGCCGAACAGGTCAATACGCTGACCACCGGTGATTTTGGTGTACAGGTCATATTTCTTGGCCACGACACCAATGGCGATCAGCTTGTCAGCGGTGATTTCGCCACCGGCAATGCGCGGTACAACAGAGTAAGTGCCGTTCTTTTGCATGTTGGCCATGAAGGTGTCGTTGGTGTCCTGCAACGGAACCAGCGACGCATCCATGATGGGCTGATTCCAGCACGACGCCAGAATCGAACCCACGGTCGGTTTGCAGATGTCACAGCCGGTGTGGCCGCGACCGTGTTTGGCGAGCAGTTCTTCGAACGTCAGTACACCTTCAACCCGAACCAGTGCGTACAACTCCTGACGGGTGTAGGCGAAATGTTCGCACAGGCTTTTATCGACGCTGACGCCACGGGCGATCAGTTCGTGTTCGAACACGGTTTTCAGCAAGGCCGCACAACCGCCACAACCGGTGCAGGCCTTGGTCTCGGACTTGAGCACGCCCAAATCGGTACAACCGCCATCGATGGCCGAGCAGATCGCGCCCTTGGTGACGTTGTGGCACGAACAGATGGTCGCTGTTTCCGGCAAAGACGCCGGGCCCAGGGTTGGAGCGCCAGAAGAACTTGGCAGGATCAGGCTCGCCGGCTCGGCCGGCAGCGCGATCGCGTTCTGCATGTATTGCAGCAGTGTGTCGTAGTAGCTGTTGTCACCCACCAACACTGCGCCAATCACATGCTTGCCAGAGGCATCGACCACCAGGCGGCGGTAGCTGGCAGTGGTCTGATCGATGAATTGATAGCTGCGTGAGCCCGGCGTGTGGCCATGAGCATCACCGATGGAGCCAACGTCAACACCCAAAAGCTTCAGCTTCGTGGACATGTCAGCGCCCATGAACGGCTCAGCGTCGCCGCCGCATAAGGTCGTGGCGACCGCGCGAGCCATCTGGTAACCCGGCGCGACCAGGCCAAAGATACTGCCATTCCACGCCGCGCACTCACCGATCGCGTAAATGTCCGGATCGCTGCTCAGGCACTGGCCATCGATGCTGACGCCGCCACGGGGACCAATCTCCAGGCCGCATTGCCGGGCCAGCGCGTCCTGTGCACGAATCCCCGCCGAGAACACGATGAGGTCGGTTTCGAGGAACTCGTCGTTGCCGAAGTTCATCCGGTAACGGTATTCCTCACCTGCCGTGATCGATTGGGTGCCGCGGGACAGGTGCACACCAACGCCCAGTTGTTCGATGCGGTCCTTGAGGGCGATACCGCCCTGTTCGTCCAGCTGAACCGGCATCAGGCGCGGCGCGAACTCTACAACGTGCGCTTCGAGACCAAGGCTTTTAAGGGCATTTGCAGCTTCCAGTCCCAGCAAGCCCCCGCCCACCACGACCCCGCGAATGGCGTTAGTGGCGGCAGTGCGGATCGCATCAAGGTCTTCCAGAGTGCGATAAACCAGACGTGAATCACCATGGGCCCCTTCAATCGGCGGCACAAACGGGTAGGAACCGGTGGCCAGCACTAGCTTATCGTAATGCACACTGCCGGTGGCGGTGACGACCTTGTGACCGGCGCGATCAATCTCCAGCACTTGAGTGCCCAAGTGCAGCGTGACGCCGGGCGTCTGATACAGCGCAGCATCGGAAAGCGCCAATGACTCGGCATCACGGCCAGTGAAGTACTCGGACAGATGCACCCGGTCATAGGCACGCATCTGCTCTTCGCCGAAGACGTGGAGTTGGTAGTGCTGCAACGCGCCACCGGCGATCAATTGCTCGACGCAGTGGTGGCCGACCATGCCATTGCCGATCACGATCAGGGTTTGCAGCGAGTTCGAAGAATCAATATTGGTGTTCATGGATAGCACCCGACCAAAGCCAATCACGGAATAAAAAGCAAAAAAAAGCGCCTGAAACCTCGCGGTTTCAGGCGCCTTTGCCTGTTCGTTTGGTGGTTAACCTGGCCTCTATGCCCGATCCACCTCTATTGCCCTGGCCTTGTTGGCTGATCGATCTTCGTTGACCGACGGGGCTGCCCACTCGACTAAATTCGCGGTGGACCTGACGGGGGTGATGCAGCGTTTGTGCCAGTCGGCCTGCAAACCGGGGAAACCCGCGTAAAGCCCGACTGTCGATGCGGGTATACAGTAATCATTGAACGATCCAGCACGTCACACCGCGCATCCCCATGGTGCAGCAACGATGCAACCGGCTTTATATAAGTGCAGAAAGCGCTTCATCTATCGGCTGGATTGGTACTATCCCCGATGCAATCTATATGGCTCATCAAGGAAAAATGAACCTTATATGACTCTAAAAAATTAAAAAGCAACCTATATGGCTCACTTCTTAATAATGAAATCTATATGACTCTTTTTTCTTGACGAGAGCCATATAGATTACATACTGCATACCTCCACCGAGGGGCTGCGCCATGAAAACCACATTGCTTGATCAGATCCGCCAACGTCGACTTGCTCTTGGATTAAAAATTCAGGAGATGCCATTGCTTGCAGGACTCACAAGGCAGCAGTACGGCAAAATCGAAGCGGGTGGCAACCCACGACTCAACACACTCGATCAGATTGCTGAAGGGTTAGAGTCGGCGCTGGTTCTGGTCCCCAAGTCGAAGCTCGCTGCCGTTCAGCGAATTCTTGCCGACGACGCGCATTTGGAGGTCAATAAGCACTACGCCGAACCCACAGGGCAAGCTCTGACAATCAGCGAAGAGGCTGAAAACCCGTGGGGAGACCTCTGATGGTCAAGGAAACGGTCTCGGCCTTGCGACTGACCCTTCAGGGTGAAAACGTCGGTTATGTCGCGGGCTACTCCAACGGCAAAAACGTTTTCACGCTCGCGCCCGAGTACGTCCAAAACGAGGCAAGGCAGCCGTTAACACTGTCCCACAGCAACCCTGCGTCTCTGGCCCGCCAACTTGCAACAAGCCATCCGTATATCAGCAGCCATAAACTTCACCCGGTGCTCAGCAACTTGCTTCCCGAAGGCGCATTACGCGATTTCCTGTCGCAGGCGATGAAGGTTCATAGGGACAATGAATTCCCGTTGCTGACCTGGCTAGGCCGAGACCTTCCCGGCGCACTGATTGCCTACCCTCTGGAAGCCTCGGAAATCCCGCAACTGGCCCTCCAGTACCGTGGGAAAATTCAACCCACCGTTATCGACATTCCTGACAGCCGAGCGCATTTTTCCCTGGCCGGTGTACAGATGAAATTCTCCATGCGTGACGAGGACGGGCGTTACATCACCGGGGATCCTGATGCTCCAGGGGACTGGATTATTAAAACGCCCTCGACCGTGCATCCCTTTCTGCCACTCAACGAATACACAGCAATGACACTCGCTGCCCTTGCTGGCGTGAACATCCCCGAGATAAAGCTGATCCCGATGACCACCATCGAGGCGCTCCCCAATATCAATCTGCCGAACGAGCAGTACGCCTACGGAATACGTCGATACGATCGATTACCAGACAACAAGCGCGTCCACTCAGAAGACTTTGCCCAGATTTTCTTTGCCTACGCCCACGACAAATACCGCGCCGCCAGTTATGAACAGGTGGGGAAGCTGGTTTATCAGAACTCGCTTCAAGGCCAGCGAGACGCAGCACAAATGGCCGTACGCCTACTGATCAACATACTGCTGGCGAACGGCGATGCGCATCTCAAAAACTGGAGCATGATTTATCCGGATGGCCGCAACGCCGAACTCTCACCCGCGTATGACATCGTCGTGACCAAGGCCTACATCACCGATGAAAACCAATATGCCCTGAATATGGGTGGGAGCAAGAACTGGTACGGGGTTTCCATTGAGGACTTCAAGAAGTGGGCGGCATATGGGGATATTCCATGGCGTCCGGTTCTCTACAACCTCAGAGCGGCACTGGAGAAAGCACGCACTTTCTGGCCTGCGGCACTGGATGCGAGTGAGATGGCGGAAGATCAGAAGAATGTTTTACGTGGACACTGGAAGCGGCTGCATGCTGATTTTCGGATTGGGTGACTTGCAACAGATCTGTGCGTTGCTAATGACACCAAGCTGTTGCACAGCAAACACAGGATCTGTAGGAGCTCTCATCAAACAAGATATAAATCACTGAATAGTTGCGGTTTTTTTGTGGGAGCGGTGCTTGCCCGCGATAAGGACGACGCGATTTAAAGGGGAATTGAGGTGTTCTTATCGCGGGCAAGCACCGCTCCCACATTGATATCTGTTTGTTGCGCGACAGCGCAGTGTCATGGACACCAGGACGGCTCCAACAGAAAAAGCATTTAAATTCAGTGGGTTATTTTATGTTTGATGAGCGCTGCCTCGCCGTGCTCGTGAACTCAGAAAAATATGCCAAATCAGATAGCCGGGCATTAAAAAACGCACAAACAAAAACGCCGCTCTATTGAGCGGCGTTTTTGTTAAATATGGAGCGGGAAACGAGACTCGAACTCGCGACCCCGACCTTGGCAAGGTCGTGCTCTACCAACTGAGCTATTCCCGCAATGGCGTCCCCTAGGGGACTCGAACCCCTGTTACCGCCGTGAAAGGGCGGTGTCCTAGGCCACTAGACGAAGGGGACACGCTAACTGAAACACATGGTGTGTATTTCAGTGCCCAAATCCAAGTCCGAAGACTGGGTTCTGGTTTCACTCAGCCTCGCCCGAGAGCAAGACTGCATAAACTGGAGCGGGAAACGAGACTCGAACTCGCGACCCCGACCTTGGCAAGGTCGTGCTCTACCAACTGAGCTATTCCCGCAATATGGCGTCCCCTAGGGGACTCGAACCCCTGTTACCGCCGTGAAAGGGCGGTGTCCTAGGCCACTAGACGAAGGGGACACACGTACAACTTCACTACTTAACTTGCGTTTCGCTAGGTGCTTTACGCTGTAAGTGGCGCGCATTCTATGGATGGATTGAGAGGTCGTCAACCCCAATGTGAAAATTTATCTAAATCAATGACTTCGCCTGCTTTAGGCGGCCGCCAGGCGCGTTGCGCTTCAGCTATTTCCGGATTGGCCGACAAACTACAAGCAGTGCATCTATGCGCAATAGTGCTTAGCCACTACACTCACTTCAAATTTACTGACTACAGCTTATATAGAGGTTCGCGCGGTGACTCCACTGATGATTACCCTGATGGTAGTAGCCGGCATTGCGCTCCTGATCGCGATCGGCTATCTCAACCATGTGGCAGAAAACTCCAAGCTGGATAAAGCGCGAACGAAGATCGAGCTCAGCGACCGCCTGCGTCGCTGCAGCGAAATTTCCGAGACGTTCCCCGGCCAGCTGGTCACCCCCGCTCTAAAGCTGCTGATGACCCGTCTTGAACTCAACGTGGTCCAGCGCATGCTGGCGCTGGATAAAACCAGTGCCCAACTCAAAACCCGCGTCGATGAGCTGAACACCCTGGTTGCACAGGGCGATGCCATTGCAGTAACCAACCCGGCAAGTCCGATCCTGACCGAAGCCAAGGCCAAAGATGTCCGCTTTCTATTGGAAGCGCTGCACGGCCAGGTCACTCGCGCAGCCCATGACGGTTTCCTGCAGACCAGCGAAGCCAAGCACTGGATTCGCGAGATCCGCAACATTCTGGTGATGCTGCATATTGAATTCTTCAACAACCTGGGCCAGGCCGCACTGCAGCAGGATCAGCCTGGTCAGGCGCGTCTCGCATTCGAACGCGGCGTGCAATACCTGAAGAACCAGCCAGACCCTGTGACGTATCAAGCCGCATTGATCGCCATGGAAAAACAGCTGGCACGCGCAAACTCCATGGTGCTGACCAACATTGCGCCAACCGCAGACGATGACAACGCGCTGACCGAAGGCCTGAAGGCAGACGACACCGAGTCGGAATGGAAGAAGAAAGTCATCTACGACTGATAGATGCCGGGTGGGCGCATCCGCATTGAGCGGTGCGCCGACCAGATTCAACAGTCAGTGGATTTCAGAAAGATCGCTGCCAATTGCTCAATGCCTGCCTGATCCTGCTCCGAGAAGCGTCCCACTTTCGGACTGTCCAGATCCAACACCCCAATCAAACGACCTTCCTTGACCAACGGTACGACCAGCTCGCTGTTCGATGCGCTGTCGCAGGCGATGTGGCCCGGAAATTCATGCACATCCTCGACCCGCTGGGTCTGCCGACTTTGCGCTGCGGCACCGCACACTCCGCGCCCGAACGGGATACGCACACAGGCGATCTGCCCCTGAAACGGTCCAAGAACCAGTTCTTCATCACGATTGAGATAAAAGCCTGCCCAGTTCAGGTCATCGATCTGGCTGTACAAAAAAGCCGAGAACTGCGCGGCGTTGGCGATAAAGTCTTTCTCATCAGCCAGTAGAGATTCCAGCTGCGCAGCCAGAAGGCTATAGCCTTCCAGCCCGGCACCGGTGTTTTGCAAATCGATCATGGTTGTTGCTCCAACAATTTCAAACCTACCCAGTAACGTGCAAATTGATAGGCACACCGGCCATTGCGGTTGCCCCGCCCGGTTGCCCAGCGGATCGCATGCTTGTCCAGTTCCCCATCGCGCTGCCAGCTCAGACCAGCCGCCAGCGCGAGTTGCGTAATCCAGTGTTCCACTACGTTCAGGTAATGCTCCTGAGTGAACGGGTAAAACGATAGCCACAGTCCGAAGCGATCCGACAGCGCAATCTTGTCCTCTACGGCCTCGCTTGGATGCAGTTCGCCATCGACCTGCTGCCAGTTGAGATTGTCGCTTTCCTTTTCCGGCACCAAATGACGACGGTTGGAGGTGGCGTAAAGCAGAACGTTGTCCGGAGCCTGCTCCAGAGAACCATCAAGCACACTCTTTAGAACCCGGTAATCGCTCTCCCCTGCCTCGAAAGACAAATCATCGCAGAACAGCACGAAACGTTGCGGCAGCTTCTGCAATTGCTCGACGACACGCGGCAAATCGCCCAGATGATCGCGCTCGATTTCGATCAGGCGCAGACCCGCGTTGGCATACTCGGCAAGCAGCGCACGAATCAGCGAAGACTTGCCTGTCCCGCGCGAGCCCCACAGCAAAGCGTGGTTGGCAGGCAGACCGTCGATGAACTGGCGCGTATTGCGGCCCAACTGCTCACGTTGCAGATCGACACCGATCAGATCAGACAAATGCATGTCGAGGCTGACTTCAAGCGGCATCAGGTAACCGCTGCGGCCTTCACGAACCCAGCGCGCAGCCATGGCGTGCGACCAGTCCACCGCTTCCCGTGGCGCAGGCAGCAGCGGTTCAAGCCGCGCCATTACAGCGTCGGCGCGTTCGAGAAAAGCATTCAAGCGAGAATCCACAATGGCTCCTTGATTAACTGATGAATATTTAGCCCTGCCCGACCCGAGCGATTCTCTATAGGACCGGCTTCAGCCGGGAGGGCGGCATTAGGTTCACTGTATGTATTTCGTCAGGAACAACGATCTCCCGGCCAAAGCCGGTCCTGCAGGGCGTAGTGTCAATATCAAGAAAGCCCCCTATACATAAATGCTTTTAGTTCCGGTAGTTACGTGTTGCTTGATAAGACTCGGCTCCGATCAGCTATGCTTGCCCCCGCGAAGGACACCAGAAGCGGCAATACCCTCATGGACATAGCGTTTACCAACCGGCTCTCGTATAAACAGGCCCGCCTGACAGTGCTGCTCGGCTTCATTCTGGGGACGCTGCTGAGCCTGATACAAATTGCCCTCGATTATGCCAGCGAAGATGCGTCCATCGATCGTGAAATTCGCTCTCTGCTGGAAATCAGCCATAACCCAGCCTCGCGCATTGCCTACAACATCGACGCCGAGCTGGCCCAGGAACTGACCCTGGGCCTGTTGCAATCTCCCGCGGTGGCCGGGGCCCGGCTGACCGACAACAACAATGTGGTGCTTTCAAGTGTAGAGCGCCCGTTCTCGCAGAGTCGTTACCGGTTCGTCAGCGACTTCCTGTTCGGCGAGAGCCGGCAGTTTGAAGACACCCTGAACCTGGCGCACTTGCCCAACGAACCGATTGGCACCCTGCGTCTGAACGTCGACACCTTTGCTTTCGGTGATCATTTCCTGCAGCGCTCGGGCATCACGCTGCTCAATGGCTTCATGCGCAGCCTGATTCTGGCGGGTGTGCTGACTCTTCTGTTCTACATGACACTGACCAGGCCCCTGGTTGACGTGATCCGTGCTCTGGCCACGCGGGACTCAAGCAACCCTACTCCCACGCCACTGCGATGCCCACCCAAGCATGAAAACGATGAAATCGGCGTGCTGGTGGATGTCGCCAACCGCCAGTTCGCAAACATCGCTTCAGAGCTGGCACGGCGGGTAGAAGCCGAGGACCGGCTGACAGCGCATCGCAATGAACTGGAAGATATCGTTTCAGCCCGCACCACTGAATTGAAGGCCAGTAACGAAAGGCTGAGCAAGTCCAATGAAGAGCTGAAAATCGCGCGCAGTACGGCGCTGGACATGGCCCAGGCCCGCACCGCTTTCCTGGCCAACATGAGCCATGAAATCCGCACGCCGCTCAACGGCTTGCTGGGCATGCTGGCCCTTGCGCTGGACAGCCCCCTGACCGCCGAACAGCGCCAGCAACTGTCGATTGCCCACGACTCGGGCAAGGTGCTGGTGGAACTGCTCAACGACATCCTCGACATGTCCAAATTCAACGCCGGTCACTTGCAGGTCGAGCGCATCCCTTTCGACCTCGGCGCGCTGGTGGAAGACACCGCTAACCTGCTGTCACAGAACGCTGCGCCCAGCGTCGAGCTGACCTGCTTCATCGATACACAATTCCCGGCTTTGGTGGTGGGTGATCCGACGCGGGTTCGACAGATCGTCAGCAACCTGCTTTCCAACGCGCTGAAGTTCACCCGTTTTGGTCGGGTGGATGTACGTCTGAGCAACTATCTGGATCCTGAAACCCAGGAAAACAGCGTACGCATTGAAGTGCGGGATACCGGCATCGGCATCGCCCAGGAAGCACAGGCGAGGATTTTCCAGCCGTTTACCCAGGCAGAAGCAGCGATTACCCGGCAGTTTGGTGGCACCGGATTGGGTCTGGCACTGACCCATAACCTGTGTGAAGCCATGGCCGGGCAATTGAGTATTCAGTCAGCGTCAGGATTCGGCAGCCAATTCTGCGCTGATCTGCCACTGCCCATCCATCAGGCCGCCATTACTCCGCCGCCCCTCAAAGGCCGTGTCGTGGTTGTCAGCAACGCGGGTAGCGGGCTTGTAGAGCTACTGGGCAATTTGCTGCCTGAGTGGGGTATCGATTTTCAGCGATGGAGCATGGATGACAAGGTGCTGAATATGGACCCTGGGAGCAGTCCTGATCTGGTGATCACTGATTGTCCGGAATGTCTGTTTGGCATGCGTCCGACCATTGACGTGCCCATTCTGCTGGTAACCGCCTATGGCAACTTCATGCCCAGCGAACAGGTCAGCGCCCTTGCTCCCCTGCAACAGCATGCTCGACCACTGGCACGCAATGCACTTTATCAAAGCCTGTCCCGGATTCTGCAACCCGAGCAGATTCCTCACAGGGATGCTGAAGCCGCCGACGGCAAGACCTTGCGTCCGGCCAAAATCCTGCTGGTGGAAGACAATCCGGTCAATCAATTAGTGGCCAGAGGGATATTGAGCAAACTGGGCTGCGAGGTCGTAGTGAGCAGCCACGGCGGCGAAGCGCTGGAGCAGCTTGAGCTTCATGTGTTCGATCTGGTGCTGATGGACTGCAATATGCCGGTCATGGACGGTTACGAAGCCAGTCGCCAGATCCGTCAATGCGGACGCTGGCCGCAACTGCCAATCATTGCGCTGACTGCCAACGCCATGCCCGAAGAACGCGAACGCTGCCGGGCGGCGGGCATGAGTGACTATCTGGCGAAGCCGTTTCGCCGTTCCGAGCTAGTCAGCCTGCTGGAACAATGGCTACCGGCGGACTGATTACTTGAGCAGCGCCTCGATTTCGCTTTTCAGGTCTTCGGGCTTGGTCAGCGGCGCGAAGCGCTTGACCAACTGGCCGTCCTTGCCGATGAGGAACTTGGTGAAGTTCCACTTGATGCGCTCGGACCCGAGTAACCCCGGCGCCTGCTTTTTCAACTGGACGAACAACGGGTGGGCGTCGCTGCCGTTGACATCGACTTTCTTGAACAGCGGAAAACTGACTCCGAAATTCAGCTCACAGAACTCCGAAATCGCCCCTTCGTTACCCGGCTCCTGCTTGCCAAACTGATTGCAGGGAAAGCCCAATACCACCAGCCCTTGATCCTTGTAGTTCTTCCAGAGCTTTTCAAGCCCTTCGTACTGCGGGGTAAACCCGCACTTGCTCGCCGTATTGACCACCAGCACAGCCTTGCCGGCGAAATCGGCAAGGGTTTTCGATTCGCCTTTGATCGTGGTAACCGGAATGCTCAGCAAATTGGCGCTCATGACAGTGATCCTTGATGAAAAGCGGGTCATGAAATTAGCGCGCCATTGACTGGTGCGCATCTCCATTTCCGGGGGTGATGGGTGCTTATAAGTGGCTCTGGGCTGTGAAAGGTACAGAGGCACTCTGACGTGGGACCGGCTTTATCCGGGAAGAGGCCTGACCAGGCGCTACATGTGCATCGTCAGAACTAAAGTCTTCCCGG
The DNA here is from genome assembly GCF_014357575.1 of Pseudomonas folii. Taxonomy (GTDB): domain Bacteria; phylum Pseudomonadota; class Gammaproteobacteria; order Pseudomonadales; family Pseudomonadaceae; genus Aquipseudomonas; species Aquipseudomonas folii. The sequence goes on along the minus strand of NZ_JACONW010000136.1, from coordinate 3,176 downwards.
CTGAAGCCGGTCCCACGGATCCGCTCAAGCGCCGCGCGGCACCAGGTCCAGACACACCGAATTGATGCAATAGCGCAGGCCCGTTGGCGGCGGGCCATCAGGGAATACGTGGCCCAGATGCGCGTCACATTTGGCGCAGACCACTTCTGTACGAATCATCCCATGGCTGACATCACGCACTTCGACCACTGCACTGCCTTCAAGTGGCGCGTAGAAACTTGGCCAGCCACAGCCGGAATCGAATTTGGTGGCGGAATCGAAAAGCGCCTCGTTGCAACAGATGCAATGGTAGACGCCATCAGTCTTGGTGCTGTTGTATTTGCCGGAGAACGGACGTTCGGTGCCTTTGAGGCGGCAAACGTTGTACTGCTCCGGGTCAAGCATGGCCCGCCATTCTTCCAGCGTCTTGTCCAACTTTTCCACAGGTACACCTCCGCAGTCGAAAAAGCCTGATCTGTATCTTCTCCACAGATCAGGTGGCACGTATCATTGCGCCTCGTTAGGCGCCAGTCTGTCACTCACGTTTCGCCCATACAAACTCATTTTTACGGCGTCATACCCGGCGAACCAGATTTCCAGCTCGCTACGGCTCGTCCATTTTCGGGATCAATCACCATGCAGTTCAGCAAATCGAACAAGCTCGCCAACGTCTGCTATGACATTCGCGGCCCAGTGCTCAAGCACGCCAAACGCCTGGAAGAGGAAGGCCATCGCATCCTCAAGCTGAACATCGGCAACCCTGCGCCATTTGGTTTCGAAGCGCCGGACGAAATTCTGCAGGACGTGATCCGCAACCTGCCGACGGCTCAAGGCTACAGTGACTCCAAAGGCCTGTTCAGCGCGCGCAAGGCCGTTATGCAGTATTACCAGCAGAAGCAGGTTGAAGGCGTCGGTATCGAAGACATCTACCTGGGCAACGGCGTTTCCGAACTGATCGTGATGTCGATGCAGGCACTGCTCAACAATGGCGATGAAGTACTGATCCCGGCCCCAGACTATCCGCTGTGGACCGCCGCCGTCAGTCTGGCCGGCGGTAACCCGGTGCACTATTTGTGCGATGAGCAGGCCAACTGGTGGCCTGATCTGGCTGATATCAAGGCCAAGATCACGCCGAACACCAAAGCCATGGTAATCATCAACCCCAACAACCCGACCGGTGCCGTGTATTCCAAAGAAGTACTGGAAGGCATGCTCGAACTGGCGCGCCAGCATAATCTGGTGGTTTTTTCCGACGAGATCTACGACAAGATTCTCTACGACGACGCCGTGCACATCTGCACCGCCTCGCTGGCGCCTGACCTGCTTTGCCTGACGTTCAACGGTCTGTCCAAATCCTATCGCGTGGCAGGCTTCCGCTCCGGCTGGGTGGCCATCTCCGGTCCCAAGCACAACGCGCAAAGCTACATCGAAGGCATCGACATCCTCGCCAACATGCGTCTGTGCGCCAACGTGCCGAGCCAACACGCCATTCAAACCGCGCTGGGCGGCTACCAGAGCATCAACGATCTGGTTCTGCCACCAGGCCGCTTGCTGGAGCAACGCAACCGCACCTGGGAACTGCTCAACGATATTCCCGGCGTCAGCTGTGTGAAACCAATGGGCGCACTCTATGCGTTCCCGCGGATCGACCCGAAGGTCTGTCCGATCCACAACGACGAAAAGTTCGCCCTCGACCTGCTCCTGTCGGAAAAGCTGCTGATCGTTCAAGGCACTGCATTCAACTGGCCATGGCCTGACCACTTCCGTGTGGTTACCCTGCCGCGCGTCGACGACCTGGATCAAGCCATCGGTCGCATCGGCAACTTCCTCAAGACGTATCGCCAGTAACCCCAGGATTCCGCTGCGGCGCATGTCAGAAATTGCGCCCGGCGGGAATTCCTGCCATCTCTCCGCGGTCATAGCGATTCCCGAGTAAGGGATCGCTTTTGCTGTACCGCGCTTGTGCCGCAATACAAAAAAACAATCTGCGCGTAACCGCATTCAGAGCCAGCCGCTCTGGCTCGGAACCTGTTTGCCTAAAGCGAATGCTACTGGTTCGCGCAAGACGACACAGTTTGAAATAGTAGTCAGGTTGAATAGCCGCTGACATCACCTTATATACCCCGCAACGCGTTACATATTCGTCACAGGAGAACATCCAAACCATGATGCGCATTTTGCTGTTTTTGGCCACTAACCTGGCGGTCGTGCTGATTGCCAGCATCACCCTGAGCCTTTTTGGCTTCAACGGGTTCATGGCGGCCAATGGGGTTGATCTGAACCTCAATCAGCTGCTGATCTTCTGCGCTGTATTTGGTTTCGCCGGCTCGCTGTTCTCGCTGTTCATCTCCAAGTGGATGGCGAAAATGAGCACCGGCACCCAGATCATCACCCAGCCGCGTACCCGCCATGAACAATGGCTCGTGCAAACCGTTGAGCAACTGTCCCGCGACGCTGGCATCAAGATGCCGGAAGTCGGGATCTTCCCCGCCTACGAAGCCAACGCCTTCGCCACAGGCTGGAACAAGAACGATGCACTGGTTGCCGTCAGCCAGGGTCTGCTGGAGCGCTTCTCGCCTGATGAAGTGAAAGCGGTACTGGCTCACGAAATCGGTCACGTTGCCAATGGCGACATGGTGACCCTGGCGCTGGTGCAGGGCGTGGTGAACACCTTTGTAATGTTCTTCGCTCGTATCATCGGTAACTTCGTCGACAAGGTGATCTTCAAGACCGAAAACGGTCAGGGCATCGCTTACTACGTGACCACGATCTTTGCCGAACTGGTGCTGGGCTTCCTGGCCAGCGCCATCGTCATGTGGTTCTCGCGCAAACGCGAATACCGTGCTGACGAAGCCGGTGCCCGACTGGCAGGCACCAGCGCCATGATCGGCGCGCTGCAACGTCTGCGCTCCGAACAGGGCGTACCGGTGCAGATGCCTGACAGCCTGACGGCGTTCGGCATCAACGGCGGCCTGAAAAGCGGCTTGGCCGCGCTGTTCATGAGCCACCCGGCTCTGGAAGATCGTATCGAGGCGCTGCGCCGCCGCGGTTGATCGATCTGCCCAAAAAAACCGGCCTTAGTGCCGGTTTTTTTATCTCAAGCTACCGTGGCGAGAGAACTGACACAGTGTTGTGCCAGGCACGACGCCCTCGCGAACAAGTTCGCTCCTACCGGGTATCCTTGGGGCCCGGTTGGC
>NZ_JACONW010000135.1 GCF_014357575.1 Pseudomonas folii | reverse complement strand
CGCTCCCACATGGTTCTCCACACGGTATTCCCGAGGCCCCTCATGTCTTTCGATCTGAGCGCACGTCTGGCTTCCCGGCGTGCCGATAATCTCTATCGCCAGCGCCCTTTGCTGCAAAGCCCTCAAGGCCCTGAAGTGGTGGTCGACGGTAAGCCGTTGCTGGCGTTCTGTAACAACGATTACCTGGGGCTGGCGAATCACCCCGAGATTATCGCCGCCTGGCAGGCCGGTGCCGATAAGTGGGGCGTTGGCGGTGGCTCATCGCATCTGGTGATTGGCCATAGCAGCCCGCATCATGAACTTGAAGAGGCGCTGGCCGAGCTCACGGGTCGGCCGCGGGCGCTGCTGTTCTCCAACGGCTACATGGCCAACCTTGGCGCTGTCACGGCGTTAGTCGGGCAGGGCGATACCGTGCTCGAAGATCGCCTCAATCACGCTTCGTTACTGGATGCCGGATTGCTGAGCGGCGCGCGGTTTTCCCGTTATCTGCACAACGACGCGCAGAGTTTGAGTGGACGTCTGGAGAAGGCCGTTGGCGATACGCTGGTCGTCACCGATGGCGTGTTCAGCATGGATGGCGATATCGCTGACCTGCCGACCCTGGCCCAAACCGCGAAAGCCAAAGGTGCCTGGCTGATGGTCGATGACGCTCATGGCTTCGGTCCGTTGGGCGCCAACGGCGGCGGCATCGTCGAGCACTTTGGTTTGGGCATGGACGACGTGCCGGTACTGATCGGCACGTTGGGCAAGGCGTTCGGCACGTCCGGAGCCTTTGTCGCGGGCAGCGATGAGTTGATCGAAACCATGATCCAGTTCGCCCGCCCTTACATCTACACCACCAGTCAGCCACCGGCTCTCGCGTGCGCGACCTTGAAAAGTCTTGAGTTGCTGCGCACTGAGCATTGGCGTCGTGAACATCTGGCGCGGCTGATCGCACAGTTTCGCGCCGGAGCAGAACAAATTGGCCTGACGCTGATGGACAGCTTCACGCCGATTCAGCCGATCCTCATCGGCGATGCCGGGCAGGCCGTGCGTCTTTCGCAGATGCTGCGCGAGCACGGCTTGCTGGTAACCGCCATCCGCCCGCCGACTGTCCCTGCTGGCAGCGCGCGATTGCGCGTGACGTTATCCGCCGCCCACAGCGCCGCTCAAGTGCAGCTATTGTTGAACGCATTGGCGCAGTGTTACCCGCTGCTGGGCACGAGCGAATCGGTGGAGCCAGAACATGCGTGATCGGTTGATTCTGTTACCGGGCTGGGGCTTGGGTATCTCACCTCTGGAGCCTTTGGCTGCTGCGTTGCGTGGCCTCGACGAGCACCTTCGGGTGGAAATCGAGCCGTTGCCGGAACCGGGCAGCAGCGATCCTCGAGAATGGCTCGACGAGTTGGACTCGACCTTGCCCGACAGCGCCTGGCTGGGTGGCTGGTCGCTGGGCGGCATGCTCGCAGCTGAGCTGGCAGCGCGTCGTGGTGACGGGTGCTGTGGTTTGCTGACGCTGGCCAGTAACGCCAGCTTCGTGCCCCGTGGTGCGTGGCCCAATGCGATGCCTGCCGGGGATTTCGATGCGTTCCTGACCGGATGTATTGATCATCCGGACGCGACCTTGAAGCGCTTCAGTTTGCTCTGTGCGCAAGGGGCCGAAGACCCGCGGGCTATTTCGCGCCTGCTCAAAGCGGGCGCGCCACATGGCTCCATCAACGCATTGGTACACGGCCTGCAACTGCTCGAGCAGCTCGATACTCGCAGCGCGCTGCAGACCTTTCGTGGCCCGCAGCTGCATCTGTTCGCCGGGCTGGATGCGTTTGTGCCCGCCGAGGCGGCGAGTGATCTGCTGGCGCTGTTACCTGATGTGGAAGTGGGGCTGATCGAACAGGCGAGCCACGCCTTCCTGCTGGAAAATCCCCACGGTGTGGCGGCGGCGATCCACGCTTTTTTGCATGAGTCCGGTGATGACTGATCTTTCCAATCCACGGCTGCCGGGTGGTTTGCCCGACAAACGTCAGGTGGCGGCCTCTTTTTCTCGTGCGGCGGGCAGTTATGACAGCGTCGCCGAATTGCAGCGTGCAGTGGGCGGCGAGCTGCTGTCGCGCCTGCCTGCCGGGCTAAAGCCTCGGCGCTGGCTGGATCTGGGCAGCGGCACGGGCTATTTCAGTCGCGCGCTGGCCGAGACCTTTGCGGGCAGCGAAGGCGTTGCGCTGGATATCGCCGAAGGCATGTTGCGCCATGCGCAGCCGTTGGGCGGCGCTGAGTATTTTGTGGCGGGGGATGCTGAACGCATGCCGTTGCGCGATGACAGTTGTGAGCTGATTTTCTCGAGTCTGGCTGTCCAGTGGTGTGCCGATTTTGCTGCTGTGCTGGGTGAAGCCCGCCGCGTACTGCAACCGGGTGGAGTGTTCGCCTTCGCCAGTCTGTGCGTTGGTACTCTTTATGAGTTACGTGACAGCTGGCAGGCGGTGGACGGACTGGTTCACGTCAACCGCTTCCGGCAACGCGACGATTACCAACAGTTATGCGCGGCCAGCGGGATGCGAGTACGCTCGCTTGAGGTCAGGCCTCATGTTCTGCACTACCCGGATGTGCGCAGCCTGACCCATGAACTGAAAGCATTGGGCGCACACAATCTCAACCCCGGACGCCCCGGTGGTTTGACTGGGCGGGCGCGGCTACTAGCCTTGATTGAGGCTTATGAAGGTTATCGTCAGGCTGAAGGTTTGCCTGCGACGTATCAGGTTGTCTACGCGGTGTTGGAAAAAGCCGTCTGATTTCACCACGTTAAAAGGGATTGCCGAGATGAGCCGTGCGTACTTCGTCGCGGGTACTGACACCGACGTTGGTAAAACCACCATCGCTGCGGGCTTGTTGCATGCCGCCCGGTTGAGCGGGCTGAGCACTCTCGCAGGCAAGCCGGTGGCGTCCGGCTGCGCGGTAGGCCCTGATGGCCTGCGTAACGCAGACGCCTTGGCACTGATGGCCGAGAGTTCGGTCGCGTTGAGTTATGACGAGGTCAATCCGTTTGCGTTCGAACCCGCCATCGCGCCGCATCTGGCTGCCAGGGAGGCGGGCGTCGCGCTCACGGTGCAGGCGCTATTGGGTCCGATGCGCTTGTTACTGGCCCGCAATGCTGACTTCACCCTGATCGAAGGGGCGGGTGGCTGGCGTGTACCGTTGGCCGATCAGGCCAATCTTTCGGATTTGGCTGTTGGTCTGCAGTTGCCTGTGATTCTCGTGGTTGGTGTGCGTCTGGGGTGTATCAGTCATGCGCTGCTGACCGCGGAAGCCATCGCTGGAGATGGCCTGCAATTGGCGGGTTGGGTCGCCAATATCATTGATCCGAAAACCTCGCGGCTTGAAGAGAACCTGGCCACCTTGGCAGAGCGCTTGCCCGCGCCGTGTCTGGGGCGAGTGCCTAAATTGAAGAAGGCCGGGGCTGATGCGGTGGCGGAGTACCTGCATCTGGAGTTGCTGGATTGAGATCTGCACGGTTCATGTAGGAGCTGCCGAAGGCTGCGATTGCGGTCTATCTGACACACCGCTTCGCGACCGTCGTGACCTCCGATGGCTCCTACAGGGTATCGGTGTGGCTGAGATGTGCGCCACTGCACAAAAATTGACCAATACGATGCTGTTCGTGGCAGTAGACTGGTGGGGCCAAAAAGGCTAAGCCTATGAAGAGGCGTTGTGCCATTATTCTTTTTGTCGGGTGTTTCGCCGGGTTTGCTGCTTAAATAAGCCCGTGTTCGCTTTACGAACAGAGGATCGATTTATGCAAATCTCCATGAACAACACGTTGTATCCAGGCCTCAGTGCCATGGAAGTTGGGCAGTCGCGTGTCGATCAGGCGGCTACTCAAATCGCTAGCAGTAACATCGAAGTGTCCGGCAGAAGCCAGTCTTCGGACTTCCAGCTGGAAAACTTGCGCTCAGTTGATCGCTCCCAGCGTTCTGACCTGTCCGCCAATCTGGTTGAAATGGCCTCTGGCAAATTTCAGGTGGAAGCGGGTGTTGCTGTGCAAAAAGCCAGTGACGAAATGCTTGGCACTCTGATCGATACCTACGCCTGATTCACTCCTCCAATGCCGTGCGATCTGCGCACGGCATGCGCTGAATTCCCTGCTATCACCCGCTTCTATTTCCTCAGCGCATCGCTGCAAACTCATCCCTCTCAACTAGACTCAAACCTTCGACGAACGGCATATATTGCGCGCTACGCCTTTGCCTGTGGGTCTTGTAAAACATCTCAAGACGAAAGGTTGCAGACGCATGCTTGACAAGGTTTGGGCGTAAACGTATGTTTCAAACACCTGTTTGACCGCTAGGCATCCGAGATTGTCCGGTGGTTGGGGAACGTTCCCGCAGCGACCGATCGGTCATACATTTCCAGGTTTCATCAGCAGAGGTTTATCGCTATGCCTGACTACAAGGCCCCCTTGCGTGATATTCGCTTCGTTCGTGACGAACTGCTCGGCTACGAAGCGCACTATCAAAGTCTGCCGGCTTGCCAGGACGCTACTCCAGACATGGTCGACGCCATTCTTGAAGAAGGCGCCAAGTTTTGTGAGCAGGTGCTGGCACCGCTGAATCGTGTTGGTGATCTGGAAGGTTGTACCTGGAGCGAGTCGGGTGTGAAGACGCCGAGCGGCTTCAAAGAGGCTTACAAGCAATTCGTCGAAGGCGGCTGGCCAAGCCTGGCGCACGACGTTGAGCACGGTGGTCAGGGCTTGCCTGAGTCCCTGGGGCTGGCGGTTAGTGAGATGGTCGGCGAAGCCAACTGGTCCTGGGGCATGTACCCAGGCTTGTCGCATGGCGCGATGAACACCATTTCCGAACACGGCACCGAAGAACAGCAGCATTTGTACCTCACCAAGCTGGTGTCAGGCGAATGGACCGGCACCATGTGCCTGACCGAATCCCACTGCGGCACGGACCTGGGCATGCTGCGTACCAAGGCCGAACCTCAGGCCGATGGCTCGTATCGTGTCACCGGCACCAAAATCTTTATTTCGGCTGGCGAACACGACATGGCCGATAACATCGTCCACATCGTGTTGGCGCGCCTGCCGGATGCTCCTGCGGGCACCAAGGGTATTTCGCTGTTTATCGTGCCGAAATTCCTGCCAAACGCTGACGGCAGTGTTGGCGAGCGCAATGCTGTGAACTGTGGTTCTCTAGAACACAAGATGGGTATCCACGGCAACGCGACCTGCGTGATGAACTTCGACGCGGCCACCGGCTTCCTGATCGGCCCGGCGAACAAAGGCCTGAACTGCATGTTCACCTTCATGAACACCGCACGTCTGGGTACCGCGCTGCAAGGTCTGGCCCACGCTGAAATCGGCTTCCAGGGCGGCCTGAAATACGCGCGTGATCGTTTGCAGATGCGCTCACTGACTGGCCCGAAAGCGCCGGACAAGGCCGCTGACCCGATCATCGTTCACCCCGATGTGCGTCGCATGCTGCTGACCATGAAAGCCTTCTCTGAAGGCACGCGAGCCATGGTTTACTTCACCGCCAAGCAGGTGGATATCGCCAAGTACAGTGAAGACGCTGAACACAAGAAGCAGGCCGATGCGCTGTTGGCGTTCATGACCCCGATTGCCAAGGCTTTCATGACCGAAGTGGGCTTCGAGTCCGCTAACCACGGTGTGCAAATCTACGGTGGTCACGGCTTCATTGCCGAGTGGGGCATGGAGCAGAACGTTCGCGACAGCCGCATTTCGATGTTGTACGAAGGCACGACCGGTATTCAGGCGTTGGACCTGCTGGGTCGTAAAGTGCTGATGACTCAAGGCGAAGCGCTCAAGGGCTTCACCAAGATCGTCCACAAGTTCTGCCAGAACAACGAAGGCGCCGAAGCTGTTCAGGAGTTCATCACTCCACTGGCGGCGCTGAACAAGGAGTGGGGCGAACTGACCATGAAAGTGGGCATGGCCGCCATGAAGGATCGTGAAGAAGTCGGTGCTGCCTCGGTGGATTACCTGATGTATTCCGGTTACGCCTGTCTGGCTTACTTCTGGGCTGACATGGCCCGTGTGGCGGCCGAGAAACTTGCGGCTGGTACCAGCGAAGAGGCGTTCTACACCGCCAAGCTGCAGACGGCGCGCTTCTACTTCCAGCGCATCCTGCCACGTACCCGTTCACACGTTGCCGCCATGCTGTCGGGTGCCAACAACCTGATGGACATGAAAGAAGAAGATTTCGGCCTGGCTTACTAAGCCTCGTCGTTTCACTCAAAGCCGCTTCTCCTTCGGGGGAGGCGGCTTTTTTGTGGCGGCGTGTGTCAGGAATGGCTGCTCGCGAACAAGTTCGCTCCTACCGGTGATATCACTGCCGCCCCGCGCTCGTCATCGCCTACTCGAGGCCTACGGTAAGCAAATGCAAGATAAGGTGCGCATCACTGCCGCCCCGCGCTCGTCATCGCCTACTCAAGGTCCGCGGCAAGCAAATCCAAGATGAGGCTGGGATTACAGGTAGGAGCGAGCTTGTTCGCGAGGCCGTGCGCCCGGTATGGATTATCATTGCCGCCCCGCGATCTTCACCTCACGCCAATAAACATTTCCGGATTCCTGCCGTTAAAGAAAGTAGCCTGCTATTTAGTTCTTCTGAATGCATATCCGAGCGGATGAAGGCACAATGCCAGCTACTGAGTTCTTTACCCTGTGATGGGTAGGAGACATCCCTTTTGTTGCGTTCTTCTGCTGCACGCCTGAGTCATTTTCTGCCCTCGCTGGTTTTATTGCTGGCCGGGCTGGCGGCTGCGTACGTCAAGGACCTGAACGTTTTCTTCACGTCCCTGTTCAACGTTCTGCCCACGCTGGTCCTGCTGTTGGGCGGCGCGTATTGCTGTGTCTATCGTCGCCAGCGTGAGCTGTTTTTGATGATTACCGTTTACACCGCTTATTTTCTGCTCGACACGCAAACTGATTATTTCCGCGATAACGGCAAGGTCCGTGAAGATGCCGCCGTGGTATTCCACTTGGTGTGCCTGCTGCTACCGCTGTTGTATGGCGTCTATGCGGCCTGGGAAGAGCGCACTCATCTGGTTCAGGACCTGATCGCCCGTCTTGCGGTGTTGATCGCGGTGGGTGCTGTTGCGCTGGGGCTTGAGCAAAGCTATCCGGCTGCGCTGCTCGCCTCGTTGGCAGAAATCCGTTGGCCCGCGTTGCATGGCTCGTGGATGAGCCTGATTCAGCTGTCCTACGTTTCTTTCCTGATCGCCTTCGGTTTGCTGATCGCACAATACGTGCGCAAGCCTCGTCCCTTGCACGCCGCGCAGTTGATTGGTCTGGTTGGCTTATTCTGGGCATTGCCGAAAACCTTCATTTTGCCGTTCACGCTGAACATCATATGCAGCCAGGTCATGTTGATGATTGCCGCCGGTGTCGCTCACGAGGCTTATCAAATGGCCTTCCGCGACGAACTGACCGGATTGCCGGGGCGTCGCGCGCTCAATGAACGTATGCAGCGCCTGGGGCGAAATTACGTCCTGGCGATGGGGGATGTGGATCACTTCAAGAAATTCAACGACACCCACGGTCATGACGTGGGCGATCAGGTGCTGCGGCTGGTGGCCAGCAAGTTGTCGAGAATTACCAGCGGCGGCGGCAAGGCGTATCGCTACGGTGGTGAGGAGTTCGCCATCGTGTTTGCTGCCAAGTCCATCGAGGAATGTATTCCGCATTTGGAAGCCATTCGTGAATTGATCGCCAACTATGAGATCCAGTTGCGCAATCCGGATAATCGCCCTAAAGACGATCAACAAGGTCGCCAGCGACGTGGCGCGGGGCCTGCCACCAGCGTGTCGGTGACCGTCAGTATCGGCGTTGCCGAGCGCCTGCCGGAGCACCGCACCCCCGAAGAAGTCCTCAAGGCGGCCGACCAGGCGCTGTACGCTGCCAAAGGCGCAGGCCGCAACTGTGTCATGTCTCATGGACAGAGCACCAAGCGCGGTGCTGTGCGGACTGCAGCTGCTTAATTTTCTCCGCACGCGCTCATCAAACAAAATGCAAATTGATGGATTGAAATGCATTTTCTGTAGGAGCTGCCGAAGGCTGCGAAGCATTTCTCCTGATACACCGCGATCGCAGCCTTCGGCAGCTCCTACAGATCCCATGCTTGCTGCGAGACAGCGCAGTGTCAGGGGCAGCAGGGCGGCTCCTTCAGAAAATGGCATGAGCCTAAACAGCCTTGGGTCTCTGACGGCTGCTGTGTGTTTATGTGACTTATATTTGCAATTTGGTCACATATCGACCCTATGTGTCTCTGATGGCGTTGGAGTACACTCGTCCCATTGACACTGACTTCGCGCACTCATCGCGCGATTCCTCCATTCAGACGTACTGTTCCTGTCCCTGTGAGGTTTGCCATGGCTGACTACAAAGCGCCGTTGCGCGATATGCGTTTCGTACTTAATGAGGTCTTCGAGGTCTCGAAGCTTTGGGCGCAGTTGCCGGCACTGGCCGAGACGGTTGATGCAGAGACAGTCGAAGCGATTCTTGAAGAAGCGGGCAAGGTCACCAGCAAGAGCATTGCGCCGCTGAGCCGTAATGGTGACGAACAGGGCTGCAGCTGGAACGACACCGCCGTGACCACCCCCGACGGTTTTTCGCAGGCCTATCAGACGTACGCAGAAGGCGGTTGGGTGGGGGTTGGCGGTAATCCTGATTTCGGCGGCATGGGCATGCCCAAAGCGGTTTCGGCTCAGGTCGAAGAGATGCTCAATTCGGCAAGCCTGGCCTTCGGTCTGTACCCGATGCTGACTTCAGGGGCCTGTGTATCGATCAACACCCACGCCACGGAAGAACTCAAAGCCACCTACCTCCCAAACATGTACTCCGGCGTATGGTCAGGTTCGATGTGCCTGACTGAAGCCCATGCAGGGACTGATCTGGGGATCATCCGTACCAAGGCCGAGCCGCAGGCTGATGACTCTTACAAAATTTCCGGTACCAAGATTTTCATCACCGGTGGCGAACACGACCTGACTGAAAACATCATTCATCTGGTCCTGGCCAAGCTGCCGGATGCGCCTGCCGGGCCAAAAGGTATCTCGCTGTTTCTGGTGCCGAAATTCATGGTCAATATCGATGGCAGCCTGGGCGCGCGCAACACGGTGAGCTGCGGTTCCATTGAGCACAAAATGGGCATCCAGGCGTCCGCAACCTGCGTCATCAACTTCGACGAAGCGGTTGGTTATCTGATCGGCGAGCCGAACAAGGGCTTGGCCGCGATGTTTACCATGATGAATTACGAGCGTCTCGGGGTCGGGATTCAGGGCCTGGCTTCTGGCGAACGCTCTTACCAGAACGCCATTGATTATGCCCGCGACCGCCTGCAGAGCCGTTCGCCAACCGGAGCGCAGCAGCCTGAGAAAATGGCTGACCCGATCATCGTGCACCCGGATGTGCGGCGGATGCTGTTGACCATGAAAGCGCTGAATGAAGGCGGTCGTGCGTTCTCTACTTACGTAGCCATGCAGCTGGACATCGCCAAGTTCAGCGAAGATGACGCTGCCCGGCAGCGCGCGGACGAACTGGTCGCGTTATTGACCCCTGTCGCCAAGGCATTCCTGACCGACATGGGCCTGGAAACCACTATTCACGGCCAGCAGGTGTTTGGCGGCCACGGCTACATTCGCGAGTGGGGCCAGGAGCAACTGGTGCGTGACGTGCGCATCACTCAGATCTACGAAGGTACCAACGGCATTCAGGCGCTGGATCTGGTGGGACGCAAGATTGTTGGCAGCGGTGGTGCGTACTACACGCTGTTCTCTGATGAGGTGCGTGGTTTCATCACGGGTTCTGATGCATCTTTGAGCGAATTCACCAAGCCGTTGAGCGCTGCGCTGGATACGCTGGACGAGTTGACTCACTGGATTCTCGACCGCTCCCGCAACAATCCGCAGGAAATTGGTGCCGCGTCTGTCGAGTACCTGCATGTGTTTGGTTACACCATCTACGCCTATCTGTGGGCGAAGATGGCTAAAGCGGCATTGGGCAAAGAATCTCAGGAAGATTTCTACGCCAGCAAGCTTGGCACGGCACGTTTTTACTTCGCTCGTTTGTTGCCACGCATCCACTCGTTGAGCGCTTCGGTCAAGGCGGGAAGCGAGTCGCTGTTTCTGCTGGACGCGGCGCAATTTTGACGGCAGGTGCTTTGTAAGCATTTGCTTACACTACGTGGTGCTTTTTTGCCTCTATGCGAATGTTGGATCCAAAGTTAATCTTTGTTCCAAGGACGTAGCGCAGGAAGCGCAACAAATAACACGGACACGTAAGGATGCCTGCCAGGATGGTGGGGAGAAAGGGAAGTCAGGGAAACAGTCTGCAAAACCCCGCTTAGGCGGGGTTTTCTTATTGGGCCCGATTAAGTTGTAGACGGTTTGTCGCTTTATCCCGGGATTTTCCTTGGTAATGGCTTGTTGCCAGACCAAATGGAACCTCTTTCGTTGCCCATGGGTCCATTCGCTGTATGGCTTACGAGAGCCATTTAACCTGGAGCTACCCCCATGGACATTATTCGCATCATCTTCGCAATCCTGCTGCCGCCCGTGGGCGTGTTCATGCAAGTCGGTTTCGCCGGCGCATTCTGGTTGAACATCCTACTGACCATCCTTGGTTACTTCCCAGGCATCATTCACGCTGTGTACATCATCGCCAGCCGCAAATGATTCGCTGAACATGTTGGAGCGAGGCTTGCCCGCGAAGAACGATAACGCGGTGTTTCAGGCACACCGAGGCGATAGATTCGCGGGCAAGCCTCGCTCCAACAGTAACGCGCTAGCCCACCCGAAACTTCGCCACCAACCCCTGCAAATGTGCGCCCAACCGCGCCAGCTCTCCGCTGGACGCCGCTGTCTGATCGCTGGCCGCTGCGGTCTGTTCTGACACATCCCTCACGCTGATAATGTTGCGATTGATCTGCTCGGCCACGGCGCTTTGTTCTTCGCTGGCGGTGGCTATCTGCTGGTTCATGTCCTGAATGGTCGATACGGTGCGGGTGATCTGCTCCAGCGCGCTGCCTGCGCGGCGGCTCAGTTGCACGCTGTTGTCGGTCAGGCTGCGGCTGTTGTCCAGTGTCGTGGCGACTTGTTGAGTGCCGCTTTGCAGTGCTGCGATCAACTCCTCGATTTCCTCGGTGGACTGCTGCGTACGTTGCGCCAGGCCTCGAACTTCGTCGGCTACGACTGCAAAACCACGTCCGGCTTCTCCGGCTCGTGCCGCTTCAATGGCTGCGTTCAGCGCCAACAGGTTGGTTTGCTGCGATACCGACTTGATCACATCCAGTACACCACCGATTTTGTCGCTTTCCAGCTTCAACAGGTTCATGGCCTGGGTGGATTTCTTGACCTCATCCGCCAGTTGCTCAATCTGCCCGATCGCCTCTCCCACGACCTTATCGCCTTCCCGCGCTTGTTGATCCGCCTGGGCTGCCGCTTGAGAAGCCTCTTGTGCGCTGCGTGCCACCTCATGCACGGTCGCGGTCATTTCGTTCATGGCCGCAGCCACCTGATCGGTTTCGTCTTTCTGGCTGTTGACCCCGGTACTGGTCTGCTCGGTCACAGCGGATAGCTGCTGCGCCGCATCGGTAATCTGCGCCACGCCCTGGCTGATCCCGCCAATCAATTGCCGCAAGCTGAGGGTCATGGCCTGCATGCTGTTTTGCAGTTGTCCCATTTCATCCTTGCGCTGAACCTGTAAATCCTGGCTCAAGTCACCCTTGGCGATGCGTTCTGCGGCCGCCAGTGTCTCCCGCAACGGGGCGATGATCTGTTGCGTCATGACCCAGGCGGCGAGCAGACCAAGCAGCATGGCCAGTACCGCAACGCTGCTCAGCGTGGTGCGCGAGGCGCCTGCCTCGGTGTCGCGTTGCTGGCTCTGCAAGGCGAGCAATTCGGCGACGCTGCTCAGCATCTTGTCGCCCAGGTCTTCGAGCGTCTCCTGAGCGGCCTCGACTTTGACCTGAATGTCCTTGAAGTGACCGAGCTGAGCACGATAACGCTCCAGCGCCTCTTTCGCCGGTTGCAGCCCTTTGAGATTGCTGTCGGCCTGATCCTGGCCAATCTGCTGCACTTCTTTCAGAGACTCGTCGATAGCCGCAATGGCGGCTGTTTCATAGGCCTCCAGCGCTGTGAAGGTGTAGGCCTGAACCTGAAATCGAGCGTTCTGGATCTGCTGCTTGAGCTGCGAGATGTTGGTGAATTCATCCAGCCGCTCGCCATTATCCTGTTCCTGGCTGACGGCTTTGAGCACTTCACTCTCTACCAGCGCGACGGCCTGGACTGCTTGCTCCGATTGCTGTTCCAGTTGAGTCCGGGACAGGTCTCGCCGTTGATTCTCATCGCTGAGCGCCGTGAACGTCTTCTCCATGTCGGCGACGATTCTGCTTTGCCCGGTCAGCAACCCGACGCTTGTGCTGTCGTCTATTTCTTTACGCAATGTCGCCAGGTGGCTCTCCAGTCCATTGAGCTGATTGACGATCTTGTTCGCGTTTTCCGGACTGTTTTTCTGGCGATAGATGATGCGGTCGGTACGCAAATCCTTGGTCATGTTGCTCAGTTGCCCGATAAACGTCAGGGATTCCGAGCGCTCGATCATGGTATCCAGGCCATGCCAGCCGGTCAGGGTGATAGCCATAGTGAGCATCAGCACCAGTCCGAAACCCAGGGACAGCTTGAGTTTTACGCTGGTATTGCCAAGTGTGTGGTTGATCCATCGAAACATCGGAAAGCTCCTGCAAATGTGCAAAACAGGTAGGGCCTGGGCAAACCAGGGCCTACGTTGTCAGCGCATCGGCAGGGCAAAGAAGAGCACGACCTGAGTAGATCGTAGGGGGATTCTGAGAGGGGCGTGTGAATGGGGTCACGCGCCATGTCCTGACACAGCGCGGTCTCTTTGTGGGAGCGGTGCTTGCCCGCGATAAGATCAACTCGATTCTGCAGGTCAATCACCTAAAACTTATCGCGGGCAAGCACCGCTCCCACATAAAAGCCTATAGGCGTTAAATCTTAAACTTGCTCACCATCACTTGCAGATGATTACCCAGTCGCGCTAGTTCTACGCTGGACGCTGCGGTTTCTTCACTGGCAGCGGAGGTTTGTTCGGAGACATCGCGCACATTGAGGATGCTGCGGTTGATCTCTTCGGCGGTAGCGCTTTGCTCTTCGGCTGCAGCGGCGATCTGTTGGTTCATCGCCTGAATCGCCGATACGGTCTTGGTGATGTTTTCCAGTGAGCTACCGGCGCGACGAGTCAGCTCTACGCTGCTGACGGTCAGTTCGCGGCTGTTATCCATGATGGTCGCTACTTGCTGCGTACCACTCTGCAGGCCTGCAATCAGTTGCTCGATCTCTTCGGTCGACTTCTGAGTACGCTGAGCAAGGCTGCGCACTTCGTCGGCGACGACCGCAAAGCCACGACCGGCTTCCCCGGCGCGGGCAGCTTCGATAGCGGCGTTGAGGGCGAGCAGGTTGGTCTGTTGTGCGACTGACTTGATCACGTCCAGCACACTGCCAATCTTGTCGCTTTCGCGCTTGAGTTCGCTCATGGCTTCGGTGGAGTTACCCACTTCAGAGGCCAGACGCTCGATCTGAGTGATCGCTTCGTTGACCACGCGATCACCTTCACGGGCTTGCTGATCCGCTGCTACGGCGGCTTCAGACGCTTCTTCGGCGTTACGTGCGACTTCCTGCACCGTGGCCGTCATCTCGTGCATCGCAGTCGCCACCTGGTCAGTCTCGACCTTCTGGCTATTCACACCGGCGCTGGTTTGCTCCGTGACCGCAGACAGCTCTTCGGCCGCGCTGGCGATCTGGGTCACGCCGTCGCGAATTCCGCCGATCAGTTGGCGCAGGTTCACGGTCATGCGTTGAATGCTGGTCTGTAGCTGACCCATCTCGTCGCGACGATCGACAATCAGGTCGTGGCTCAGGTCGCCATCGGCAACACGCTCCACAATGGTCAGGGTTTGCAGTAACGGTCCAACGATCTGGCGAGTGATGACCCAGGCGGCAATGATGCCGAACACCAGTGCCAGCACGGTAGCAATGGTCAGCATGGATTTGGCTTGCTGACTGTCGGAATCACGTTTGCTGTATTGATCATCCGCCAGTTTCTGGGAGGTGCCCAATAGCACGACTGCATGTTTGGCCATTTTTTCCAGCGCTTGCTTGCTGGCCAGTTGCGCGTCGCGGTACTGGCCGACTGCTGCGCGGTAGCCTTTGAGCGCGGTGCTGGCTGCCTGCAATTGCGGGAGGTAACTGGATGGAATACTGCCCGCCAACGTGTTGATGCCGGTCAGGGCTTCGTCGATGGCGGAGTTGGCATTCTGTTCGAATTCGGCACGGCCGCTGTAGGTGTAGCCGCGGACCTGGAAGCGTGCTTGCTGGATCAGCTTGCTGACATCAACCACGGCATCAAATTGCACGACGCTGTCACCTTGCAACAACGAGGCTTCGATCTTGTTGACCTCTTCCACAGCCTTGTCGGCGGTAGCGCCCAGATTGGTGCGGCTGGCTTCACGGGTCTGGATGGCCTGGGTCAGCTCTATAAATGCGCTACGGTATCCGCTAGCCGCTTGTTCCTGGTCTTCAAGCCACTGATGGCTTTCCGGGGTTGAGACCGTGCTACGTGCGATTTTGGTCAGTGCGTCGAGCTTGTCGAGGGACGCGATAAGCGCCTTGGCAGCCTCGTCGTTGTACTGCATTTCGTACGTCAGGCGCTTGGAACGCAGATCCAGGGTTTGCTCGCTGATTTGCGAAATTGCGACCAGCTTCTCGCCGCGATCAATCAGCGATGCAACGCTTAACCAGCCGGTGGCGGTGATCAGTATGGTCAGCAGTAAAACGATACTGAAACCGAGCCCGAGTTTAAGACGGACGCTCATGTTACCGAGACTTTTGCCGAGCAAACCCATGCGGAACTCCTTTGAATAGGTTTGATGTAGGTAATTTCTTACAACATGCATCGGCAGGGGGGAGTGGAACTGAAGGGGCGGTGGTGTTTTGGATCGGCTCAATCTCCTACAGGAATTAGGTCAACTCAGAAAAGTGCATTTTGTTTGATAGGAGGTTGCCCACTGTCCCGGACGCCACGCTGTCGCGCAGCAAACACGGACC
>NZ_JACONW010000134.1 GCF_014357575.1 Pseudomonas folii | reverse complement strand
TAAGGTCAGTTTTACACCCCAAACACCTGCGCCAGATGCGCTTCGTAACGCTTCACGTCGTTCTCGATATTCGGCATCTTCATGACATCCACCGCCAGGAAAGTCGGCAAGGCGGTCATGTCGAGGAATTCGTTGGCTTTGTGGAACGGGAAATAAACCGCGTCCACACCCTTGCCTTCGAAGAAATCAGTCGGATCTTCAAACGCTTGCCTTGGCGCGTTCCAGGTCGCGGAAATCATGTATTGCTTACCCTTGAGCAAGCCGCCGCTGCCGTATTTCTGCGAGGCATCGGAACGGGTACGGCCGTCGTTGGCGTACAGAGAACCGTGGCCCTCGGTGAACACTTCGTCGATGTACTTCTTGACCGTCCAGGGTGCGCCCATCCACCAGCCAGGCATTTGATAAATGATCACGTCCGCCCACAGATACTTCTGCACCTCATCGATGATGTTGTAACCGCCGTCGATAAAGGTCTCTTTGACGTCAAACCCATTGCGGTCCAGATACGCCACAGCAGCCTGGTGCAGGGTGGCGTTGTAACGGCCATCGGAGTGAGCGAATTGTTTGCCGCCGTTCAATAACAGAATCTTTTTCATGTGTTACCCCATCAAGTAAAAGGGAGGGTCATTAAATTTGATGGGCTGAAAGATACAGGCTGAGGCCTGTCAGAATAAGGCCGGCAAGGTCAAATAACTTTTGATCCAGAAGCACGAATAAACCTCTCATTATTGAAACCCACTAGCCGAGTAACAGATGTAAACCCAACGCTCCCATGCCGATAAAGAACACGCGCTTGAACACCTTCGCGCTGATCCGTTGACGCAGCCACTGCCCGAACCACATACCTAGCAGCGCAGGGATCAACGCCAGAACCGAAGCGCCCAGCTCGCCGCCACCCAGTGCGCCATTCCAGAACAGACCACCGGCCAACGCCAGTGTGGAAACCGTGAACGACAGACCCAACGCCTGCACCAGCGCGTCACGCTCCAGCCCCAATGCTTGCAAGTAAGGCACGGCCGGGATCACAAACACCCCGGTGGCCGAGGTGATCACGCCGGTGACAAAACCACATGCCGGACCAAGCCAGACTTCATGACGTGGCGCAATACGCAGGGTCGGTAAAAAAAGACCGCTCAAGGCATAAAGCGACAAGGCCGCGCCTAACGCCCGGGTCATCAATGGACCGCTGCTGATGCCAATGACCATGGACCCAAAGACCGTGCCCAATGCGATCATCAGCAGCATCGGCCAAAGCCGTTTGAGGAGCGGCGACAGGTGCCCGCCAGCAGCCAGTTGCCAGACATTAGTCACGGTGGAAGGAATGATCAGCAGCGCGGCCGCCTGCGCCGGAAGCATAGCCAGCCCCAGCAATCCCATGGCCACCGTCGGCAAGCCAAGGCCGATCACGCCCTTCACGGTTCCGGCCAGCAAAAAAGTCCCCATCACCAGTAGTGACAAGGCCCAGCCGAGGGTTTGGTAGTGCTCGATAATGTCGTTCATGGTCGTATGTTGACAGCGCAGAACGTATTGGAAAATTCGCCCTATACTGATCCAGCCTCAGGCAGGGGCAGAGGCTGTTTAATATTGTTCTTCGTCCATGTAGGCGCTCACGAGCAACGCGAGGCAGCGATAACGTCCTGTCTGATACACCGCCATCGCGGGCGTCGTAACCTCCGTCCGCTCCTACAGGTCTGTGTTTGGCAGACGATTTCGCACACTGGAAGACCCACATGCACTTCGATCTGATTGATCTACGCCTGTTTTTGAATGTGCTGGAAAGCGGCAATATCACCGCCGGTGCTGCCCGCAGTTGTTTGTCGTTGGCGTCAGCGAGTGCACGCATTCGCGGCCTTGAAGCTTCGTTGAATATCCCCCTGCTGGAACGCGGTCGCCGTGGTGTTACGCCAACACCTGTGGGTAAAACGCTGGCGCAGCATGCGCGATTGATTCTGCAACAGGTCGAGCGTATGCAGTTTGATCTCGCGGACTATGCCAAGGGATTCAAGGGACAAGTGCGTCTGCTGTGCAACAGCTCAACCCTCAGCGAGCATCTGCCTGAGCTGCTGGCGGATTTTCTGGTCAGTCATCCGCACATCGACATTGATGTCGAAGAGCAGCCCAGTTTGCGCATCCTTCATGCATTGCGTAACGGCACGGCCGACATGGGGATTATTTCCGACGCGGTCGACGCCAGTGACCTGCAGACCCGGCCGTTTCGAGCAGATCCATTGAGCCTGATCATGCCGCTGGATCACCCCTTTCAGCGCGAGACAGACCTGCATTTCAACCAGGCGCTGGATTATGAATTCGTCGGCCTCTCGGCCAACAGCGCCTTGGCCCTGCATCTGGAAGCACAAGCGTTGCATGTGGGTAAAAGGCTGCGCATCAGGGTGCGCGCTGAAGGTTTTGACGCAGCGATCCGAATGGTCAGCCATGGCGCAGGATTGAGCATCGTGCCGCAAGCAGCGGTGCAACGCTGGCAAGGGCCGCATGACGTCAAAAGCGTGCCGCTACGTGATGCATGGGCCGACCGGCAATTGCTCCTGTGCGCGATGGATTTCGCTGCGTTGCCGGGGTATGCGGCGGCGTTGCTGGAGGCGTTGAGTGTGAGTGCATGCGCGCAAGACGCTGTGTCTGCCTGCACCTTTACGACGTGGGACCGGCTTTAGCCGGGAAGGCGCTATTCATCTCAATGCATATGCGACGGTTGTACTGGCCTCTTCCCGGCTAAAGCCGGTCCCACGGCGTCATTCAGATAGATAGCGTGTTTTAAGGCAGCTACACACGACAACGGGTCTTTTTTCTTCAACCGTCAGCATTACTCAATCCCCCAACTATCCTGATTGCAGCAATAGCTAACGGCATATCAGGAAGACCATGAAAATACTCGTCACAGGCGCAACAGGTTTTATCGGCAACGCGCTGCTGCACAGGCTTGTTACAGAGCCTGAATACCAGGTAACAGGCTCGACTCGCCAGCAAAGCCCCGAGCCATCAGTAGCGTCCCTGATTCAGGTAGGCACAGCGAATGCAGCGACCGACTGGTCGGCCGCTCTGCAAGGTGTCGATGTCGTCATCCATGTTGCAGCCCATCTCGCCACTCGCGGCAGTTCGCTGGAAGAACTCAGACGCACCAATGTCGACGGCACGCTGACTTTGGCGCGGCAAGCGTTGTCTGCGGGCACGCAACGTTTCATCTTCATCAGCTCGGTAGGTGTCAACGGCTCGACAACCCACCATGCCCCGTTCAACGAAATATCCCTGCCTGCTCCGACGGATGATTACGCGCGGTCGAAACTTGAAGCGGAGCAAGCGTTGCAAAAGCTGCTACACGGCACAGCCATGGACCTGGTGATCATTCGCCCACCATTGGTCTACGCAGGCCATGCCCCAAGGAATTTTGCGAAGTTAATGCAGTGGGTTCGTTCGGGCATTCCCATGCCGTTCGCCGCCATCCATAACCGGCGCAGCATGATTGCCCTGGAAAATCTGGTGGATTTCATCGCGCTGTGCATCAAGCATCCCGCAGCCGCCAACGAGCTGTTTCTGGTGTCGGATGGCACTGACCTGTCCACCGCTCAAATGGTGACGCACCTGGCGAGCGGAATCGGCACCACAGCCCGACTGGTGCCTGTGCCTGAGTCGTTACTGCGCCGCGGCGCGAAGCTGTTGGGTAGAGGCCCGATGTATTCCACGCTGTGTGCATCGCTGGTGGTTGATTCGGATAAAGCGCGTCGCTTACTCGGCTGGACCCCACCCCTGGCAACCATTGATGCGCTGATCAAAAGCGGTCGTGACTACCGCCTGTTGAATGCCTGAAAGCGCGCCAATAAAAAACCCGCTCCGGAGGATGAATCCGGGGCGGGCCCTATTTCGATGGGGATCGAAATGGATTACAGGATGCTGATCGGGTATTCGATGATCAGACGAGTGTCGTCGACTTTCGAGTTGAAGTCCGAAGCACCGCTGCGATAGGTCGCGTTACGCACACGGAAGCTCAGGTCCTTGGCCGGGCCGGACTGAACGACGTACTTGGCTTCGATATCACGCTCCCATGCGTTGATATTGTCGCGGGTCGCGGTGGTTGCATCGGAACCCATGACGTAACGCGTCATGAAGCTCAGGCCCGGAACGCCGTAGGTCGCCATGTTCAAGTCATAGCGTGCCTGCCAGGACTTCTCGTTTTCATGGTTGAAGTCAGAAAACTGAACCGAGTTGCCGACGAAGATCGTGCTGTTACCGTCAACACCGTAGTCGTAGTTGTTGGTGCCATTGACCACCTGGCGGCCGACCAGAAAGGTGTGCGCGCCGAGGGTGTAGGACGCCGTCAGGCTCCAGATGGTGCTGTCGTAAACGCCCCGCTCTTCAGCACCGATGCTCTTGGTGTCGTAACCGTTGAGGTCGAACTTCACCACGTCCTGTGGTGACAACGCCAACGCGTAAGTCAGGCTGCCGTAGTATTTGCGCCATACGTCTTCAACGTTCGAGTAGTACGCACTGGCCGACAGGTTCTTGTTGAACTTGTACAAACCACCGCCGAAGTTGATGACATCCAGACCACCGCTGTCGTGGTTGCTCGAGTTACGGCTTTTCAGCGAGGTGAAGTGACCGCCTTGCAGGGTCAGGTTGTCGATTTCGTTACTGGTCACCAACAGACCTTGAGCCGTTTCCGGCAACAGACGGCTGTCGGATGTCGCGAAGACCGGGTTGTTGACGATCTGGTCGCCAAATTTCAGGACGGTTTTCGACACGCGCATTTTGACCGCTGCACCTGCATAACCGTAGCCGTCTTTAGCGTGGGTGCCGCCATCTTCCTGCTCAAGCAAACCGGTGCCGCGGCCGGTGCGACCATCGCCCGTATCCAGCTTCAGACCGTACATGCCGATAGCATCCAGACCAAACCCGATGGTGCCTTGAGTGAAGCCGGATTCAAAGTTACCGATGAAGCCTTGCGCCCACTCTTCGCCGGTATCGCCTGAGTTGCGAGCACGCTGGTCACGGTTCATGTACATGTTGCGCGCCTTGACGTTCAACTTGGCGCCTTCCAGAAAACCCGTAGCGTCTGCCTGCGAATCAGCAAAAACCGGCTGCACAGATCCCGCTGCCACTGCCAGGGCAATGACACTTAGCTTGCTAACATTCATTACTGCGCTCCGTTGGTTATCGCACCCGCTTGCCTTCGTTGGGCGAGCGGATATTTATTGGCAGATTCAGAAGGGGATGTTTCCTTTGCCAATGCGTTCGCGATGGCATTTCTTATTGGATCAAGCAATTTGTTCCCACACACAACCAGTCCCGGCTTCTTCTCCCCAAGAAGCCCCCAACCCAGGTCTGGCTTGTTACTACTCTCCCTAGTAGCCCTGTTCCGGGTTCACCTGATTCGCCAAGGGTAAATCCGCATCGAGGCGTTTCAGATTCCCCAGAATCTGTTCAGCTATCACTTCGTAGGAAGCGGATGAAGCAATGTGCGGCGTCACGCATATCTGCGGATGGCGCCAGAATGAGTCGTCCGTGGGTAATGGTTCCTGCTCGAATACATCCAGCAAAGCGCCACGCAATTGACCGCTGTCCAGCGCGGCTAACAAGTCGTCGCGGCGCAGATGTTCGCCACGACCGCAGTTGATGATGACCGAGCCTTTCGTCATGGGCGCGAAGGTCTCGGTATTCAGAATGCCGACTGTCTCTGTGGTGAGAGGCAATAAACAGACCAAGATGTCCAAATCCTGCAAAAACTCATTGAATTCAGCCAATTGAAAGGTTTTTACGCCCTCAACCTGCTGCGCACGACGTGCCCAGCCACGTGTATCGAAACCCAGCCCGGCCAGTTGCACCGCAACGGCGCGTCCCAGCTCTCCAAGCCCCATAACGCCCACTCGGGTTTGCTTGGCAGGTTGCTGTCCTGGCCGATGCCAAACTACGTGGGCCTGATTTTTCAGCATTTGATCAAAGCCGCGGTGGTAGTGCAGCACACCCCACAACACGTACTCGATCATGCCCAGCCGATGGTCCGGATCGATAATTCGGCAGACCGGAACATGCGCGGGCCGACTCGGATCCTTGAAGATCTGGTCAGCACCGGCAGCAATGGAATGGATAAGACGCAAATTGGGGAACATCCCCAAATCACCCGGTGAAGGGTTCCAACAGAGTGCAACGTCGGCGTCCTGCGCACCTGCTTCGCCCGGTCGCAGAATTGTCAGCGACGAGTCCAGCGCCAGCAGATTTTCACGAACACGCCCCAGGCCACCGCCTGTTCCAAGCAACACCAGAGGCTTCATGAGCAGTACTCGTCACGCTGACTGGCGATCAGTTCCAAGGCCGCCTCCCAGGCCAGTTCAGTGATGCCTTCGCTGTCGTCGGCTTCGAACTGTTGTGCGGTGTGCTCACAGATGTGTGGGTCAGGCTGTACCAACTCGACGCCACCGGCCAACGCCTGAACCTGCGCCTGGCAGGCTCGCTCCAGGAAATAAATATTGGCGAACGCTTCGGCCGCCGAACCACCGGCGACCAGCAGACCGTGATTGCGCAGGATCATCGCGTTGTTGCTCCCCAGATCGGCCACCAGACGTTCGCGCTCGGCGACATCAACCGCGATGCCTTCATAGGTGTGATAGCTCAGGCGGTTGTAGAACTTCAGCGCGTGCTGACTCAACGGCAGCAAACCTGCCCGTTGCGCCGCCACTGCCATACCGGCCGCCGTGTGGGTATGAATCACACAATGCGCATCGGGGCGCGCCGCATGAATTGCCGAATGAATGACGAAGCCCGCACGGTTGACGCGGTGCTCGGGATAAAACTCGTCGACGACGTTACCCTCGCTATCGATCTTCACCAGCGTGCTGGCGCTCATGCGCTCGAACAGGGTGCCGTAGCGATTGATCAGGAAGTGGCCACTGTCGCCCGGCAGCCGCAAGGAAATATGCGTATCGATCAGGTCGGTCATGCGGTAATGAGCCAGCAAACGGTAGAGCGCAGCGAGTTCGCAGCGGGCGTTGCGTTCGGTCTCGGGCATGTGCAGCGGTAGCCGATCGTGGCTGGCGGGAGCGGACATCGTGGGTTCCATCAAAAGGTCATGGCGCAATTTGTGCAGCCTTTTTAAGAGCAAAAGGCAAAGCAGTTCAATTCGCCATTGCTTATATTCATTATTTTTTTCACCAATAAAGGCTGTGCAGTGACTCAATCGACTAGCCCGGTAGCCATTCCCCGCCCGTCTTCGCGACCATTGGGCGAGCGGCTGGACTGGAATCTGTTGCGTACCTTTCAAGTGGTCGCGCAGGAGTTGAGCATCAGCCGCGCCGCCGCACGCCTGCACTTGTCTCAGCCCGCCGTCAGCCAGGCGATCAAACGTCTTGAAGAGCAGTTGGGTGCTGCGCTGATCGAACGTCGCGGGCCGCGCTTTCTGTTGACCCAGTCAGGCATTGAAACCCTGCGTGTAGCAGCGGAAGTGCAAAGCCATTTCACCCAACTGGACGCCGCCCTCGAACGCAGCAGCGATCAGGTCGTAGGTAAAGTCCGAATGCTGACGGTGAGCGGCATTCGCTGCCCGGCTTACGATGCATGTCTGGCCCAACTGCACCGCGATTATCCCGGCATCACCCTGGAAATCGACGTGCAATCCAGCGACGCAATCCTCAGCTCGCTGTCCCAGAAAACTGCCAGCTTCGGGCTGGCAGTCAACCGCACCGCTCCCTCCTGGCTCGGCCAGCAATGCCTGACTCAAGAGCACTACGCGTTCTATTGCAGCGACCAGCATCCTTTATATGGCCGCACGGACCTGAGCCTCGCTGATCTACGCAGCGAGCAACTGATTATTTTCACGGGGGATTTGCTGGGCGGCACGCTGTCGTCCCTGGCCGAGTTTCGTGACTTGCACAAACTCACCGGACAAATCGTCGCCTCGTCTGCCAATACCCAGGAAGTCTTGCGTCTGGTGCTGGCCGGCTTTGGCATCGCATGCCTGCCGCAACACATTTGCCAGAGCGAATTGGCGACCGGTCGTTTGTGGCGCCTGCCGCCCGAGGAAGGCGTAGGCAGCGTTGATATCAACCTGCTGTGGAATCTGGAGCAACGCCTGACCAAAGCCGAATCGGTGTTCCTCCAACGCCTGCGCGAAACGACCACTGACGGGCAGTCTGCACCTTAATGTCCCGTTCCGGTGCACGATGACCGGGTACTTCCGTAACATGCACCGGTAGCGCGCATTAGTGGGTTCGTTATTAACTCTGGTTATTAGCAGTGGAACTTTCCTGCATTATTTCGAGGAAAACATCCAATAAAGGGTTACGTGGAACCTGCTGCTTGTACAACAGTTTCACGGGCGTGGCTATGGCAAATTTCCGCCTCTTTATAGAGCGCATCTCGCCACGCTCGACATAACTTCTGGCCCAATGAACCGGCAAGTAGCCCAGATAACGGCCGGTCTTTATCATGATCGCCACGGCTTCAACCTGAGTGGCCACGGCAGTCACTTCGCGCTGAATCATGAGTGTCGGCTTACCTGTATGAACGGCATAAGCGTGATCGACAAATTCGGCTTCTGCCAGGCATTTTTCATCAACACTTTCATCGCTCAGGGCGAAAAATGGATGGTTGTTTGAACAGTAAAGCTCAGACACCTCGTCATACAGCGGGATCACTTGAAAGTCATCTTTACCGCTATACACGGGCACAATACCGGCCGCAAAACGGCCTTTGAGAATGCCTTGCTCGATCTCGTCCAAAGGCGCCACATTGAGCCGCACCTTTGCCTTCGGGGCCTTTATTTGCAGGGCTTTCAGGGCATCAACCAACGGGGAGTCAGGGTCTGACACAGTGTTGTCGATGACTGCGATATTCAAATCGCCGAGCAACTCGCCGCGCACATTACCGAGGCGGTCACGAAAGTTATCCAGCGCCATGAACAGGTCAAGGCTGGCGTCGTAGATAATCTTGCCTTGTTCGGTCAGGCAGAACTTTTCCCGCCCTCGCGTACATAGGCGCATGCCCAATCGAATTTCAAGATCCGATATCTGCTTACTGATTGCCGCCAGGCTGATATTCAGTTCTACCTGTGCGGCGGTAAACCCTCCCGCTTCAACCACTGCCCTAAAAACCTTGAAGAGTTTCAAGTCCATGGCGCTGGCCATTGACATCGCCGCTTCACCACTTCTTTTTGGCAGGTTTCCAGTTTCAGTAAGTTGACTTGCCATTTAAAACATTTCCCCGCGCGTTGGTTTTTTCTAGCATCCCTCCCAATTGATCGATTCAACGTTAAGTGTAAGTCCACTTATTCCTTGCTCGCCCCGCGATCTTCACATCGCAGTTCGTATCGCACAACACGCTGTTGTTCAGGGTGGAGCAATCAACGTGCCAACGGAGAATTTACATGTCTGACGCCACTGATCGCCTTTGGGGCGCACGTTTCAAGACCGGCCCGGCAGAAGCCATGGCCAACCTGTCCCGCTCGCCACGCGCCTACTTTCGTCTGACGCCGTACGACATCGCTGGCTCCAAGGCGCATGCCAACGAGCTGAACCGTGCCGGACTGCTGGATGCCGACGAAACCGCCCGCATCATTGAAGCGTTGCGCACCATCGATGTGGACTTCGCAGCGGGCAACATCGAACCGATTGCAGCTGACGAAGACGTGCACACTTTCATTGAGCGTCTGCTGACTGAACGCCTCGGCACACTGGGCGGCAAACTGCGCGCAGGCCGTTCACGCAACGACCAGTCGGCCAATGACATGCGGCTGTTCCTGCGTGATCAGGTGCGGGTCATGACCCTGGCGATTCTCGAATTGCAGAAGGCACTGGTCTCGCAAGCCGAGCAACACATCAACACCATCGCGCCAGGCTTCACTCACCTGCAACAGGCGCAACCGATTGTGTTCGCCCACCATCTGATGGCGCATGCCCAGGCGATTCATCGTGACATCCAGCGCCTGCAGGATTGGGACACACGTTTCAACCTGTCGCCACTGGGCGCAGCCGCACTGGCAGGTTCGGCCATCGCTCGCGACCCGCAACGCTCGGCAGCCGAAATGGGCTACAGCGGCCCGTGTGAAAACTCCATCGACGCC
This sequence comes from Pseudomonas folii, assembly GCF_014357575.1. Taxonomy (GTDB): domain Bacteria; phylum Pseudomonadota; class Gammaproteobacteria; order Pseudomonadales; family Pseudomonadaceae; genus Aquipseudomonas; species Aquipseudomonas folii. The sequence continues at coordinate 5,122 of NZ_JACONW010000134.1, read as the reverse complement.
GTCGCCAGCCGCGACCATGTGGCTGAATTCCTGTTCTGCAGCAGCATGCTGGGCATCAACATTTCGCGACTGGCCGAAGAGTTCTGCCTGTGGACTTCCCGTCAGTTCCGCTGGGTCGAACTGGACGACGGTTACGCCACCGGCAGCTCGATCATGCCGCAGAAGAAAAACCCGGATATCGCCGAACTGGCCCGTGGTAAGTCAGGCCGGTTGATCGGCAGCCTGACCGGCATCCTGGCCGTGCTCAAGGCTCAGCCGCTGTCTTACAACCGCGATTTGAGCGAAGACAAACACGCAATTCTCGACAGCCTGGAAACCGTGCATCTGGTGCTCCCTGCCTTCGCTGGCATGGTCCAGACCATGAAAGTGCGTGCCGACGAACTGCTGCGTCAGGCACCACTGGGCTTCACCCTCGCCACCGAAGTCGCCGACTGGCTGGCGGTGCGCGGCGTGCCTTTCAAAGAAGCCCACGAGATCACCGGCAAGCTGGTACAGCTCTGCGAAGAAAACAATATCGGCCTGGAAGAACTCAGCACCCAGCAACTGGCGGCGACTGATTCGCGCCTGACGCCGGAAGTGCTCGACGCACTGACGCTGGAAGCTGCACTGGCCGCACGCAGCGGTTGGGGCGGGACGTCGCCGGTACGGGTGGCCGAGCAGATTGAGCGCTTCAAAGCGCAGCTGATCGCACAGGAAAAATGGGCACTCGACTACGCGGGTCCGCGCGGCTGATTCAACGGAGAGCATTCCATGTCAAAGCCTCAAGCTTCTGCGAGCGCCGAGCGCGCTTCACTCGCGGCCAAGTACGACATCTCGACCTACAAGGTCGTGCCCCGTCGTTACTACGGTCGCTATGCCGCCGCAACGCTCATCGTGGTGCTGTTGATCGGACTGGTTCACGCCTTTATCAACGGCAACATTGAATGGAGTTTCGTGCGGCAGTTTCTGACCGCCGAATCGATCATGTTCGGCTTGTTGAACACCATCATCATGTCGATTCTGGCGATGGCGCTGGGCGTAGTGCTCGGGGTGATCGTGGCGGTCATGCGCATGTCGCAGAACCCGCTGCTTCGCTACGTGGCACAGGGTTATACCTGGCTGTTTCGCGGTACGCCGCTGATCCTGCAATTGCTGCTGTGGTTCAACCTGGCGTTGATCTTCCCGACACTGGGCATCCCCGGTCTATTCGAGTTCAAGACCGTTGAAGTGATCACGCCGTTTGCCGCTGCGCTGCTGGGGCTTGGCATCAATCAGGGCGCCTACACCGCCGAAGTGGTACGTGCCGGGCTGCTTTCGGTGGACAGCGGTCAGTACGAAGCCGCCAAGTCCATCGGCATGCCGCGTCTGCAGGCACTGCGCCGGATCATCCTGCCGCAGGCCATGCGCATCATCATCCCGCCGGTCAGCAACGAGTTCATCGGCATGGTGAAGATGACCAGTCTGGCCAGCGTCATTCAATACTCGGAACTGCTGCACAACGCGCAGAACATTTACTACGCCAACGCCCGCGTCATGGAGCTGCTGATCGTGGCCGGCATCTGGTATCTGGCGGTCGTGACCATCCTGACCCTGGGTCAGAGCCGACTGGAAAAACGCTTCGCCCGCGGCGCTGGCAAACGTAACTGAGCCCGAGAGGCAGGAAATCATCCCCATGTTGAACATCGTCAAAGCAGTAGACGTCAACAAGTTCTTCGGCGACTTCCAGGCGCTCAAGAACGTGAATCTGGAAATCCCTCACGGCGAAGTGCTGTGCATCATCGGCCCGTCGGGCTCCGGCAAAAGCACCCTGCTGCGCTGCATCAACCAGCTCGAAAAAGTCGACAGCGGTGGTTTGTGGGTGGACGAGGAAATCCTCGGCTATCGCACCGACGGCCACAAGCTGGTGGAACTGAGCGACGTACAGATCGCAAAGCAGCGGCTCAAGACGGGCATGGTGTTTCAGCGCTTCAACCTGTTTGCGCACATGACCGTGCTGGAAAACATCATCGAAGGACCGTCTCAGGTGCTGCGTCAGCCCGTTGAAGACTGTCGGGAACTGGCCATGGAGCTGCTCAAGCGCGTAGGTCTGGAAGCCAAAGCCAATGCGTATCCCATCGAGCTTTCGGGTGGTCAGCAACAGCGTGTCGCCATCGCTCGCGCATTAGCCATGCGTCCCAAGCTGATGCTGTTTGATGAGCCGACCTCGGCCCTCGACCCCGAGCTGGTAGGTGAAGTGCTCTCGGTCATGCGTGACCTGGCTAAAAGCGGCATGACCATGATCGTGGTCACCCACGAACTCGGCTTTGCCCGGGAAGTGGCCAACCGCGTGGTGTTCATGGATGCAGGGCAAATCATAGAGACGGGCGCACCGGAAGACGTGCTGATGAACCCGCGCAACCCCCGCACCCAGGATTTTATTGCTGCCGTTTTGAACTGAACTCAAACCCTTGCTGAGGATGTCCGATTTGAAAACTTTCGCGCTTACCGCTACCGCCGTACTGTCCGCTCTGATTTCGGTTTCGAGCTGGGCAGCCGACACTCACGTGTTGCCAAAATCCATCAAGGACAAGGGCTACATTACCGCTGGCATCGCCCCGAACTATCCGCCGATGGACTTCAAGGATCCGGCGACCGGCAAACTGACCGGCGTCGATTACGACCTGGGCACCGAAATCGCCAAGCGTCTGGGTGTCGAGATCAAGTGGCAGGAAACCGCTTTCGAACAAATGGTCAGCGGCCTGGCAACCAACCGTATCGACATCGTGCTGTCAGGCATGACCGATACGCCTGAACGTCAGCAGACCGTGGATTTTGTTGATTACTTCAGCACCGGCCCGCAGTTCTACACCCTCGAATCCCAGAAGGATTTGAAGACCACCGCCGACATGTGCGGCAAGAAAATCGGCACCAGCCGTCGCACCACGTTCCCGGTGGAAATCGCCAAGTGGAGTGAAGTGAACTGCGTTGCCATCGGCAAACCGGCAATCACTGTGGTCGGCACCGAAGGCAGTGCCGATGCCCGTGCGCAACTGCGCCAGTCGCGTCTGGACGCCGCCGTACAAGGCAGCGAAACCCTGCCTTACATTCAGGGCCAGGAGCCTGGCGTATTCAAGGTGATCGGTGAGCCATTGTCTCGTCAATTGACCGGTCTGGGCGTCGCCAAACACAACGCCGAGTTGAGCACAGCGATCATCGCGACCCTCAACGACATGATCAAAGACGGCACTTACGAGCAGATCCTCGGCAAGTGGCAGCTCAAGAACGGCGCGGTCGAACAAGCTGTTTTGAACGGCGCCAAGTAAAGCAGGCTTGCACTCGCCCAAGGACCGGGCGGGTGATATTCACACAGGCGGAGACTCCCCATGTTTGCCTCTAACGATCTGCGCTGGCCGAACAACGCCCGTGCCAGTGTCGCCCTGGCCTTCGATCTGGACGGCCCGACCGGTGCCGCCATGCTCGACGGCTCGATCTGGCAGAAACCGGAATACTTCACCTTCGGCGGCTATGGCCCCTATCGCGCATTGCCACGCTTGCTGGGCATGCTCAAAGCCCACGAGACACCGGCGACCTTTTTCGTCCCGGCCTGGGTCGTGGAGAACTGGCCAAAACAGTGTCAGGCAATCATCGAACACGGCCACGAGGTGGCCTATCACGGCTATCGTCATGAATCGTTTTTCGCCCTGGACCTGCAAGCCCAGCGCGACGTCATGAAGATCAGCGCCGACATTTTCAAGCGCTACCTGGGCATCACTGCCAGGGGTTTCCGCACGCCTTCGGGCGACTGGCACAGCGAAACACCCGCCTTGCTCATGGACTGCGGCGTGACTTACTCCAGCAGCATGCGCGGCGATGACCGCCCGTACTTCATCGAAGTCCCCGGCCAGCCAAACGGACTGGTGGAAATCCCCGGCCGCTGGGAACTGGATGACTACGCCTCGCTGGCCTACACCCGTGCGCCGAATTATCCGGCCGGGCTGGACCGCATCGCCAGTTACGATCAGACGCTGGACAACTGGTGTCGCGAATTCGACGGCACCTATCGCGAAGGTCTGTGCATGACCACGCTGTTCCATCCCAAGATCAGCGGCAAGCCGGGGCGCATCGGGATTCTCGAGGCTTTTCTGGAGCACATGCACAGTCATCCGGACGTCTGGTTTGCGACCTGCAACGACGTCGCCAACTTCTGGCTCAAGGAGCATCGCCATGACTGAATCCAGGTCTGTATGGCCCGCGCCTTACTGTTGCGCGGTGGTCATCACGTTTGATTACAACGACATTCACGGCATCCTGACTCAGGTCCCGGCGATTGCCGGGCGCGATAAAAGCCTGTCGGTCTGGCGCTACGGCACCACACGCGGCGTGCAGCGAGTACTGGAGATTCTGGCTGATCAGAACCTGCCATCGACCTGGTGCATCCCCGGCATTGTTGCCGAGGAGAACCCGCAAGTGATTCAGGCCATTCATGCCGCAGGCCACGAAATCGCCTGCGCGGGCTATCGCCATGAAGACTTTTCAACACTGGATTTAGCTGGGCAGCACGCGTCTCTGAAACAAGGCTGCCAGGTGATTGCCGAGATGACCGGGCAGCGTCCCAGCGGCTTTCGAGCGCCCGCGGGCAGTTATGCGCCAGGCTTTGTTGATGCCTTGCGCGCAGAGGGTATCGCGTGGTCTTCGTCGTGGTCTGGCGATGACCTGCCTTACTTGCACCCGGCGACTCAGGTTGATTCGGCACCGTTGGTTGAACTGCCACTGCATTGCGAACTGGAGGACGAGCCGTACTTCGCCTTCAACCTTGCGCCTGCCGTGCCGGTTAGCCAAGCGCGAATTGGCTCCAGCGCCGAGGTGTTGAAAAACTGGCAGCATGACTTCAATGGCTTCCACCGTTTCGGCCTGTGCTACGTGCTGCGCCTGCATCCCGAAACCCTCGGCACCGTGGGCCGAAGTGGTTTGTTGCTGGAGCTGCTGACCTGGCTCAAGGCGCAACCGGACGTGTGGTTCGCCACGGCAGAGGAAGTTGCGGACTGGTGGAGCGGCAATCACAGCAAGGTGCCTGACGATCACCCGGCTGCGGTGTTTGAGCGGCACAACAAAGTCCAGAACGCCTGAGATTTGCATCGGCATATGTTGAACCTGTAGGAGCTCA
>NZ_JACONW010000133.1 GCF_014357575.1 Pseudomonas folii | reverse complement strand
CACAGGGGCGAGGCCAGCCATCAAACGTTCTGCTGCTCACCCTTCGGATCGAAGAACACCGAGGAGACAATTTCGGCTTCGATCACGCTGCCATCCGCCTGAGGTGAGAACACCCGCTCGCCCATGCGCTTCAGGCCGCCTTTGACCACGCCCATGGCAAACGAATAGCCGAGCGAGTTGGCCGCATAGCTGGAGGTCACATGACCGACCATGGTCATCGGGATCGACTGTTTAGGATCGAACACCAGTTGCGCACCTTCTGGCAGCCATTTGGTGGGATCAATTGGCTTGAGTCCGACCAGTTGCTTGCGTTGTTCACGCACACAGTCTTCGCGATTCATGCCTCGTTGACCGATCCACGAGAACGGTTTGGTGCGGCCAACACACCAGCCCATGTTCAGGTCGTCCGGGGTCATCGAGCCGTCGGTGTCCTGACCCACGATGATGAAACCCTTCTCGGCACGCAGTACGTGCATGGTCTCGGTGCCGTACGGCGTGAGGTTGTACTGTTTGCCGGCTTCGATGATTTTTTCCAGCACACCCATGGCGTAGTCGGCCTGGATGTTGACCTCATATGACAGCTCACCGGTGAACGAGATACGGAACACCCGTGCCGGAACGCCACCGACCAGGCCTTCTTTCCAGGTCATGAACGGGAAGGCTTCACGGTCCAGATCGATGTCGGTCACTTCGCTGAGCAGCTTGCGGCTGTTCGGGCCAGACAGCGTCAGGGTCGCGTAATGGTCGGTCACGGAGGTGAAGTACACCTTCAGATCAGGCCATTCAGTCTGTTGATAGATTTCCAGCCATTGCAGCACGCGAGCCGCGCCGCCCGTGGTGGTGGTCATGATGAAATGGTTGTCCGCGACACATGCGGTAACCCCGTCGTCGAAGACCATGCCGTCTTCTTTACACATCAGGCCGTAGCGCGCCTTGCCCACATCGAGCTTGGTCCAGGCGTTGGTGTAGATGCGATTCAGGAACTCGCGGGCATCCGGGCCTTGAATGTCGATTTTGCCGAGGGTCGAAGCGTCCAGCAGGCCGACGCTTTCACGTACGGCTTTGCATTCGCGGGCCACGGCTGCATGAATGTCTTCACCGGCTTTCGGGAAGTACCACGGACGTTTCCACTGACCGACGTCTTCGAATTCGGCACCGTTTCTCACGTGCCAAGCGTGCAGGGCAGTGAAGCGCACAGGCTCGAAGATATGCCCGCAGTGCCGACCGGCTACTGCGCCGAAGGTAACGGGGGTGTAGTTCGGGCGGAACATGGTGGTGCCCATTTCCGGAATGGAAACGTTCAGCGAGCGTGCGGCAATGGCCAGACCGTTGACGTTGCCCAGCTTGCCTTGATCGGTGCCGAAGCCCAGAGCAGTGTAGCGTTTGACGTGCTCAACCGACTCAAAGCCTTCACGGGTCGCCAACTCGATGGCGGCAGCAGTGACATCGTTCTGCAGGTCAACGAACTGCTTCGGCGCACGGGCAGTCGGTTTGTCATGCGGCACCTGGAACAGCGCCAGCGTGGGTTCTTCGGCTCGGCTCAATGCTTTCGGCAAGACACCTTCGACGACTTTGAAACCGGCTTCGCTGGCGGCGCGCACGCCACCCTCGAAACCGTCGGCCAAGGCGTCGCCCAATGCGTAGACGCCATTCACGCCGCCGACGCAAACGCGCTTCTGCGGCGCTTCGCCCGGTACGAAACCGAGAATGTCTTCACGCCAGACGGGTTTGCCGCCCAAGTGCGAAGCGAGGTGAACGATAGGGCTGTAGCCACCGGAGCTGGCAACCAGATCGCATTCGAGCCATTCGCCAGGGCTGGTTACGCGATGAGCTTTTACATCAATCGCTGCCACACGAGCGGCGGTGACGTGCTTGCTGCCACGGGCTTCGATCACGGCGCTGCCGGTCAGAATCCGAATGCCTTTGGCGCGAGCCTCTTCAACCAGCGCGCCGCGTGGGTTGTGACGCGCATCGGCAATCGCTACCACTTGCAGGCTGGCGTCGAGCCAATCCAGTGCGACGCGGTAGGCGTGGTCGTTGTTGGTGGACAACACCAGTTTCTTGCCCGGTGCCACGCCATAACGGCGCACATAAGTGGAAACGGCACCGGCCAGCATGTTACCCGGCACGTCGTTGTTACCGTAGACCAATGGGCGTTCGTGAGTACCGGTGGCCAGCACTACACGCTTGGCGCGAACCCGATGCATGCGCTGACGGACCTGACCGATAGGCGCTCGGTCACCAAGGTGGTCTGTCAGACGCTCATGAATGGTCAGGAAGTTATGATCGTGATAGCCGTTGACCGTGGCGCGAGGCAGCAACACCACGTTCTTCAGGCTTTTCAGCTCAGCGATAACGGTGGCGACCCATTCAGCAGCCGGTTTGCCGTCGAGGCTTTCGCGGCTGTCCAGGAGGCTGCCGCCGAATTCTTCCTGCTCGTCGGCCAGAATGACTCGGGCACCGCTGCGCGCTGAAGCCAGAGCCGCCGCCAGACCCGCCGGGCCACCGCCAACGATCAGCACGTCGCAGTGCCGGTTCATGTTGTCGTAGGTGTCCGGATCGTTTTCGGTCGGCGAGCGACCAAGGCCAGCAGCCTTACGAATGTACTTCTCGTAAGTCATCCAGAACGATTGCGGGTACATGAAGGTTTTGTAGTAGAAACCCGGTGGCATCAGCTTGCCGCCGACTTTGCCGAGAATTCCCATCACGTCATTGTTCACGCTCGGCCAGCCGTTGGTGCTGGTTGCGACCAGACCCGAATACAGCGCTTGTTGCGTGGCCCGCACGTTGGGGATTTGGGTCGCTTCGGTTGCGCCGATCTGCAGTACTGCGTTCGGCTCTTCGGAGCCCGCAGCAAAGATGCCGCGAGGGCGGGAATATTTGAAGCTGCGGCCGATGATGTCCACGCCATTGGCCAGCAGAGCGGCGGCTAATGTGTCGCCTTCGAAGCCCTGATAAGTCTGGCCATTGAAGTTGAAGTTCAGGACCTTGCTGCGGTCTATGCGGCCGCCGTTGGGCAGTCGGTTGGTCTGGCTCATACCTGGTCTCCCTCGCCGCTGGCTGTCTTCTCAAACGCAGGGTTTCTGAACTGCGGTTTGGTGCCAATCGGGTAGGTTTCGAGAATTTCGTAAGTCACGGTGTCGCGGGTCGCGTTGAAGTACTGACGGCAGCCAGCGGCGTGGATCCACAGTTCGTGATGCAGCCCGCGTGGGTTATCGCGGAAAAACATGTAGTCGCCCCATTGCTCGTCGGTGCAGGCGGCCGGGTCCAGTGGACGCGGGATGTGAGCCTGGCCTGAAGCGTGGAATTCCTCTTCGGAGCGCAGTTCGCCACAGTGAGGACAGAAGATGTGCAGCATAGGTAGTGCTCCTCTTAGTGGGCGACCGCGGCTGCGCCGTGTTCATCGATCAACGCGCCGTTGTGGAAACGGTCGATGGAGAAAGGTTTGGCCAATGGATGCATTTCACCTTTAGCCAGACTTGCCGCAAACACGTTGCCCGAGCCCGGCGTAGCCTTGAAGCCACCGGTGCCCCAACCGCAGTTGAAGAACATGTTCGGCACGGGGGTCTTGGAAATGATCGGGCAGGCATCCGGCGTGGTATCGACGATGCCGCCCCACTGGCGGTTCATGCGCACGCGGGACAGTACCGGGAACATCTCGACGATGGCCTGAATCGTGTGTTCGATCACCGGGTACGAACCACGCTGACCATAGCCCACCCAGCCGTCGATACCGGCACCGATCACCAGGTCGCCCTTGTCGGACTGGCTGATGTAACCGTGTACCGCATTGGACATGATCACGCTGTCGATAATCGGCTTGATCGGCTCGGACACCAGCGCTTGCAGCGGGTGGGATTCAATTGGCAAACGGAAGCCGGCGAGTTTCGCCATGTGCCCCGAGTTACCGGCCGTCACCACGCCGACGCGCTTGGCGCCGATGAAGCCTTTATTGGTTTCCACACCGATGCACACGCCGTTTTCCTTGCGGAAGCCGGTCACTTCGGTCTGCTGGATCAAATCCACGCCCAAGGCATCAGCGGCGCGGGCAAAACCCCACGCCACGGCATCGTGACGGGCAACGCCGCCGCGACGTTGCACAGTGGCGCCGATGATCGGGTAGCGGGTGTTTTTCGAGCAGTCCAGGTACGGGATTTCGTCCGCCACCTGTTTGCCGTTGAGCAATTCGCCGTCCACGCCATTAAGGCGGTTGGCGCTGACCCGGCGCTCGGAATCACGCATGTCCTGCAGAGTGTGGCACAAGTTGTACACGCCGCGCTGGGAGAACATCACGTTGTAGTTCAGATCCTGAGACAGGCCTTCCCACAGTTTCATCGCGTGTTCGTACAGATGCGCCGACTCATCCCACAGGTAGTTGGAACGCACGATAGTCGTGTTACGCGCCGTGTTGCCGCCGCCCAGCCAGCCTTTCTCGACTACGGCCACATTGGTGATGCCGTGCTCTTTAGCAAGGTAATAGGCAGTCGCCAGACCGTGCCCGCCGCCACCGACGATGACCACGTCGTAGACTTTTTTCGGGGTAGGCGTGCGCCACATGCGCTGCCAGTTTTCGTGATGGCTGAGGGAGTGCTTGAGAAGGCCGAAGCCTGAGTAATGCTGCATGAATAACTACTCCTGACTCAGCTATAAACCGGGAAATCGGAACACAGTGCTGCAACCTGGCTGGCGACATTGGCCTCGACATCGGCGTCGCCGAGGTTGTCGAGAATGTCGCAGATCCAGCCGGCCAGCGTGATGCATTGGGTGACTTTGAAACCGCGGGTGGTCACTGCTGGAGTGCCGATGCGCAGGCCCGAGGTCACGAACGGCGATTGCGGATCGTTGGGCACCGAGTTCTTGTTAACGGTGATGTGCGCACGACCCAAAGCGGCGTCGGCGTCTTTGCCGGTCAGGCCCTGACGGATCAGGCTGACCAGAAACAGATGGTTATCGGTGCCGCCGGAAACCACGTCGTAGCCACGGTCGATGAACACTTGCGCCATGGCCTGAGCGTTATCGATCACCTGCTGTTGATACGCCACGAAGCCGGGCTCTGCTGCCTCTTTGAAGCACACGGCCTTGGCGGCGATCACGTGCATCAACGGGCCGCCCTGACCGCCGGGGAATACGGCGGAATTGAGCTTTTTCTCGATCTCTTCGTTGGCCTTGGCCAGGATCAAACCACCGCGTGGGCCGCGCAGGGTTTTATGAGTGGTGGTCGTTACGACGTCTGCGTACGGCAGCGGGTTCGGGTACAGACCGGCCGCGACCAGGCCCGCAACGTGGGCCATGTCGACGAACAGATAGGCGCCGACTTTGTCAGCGATGGCCCGGAAACGCGGGAAGTCGAGGGTTTTCGAATAGGCCGAGAAACCGGCGATGATCATTTTTGGCTTGGACTCGACGGCGATTCGCTCGACCTCGTCGTAATCGATCAGCCCGGTATTGGTGTCGATGCCGTATTGCACCGCGTTGTAGAGCTTTCCGGAAAAACTGACTTTCGCGCCGTGGGTCAGGTGACCGCCGTGGGCGAGGCTCATGCCCAACACGGTGTCGCCAGCTTGCAGCAACGCCAGGTAAACCGCTGCGTTGGCTGAGCTGCCGGAGTGCGGCTGAACGTTGGCGTAATCAGCGCCGAACAGTTGCTTGGCACGCTCGATAGCGAGCACCTCAACTTTATCCACATGCTCGCAGCCGCCGTAGTAGCGCTTGCCCGGATAACCTTCAGCATATTTGTTGGTCAGGCCGCTGCCCTGGGCTTCCATCACGCGCTGGCTGGTGTAGTTCTCCGAGGCGATCAGTTCGATGTGATCTTCCTGACGCTGCTCCTCTGCATTCATCGCGGCCAGCAGTGCATCGTCATAGCCTTGGATTTGGTCGTTCTTGCTGAACATCGCGGTTCTCCCAGCGGCGGCGTCGCGCCTGACTTATCGGTGGGGCCGCAGCATCTGAGCCGGGCCCTTTGACAGCGATACTAGGGCCGGACCCAAGACGCCAAATGCCTACGCACGCCACGCAAAGGCGCGTTTACGACATGGGTGGGAGAGGAGGGGGAAATAACACGGAGGGAGGTTGGAATGATGTCTGTGGGAGCGGTGCTTGCCCGCGATAAGGTCTACGCGATCTGAAGCGAACCGCGTCCAGCCTTATCGCGGGCAAGCACCGCTCCCACAGGAGTGCGCGTTACAGGCTAGACCGCTTTATCCGCCCGGAACATCCCGCGAATGCCGCGCACGGCCTGGCGAATCCGATCCTGATTCTCGATCAGTGCGAAGCGCACGTGATCATCGCCGTACTCACCAAAACCGACACCCGGCGAGACGCAGACTTTTGCTTCAGCCAACAGCTTCTTGGCGAATTCCAGCGAACCAAGGTGGGCGTAGGCGGGCGGAATTTTGGCCCAGACGTACATCGACGCTTTCGGGTTTTCCACCATCCAGCCCAGTTCATGCAGGCCTTTGACCAACACGTTGCGGCGCTGACGGTATTGCTCGGCGATGTCCAGCACGCATTGCTGATCGCCTTCCAGTGCAGCAATGGCCGCGACTTGCAGCGGGGTGAAGGTGCCATAGTCGTGGTAGCTCTTGATCCGCGCCAGAGCGTTGACCAGCTCCGGGTTGCCGACCATGAAGCCGATCCGCCAGCCCGCCATGTTGTAGCTCTTGGACAGGGTGAAGAACTCGACGGCGATGTCTTTCGCGCCCGGCACCTGCATGATCGACGGCGCTTTCCAGCCGTCGTAGACGATGTCGGCGTAAGCCAGGTCGTGAACCACCAGCACGTCGTACTGTTTGGCCAGGGCAACCACGCGCTCGAAGAAGTCCAGCTCCACGCACTGCGCCGTCGGGTTGGACGGGAAGCCGAGGATCATCATCTTCGGCTTGGGAATCGAGCCGCGAATGGCCTTTTCCAGCTCGGCAAAGAAATCCACACCCGGGATCAAGGGCACCGAACGCACTTGAGCGCCAGCAATCACGGCACCGTAGATATGAATCGGATAGCTCGGGTTTGGCACCAGCACCGTGTCTCCCTGATCGAGGGTGGCGAGCATCAGGTGCGCGAGACCTTCCTTCGAACCAATGGTGACGATGGCTTCTTCTTCCGGATCGATGTCGACGTCGTAGCGTTTTTTATACCAGTTGGAGATCGCCCGACGCAGACGCGGGATGCCACGCGAAGTCGAGTAGCCGTGAGTGTCTTCACGTTGGGCGACAGTGACGAGTTTTTCGACGATATGCGGTGGGGTCGGCCCGTCGGGGTTGCCCATGCTCAAGTCGATGATGTCTTCACCACGGCGGCGAGCGGCCATTTTCAGCTCGGCGGTGATATTGAAGACGTACGGGGGGAGTCGATCGATACGCGCAAAACGGCGCGGCGAAGGTAAGTCTGCCATGGATGCCTCAGATACGTAAGCGCCCGGAACCGTCCGAGCGACGTTGGCCACTGCGGTGGCCAGCGCAGAAGATAAGGGCGGTGGTGGCGTTTTGTCTACAGCGTTTTTCAGACCGCCTTATTCCCTGTAGGAGTGAGCTTGCTCGCGATGCGCTGTGTCATTCAGAGAATTATCATCTGACTAGACGCCATCGCGAGCAAGCTCACTCCTACAGGGGCGCGGGTGTGATCCATATTGCCAATATTTCCCGCAACCCCAGCAACACCAGAAAATGCGCCGGATAAATCGCATATGCCCAACGCCGCATCGGCTTGACCGGAAATGTCAGGCGACGACGCAGCAGCGCCAACCCAAGCAAGGGCGCAATCAGGCAGGCGATCAGCGAGCCGATGGAGATAGGATCACCCCAGGCCGCGCCCGCGAACATCTGCGGCCAGGCATTGCCCGCCACGCAAATGGCTCCCGGCAACAGGGCGAACCAGATCGGGCGATGCAGCACTAACAGCAGCGCCAGCGGCAGCAGCGTGCCAAAAAACCCAAACATAAGGTATTTGTGAAACAGGGCGGCGATCAGCAGCGAACCAAGCGCCATCAATCGCGTCGCAGGCAAGCGGTGTCGCCAGCCCTGGGCAATCAGCAGGCCGAGAACCAGCGTCGGCAATACGTTCAGCGTGTGGGCGTCCTCCATGTATAGCCGATACGGTAGCTCTGCCAGCACGGCAAACAACAGCATCCAGCCCAGATATCGCCACTGCACTTTCGGATCAGGAAACAACGCGGACTTACGCCCCAGATTTGCCGCAATCGCCAGGCAAAACCAAGGGAATGCCAGTCGCCCCGGCACATAAAGCACGTCTATCGACCAGCCGACATAGCGCAGGTGGTCGAGTACCATGGCCAGCATCGCCAGCCACTTCAGAAGGTCCAGCGCCTTGTCGCGTCCGGGCAGGTAAGGCGGGTTCGATAGATCCATATCTCTCCAGCGTTTTGGGGTTTCTTCGCAACGAGGCCGGTTTAATACCAGCCCTGTAGGAGCGCGCTTGCCCGCGATGGCGTCAGGTCAGCCGACAAAGATGTTGATTGACCTGACGCCATCGCGGGCAAGCGCGCTCCTACCAAAGCTATCTGCAGCAAGGCAGCTAATGACCAAACCCTGCGATCTTCGCTACAGTGCGCAGCATAATCAATGACAAGGATTCGGCCATGACCGATAAAAGCCAGCAGTTTGCCAGTGATAACTATTCGGGCATCTGCCCTGAAGCCTGGGCTGCGATGGAACAGGCTAACCACGGCCATCAGCGCGCTTACGGCGATGACGAATGGACCGCACGGGCCTCGGATCAATTCCGTAAATTATTTGAAACTGACTGTGAAGTGTTCTTCGCTTTCAACGGTACGGCTGCCAACTCGCTGGCGCTGTCGTCCCTGTGCCAGAGCTATCACAGCGTTATCTGTTCGGAAACGGCTCACGTTGAAACCGACGAGTGCGGTGCTCCGGAGTTTTTCTCCAACGGCTCCAAGCTGCTCACTGCACGTAGCGAACAGGGCAAGTTGACGCCCGAGTCCATCCGCGAGGTTGCACTCAAGCGTCAGGATATTCACTACCCGAAACCTCGGGTCGTGACCCTGACCCAAGCCACCGAAGTCGGCAGCGTTTACCAGCCAGATGAGCTCAAGGCGATCAGCGCAACCTGCAAAGAGTTGAATCTGAACCTGCACATGGACGGCGCGCGGTTTGCCAACGCCTGTGCATTTCTGGAGTGTTCGCCCGCTGAGCTGACCTGGAAATCCGGTGTCGATGTGCTGTGTTTTGGTGGCACCAAGAACGGCATGGCGGTGGGGGAGGCGATCCTGTTCTTCAACCATAAGCTGGCTGAAGATTTTGATTACCGGTGCAAACAGGCCGGGCAACTGGCGTCGAAAATGCGCTTCCTGTCGGCACCGTGGGTCGGGCTGCTGGAAGGTGATGCCTGGCTCAAGCACGCCAATCATGCCAACCATTGCGCGCAATTGCTGGCGGCGCTGGTGAAGGACATTCCGGGTGTTGAGCTGATGTTCCCGGTGCAGGCCAATGGCGTGTTTCTGCAACTGTCCGAATCCGCCATCGCCGCGCTGACGGCCAAGGGCTGGCGCTTCTATACATTCATTGGTAACGGTGGCGCGCGCTTCATGTGCTCGTGGGACACCGAAGAAGACCGCGTGCGCGAGCTGGCGGCGGATATCCGATTGGTGATGGGGGCGTAACGCGCGATGCTATTTCGGTAGGAGCCAACTTGTTGGCGAGGCTGGCGACTCGGTGTGTCAGTTGCGCAGCCTCGCGAACAAGTTCGCTCCTACCTGTGTAGTCGAATCAGTTCTGCGCAATCGTCTTCGAAATCGCTTCCACCGTCGCGTCGACCTGCTCCCGGCAGCGGTCCAGCTCGACCTGATGTTGCTGTTTGAGCTCGATCTGCTGCGAGCACAGGTTCAGGGCGGCCAGTACCAACAGGCGGTCGCCAATCAGCGTCGGGTATTTGCGTTTGGTGTCAGCCAGCGATGCGCGCAGCAACGCGGTGGCCTGCTGCAACGTCTGTTCTTCACCGGCAGGGGCTTTGATCGAATAGTCGTTGCCGAGAATCGAAACGACCGTCACCCCGTTCCTGTCAGTATTCATGCGCTGACTGCGCTTGCGCTGGTCGCACGGTCAACAAGGGCCTGAATTCGCGCTGCCGTGGCACCTTGTTTCTCTTCCTGCTCCATCAGACTCAATTGCAGACTGTCGTTGTCATCCCTGGCTTGGGCCAGCTCCGTGCTGAGCTGAGCGTTTGTGCTTTGCAGTTGCTGGTTTTGTTGCACCAGATCGCTGACAAGTTGTTCCAACTGGCTAAGGGATGCTTCCAACATTTTGATTTCTCGAGCAAATTTCAACGGGCGCACACCTTAAAGAAAAGTCACTGCGCATACCAGTTAAGCCACTTAAATAACGGCGTTCTGGCGCGCTGCGTTCTCCCTGAAGGCAAGTGCATAAACAGGCCCTGTTGACTGTGATTTTCCGATCTGGTTCCTGCTGCTCGTCAGTCCGGCCTGATCGAGAAAACATGACGCCTTCGATATTCCCGGTTTTTTTGCTCGCGTCCCCGTAAACGTTACCTTTCAATGACTTGCATGGCGTTTTGCTATATCGAAGAGAGCCTGCGACCTTACGCCACGCCTGATTTCAGTGCGTTGACCTCAAGTCCCTTAGCCTGTAACCGATAGGCATGGATCATCACATCTTCTATTCACCTCAAACGCAAGGACTGCGCTTCTTCCTCTGGAAAAACCATGTCATTACGCACCATGAATATCGCGCCTCGCGCGTTTCTAGGCTTTGCCTTCATAGGCACCCTTATGCTTGTTCTCGGCGTGTTTGCGCTGTCGCAGATGAGCAAGATCCGTGACGCCGGCGATGAAATCGCCAAACGCAGCGTTCCCAGTATCCAGAGTCTCGACCGACTCACCGAAGTCAGCATTCGCCTGCGCGTTCTGTCCTATCGTTTGTTGATCAACCGCGAACCAGACATTCAGAGCAAGACCATCGATTTGTTCGCCATGCGTAACAAACAAATCAGTGACGCTCAGGCCGTTTATGAGAAATTCATTTCCTCTCCGGAAGAGCAAACCGCCTACAACCAATACGTGCGATTGCTGGGCGACTATCGTCAGCTTGAAGAGCGCATCAAGACCCTGAGTCGTGCGGGCAAGGTCGATGAGTTGGGCCAATTGCTCAATGAAGAAACGCTGGCTAACTCTGATCAGATGAACGCAGCGCTGGCCAAACTGGTCGAGATCAATGCCCGGCAATTGAGTGACACCAACAAAAGCGCAGCCGAGCAGTACGCGTCAGCATTCACTCTGGTGGTGGGTCTGCTGATCGCCACCACAATCCTGACCGTCCTGTTCGCCTGGCTGCTGACCCGCAGTATCACCCAGCCAATTGCTTCAGCGCTTGAAGCCGCCGAAACCATCGCCGAGGGGAATCTGACTCGCCCGATCAAAGCCGACGGTACTGACGAAGCCGGTCGTTTGCTCTCCGCCATGCAGAAAATGCAGGAAAAGCTGCGCGACACATTGACCCGTATTTCTGGTTCCGCCACCCAGCTTGCTTCTGCTGCCGAGGAGCTTAATGCGGTGACCGACGAGAGCGCCCGTGGTCTGTCGCAACAGAACAACGAAATCGAACAAGCCGCGACCGCCGTCAACGAGATGACCAGCGCTGTGGAAGAAGTCGCGCGTAATGCGGTCAGCACTTCCGAAGCGTCGAAAAACGCCACGGCCTCAGCGGGCGACGGTCGTGATCTGGTTCAGGAAACCGTCAATGCCATCGAACGCATGAGCGGTGATGTGCAGAGCACTGCAACGCTGATCGGCAATCTGGCTGAAGAGTCTCGTGACATCGGCAAGGTGCTGGATGTCATTCGCGGCCTGGCTGACCAGACCAACCTGTTGGCCCTGAATGCGGCCATCGAAGCGGCCCGTGCCGGTGAAGCCGGGCGTGGCTTTGCCGTGGTGGCTGACGAAGTGCGTGCCTTGGCGCATCGCACTCAGCAGTCAACCAGCGAAATCGAACGCATGATCGGCAGCATTCAAGGCGGCACCGAGCAGGCGGTCAACTCAATGCGCAATAGCACCGAGCGCGCGGAGTCGACGTTGAACATCGCTAAAGGCGCAGGCGTGGCGCTGGATACCATTAATACCGCGGTGGTGGAAATCAACGAGCGTAACCTGGTGATCGCCAGCGCCGCCGAAGAACAGGCTCAAGTGGCCCGTGAAGTGGACCGCAACCTGGTCAACATCCGCGACCTGTCGGCCCAGTCATCCGACGGTGCAGCACAAACCAGCGCCGCCAGCAGCGAGCTGACGCGCCTGGCTGTTGATCTGAACAGCATGGTTTCAAGGTTTAGTCTGTAACAAGCTTTGAGTTCGTTGGAGCGCCTCCTGCTCGCTCCAACTTAACCACGTACTCCGGTAGGAGCGAACTTGTTCGCGAGATGTTTGTAAGGACGATGGATAAATTCGCCTGCCGAGCCGCCTCGCGAACAAGTTCGCTCCTACCTGTATCAATCGCCCAGGCGATTAATACTCGATCCGCACATCCCCCTTCGGAATGCTGCAGCACGACAGGATGTAGCCTTCGGCTTCGTCTTCTTCAGTAATCCCGCCGTTGTGCTCCATCTCCACTTCGCCGCTGAGCTTCATCACCTTGCACGTCCCGCAGATGCCCATGCCGCATGCTTTGGGGATCATCAAGCCGAGCTTGGCTGCGGCCGCGTGGACGGTTTCGCCCGGTGCGACGCGGATGCTCTTGCCGGTGTCGGTGAATTCCACCTGATGTAGATCCGACGCGTCGACTTCTGGGGCTTCGGCGGCAATTTCCGCTTGCTCAACGGCGTCCGCCCGGGCTTCGGGAGGCGTCGCGCCGAACGATTCCTCATGGTATTGCGCCATGTTGAAACCGTTGGCTTCCAGCAGGCGTTTGACGGCCGTCATGTAAGGCGTCGGTCCGCAGCAAAATACTTCGCGCTCCATGAAGTCCGGCGCCATCAGCTCAAGCATCTTCTGATTCAGATACCCGCGATAACCCGCCCATGGCTCGCCAAGGCCGTGCTTCTCGCAGATCAGGTGCAGGCTGAAGTTATCGATCCGCGACGCCATGTGCTCCAGCTCGCGGTGATAAATGATGTCTTTCGGTGAGCGAGCGCTGTGCACAAACACCATGTCGACGTTGGCGTTGGTGTCGTAGAACCAGCGCGCCATGGACATCACCGGCGTGATACCGACACCGCCACTCAGGTAGAGGATTTTCGGGTTCGGAAAATCAATGGCGTTGAACAGCCCGACCGGACCGTGGACTGCCAGCTCCTGACCTTCATGCAGCGTGTCGTGAAGGTAGTTGGAAACCTTGCCGCCCGGTACGCGTTTGATCGTCACCGAAAAGCTGTAAGGCACCGAAGGGGAACTGGAAATAGTGTACGAGCGCATCACCGGCACGCCTTCAATTTCAAGCTCCAGGGTCACGAACTGGCCTGGCTTGAAGAAGAACATGATCGGCTGATCGGCCATGAAGCAGAAGGTGCGCACATCCCAGGTTTCCTGAATCACCTTGACGACGCGCACCAGGTGACGGCCATTGGCCCATGTCTGGGTATTTACCGGGCTCAGGAAGCTTTGGGACATGCTGAATCTCCAACGGCCGACGACCGGCCTCATGATGCGAATTCTGCGTAAGGCGCAGATCACCCACTTACCTGCCAGCGACATCGGCGTACTTATCGCGACCAGCCCCTGATTACCTGCATTAGCGCGTCGGGAACGGATTCGGCCATGTCGCCCATGGATAAGGTCAAGTCTGCGCCGGACTCCACACTCGCCACTAAATGTTTATCGAAAAGCATGAGCGGCAAAACAACCGCCGCCTTGCGTGCCAAACGCCACAAAGAACCGTATTAGCCACATTCGTCGACCGTAAACCGCATGGTCATGAGGACTTCAAACGATGGACGTCACCGCAACCTTGAGCTTGGGCGATCCGCTGGAACCGGCACGTAAGGCCACTGCCGAAATGCTGCAGAATCGCGAACGCACCTATTCGCTGCCGCAGCCTTTCTACAGTGATGAGCGGTTGTTTGAAATCGACATGCAGGAGATCTTCCACAAAGAGTGGCTGATCGCAGGCATGACCGCCGAGATTCCGGCCAAAGGTAACTACCTGACGCTGCAGATCGGCAAGAACCCGGTAGTTGTGGTGCGCGGTCCGGACGGCGCGGTTAACGCTTTTCATAACGTCTGCCGTCATCGCGGCTCGCGCCTGTGCACCAAGGAGAAAGGCAAAGTCGCCAAGCTGGTTTGCCCTTACCACCAGTGGACGTACGAGCTGGACGGTCGCTTGCTGTACGCAGGTAGCGAAATGGGCGATGACTTCGACATGAAGAACTTCAGCCTCAAGCCGATCAACGTGAAAACCGCGGGCGGCTACATCTTCATCAGCCTTGCGGAAAATCCGCCGGCCATCGACGAGTTCCTGCAGACCCTCAAGCACTACATGGAACCGTACGACATGGAAAACACCAAGGTGGCGGTGCAAACCACCTTGATGGAAAAGGCCAACTGGAAACTGGTGCTGGAAAACAACCGCGAGTGCTATCACTGCACCGGCTCACACCCCGAACTGCTCAACACGTTGCTGGAGTGGGACGACGTTACCGATCCGCGTGCCACCCAGTCGTTCAAGGACCACGTCGCCGAATCGGCTGCGGCCTGGGAGGCTGAGAAGATTCCGTTCGCTCACGCCGCGTTTGGCCTGCGTAACCGCATCGTACGTATGCCGCTGCTCAAAGGCACGGTGTCCATGACCATGGACGGCAAACAGGGCAGCAAGAAGCTTATGGGCCGGATCACCAACCCGGACCTGGGCTCAATGCGCATCCTGCACCTGCCACATTCCTGGAACCACTGCATGGGCGATCACATCATTGTGTTCACGGTGTGGCCGATCAGCGCCCAGGAAACCATGGTCAGCACCAAATGGCTGGTCCACAAAGATGCCGTCGAAGGTGTGGACTACGATGTGGCGCGCCTGCGTGAAGTCTGGGACGCGACCAACGATCAGGACCGTCGTCTGGCCGAAGAAAATCAGCGGGGTATCAACTCCAGCGCCTATCAGCCGGGTCCGTACTCCAAAACGTACGAGTTCGGGGTGGTCAACTTCATTGACTGGTACAGCGCCCGGGTACTGGAAAACCTGGGGGCCGAGCCTGCGCCGTATTTGAAGGGTGTGGCGGTTAAT
>NZ_JACONW010000132.1 GCF_014357575.1 Pseudomonas folii | reverse complement strand
AATCTCGCGTATCACCTTGAGTTCACAGCAACGACAGCGGATAGCTGATGAATATCCGGTTTTCGTCGAACTCGTTGGTGCTGAAGTCGCGACGAATGGAAGAGTTACGCCACCGGAAGTTCAGGCTCTTGAACGTGCCGCTTTGTACGGTGTACGCGAGCTCTGATTCCCGGCCCCATTCCTTGCCATCGGTGATCGCGCCGGTGTGTACGTTGTCACCGCTGATGTAGCGGTTCATCAGGGTCATGCCCGGTACGCCGAGGACAGCGAAGTCCAGGTCGTGACGCAGTTGCCAGGATTTTTCCTTCGCGTTGTCATAGCTGGCGTTGTAGCTATCGTTTGCCAGCGTGCCGCCGCTGGTCCCGTTGACCCGGAACCAGCCGTCATCGCCACTGACTTTCTGCAAGCCGACGTACAAGGTGTTGCCCTTGTATTTGGCCGACAGCAGGGCGTAGGCGGTTTTGTTGTCCAGATCGCCCGCCAGTTTGTTGCCGTCTTCATTACCCCAGAAGTAACCCAGATTGGCGCCCAGCGTCACGTCGCCAATAGGCTGGCTGTGAAGCACGTTGATGAATTTCTGGTTGTAGATGTCTTCAAGCTGGGCGTACCACAGGCCGACCTGGGTGCGCTTTTCATTAAAGGCGTATTCGCCGCCACCAAAGTTGAAGCGATCAGACTGAAAAGCGCCCCGGCCGTTGAGCGACATGTCTTCCATGCTCGCATCGTTACGCGGGCTGTTGCCTCTGAACTGACCGCCATACAAGGTCAGGCCATCCAGTTCCTTGGAGGTAATCTGCCCGCCACGGAATGTCTGTGGCAGCGAGCGGCCGTCATCCGAGCGCAGGATGGGCAGAACCGGCATCCACTCGCCGACTTTCAATTCGGTCTTGGACACCTTGGCTTTGGCCGCGACACCCAAGCGTCCGAAATCATCGGCCGGGCGGCCATCATCGTGGATCGGCAGCAGCTGTGTACCGCCTGTGCCTTTGCCGCCATCGAGTTTCACCGAGTACATGCCCAGGACATCGATCCCGAAACCGACTACGCCTTGGGTAAAACCGGATTTGGCATCAAGGATAAAGCTTTGCGTCCACTCTTCCGCCTTGCCCTGTGCGTTCGCCGGGTTGACGAAGTTACGGTTGAAGTAGGCGTTACGAAAAGTCAGCGTTGCTTTGGTGTCGTCTACAAAGCCTTCGGCCATGCCCATCAGCGGGAACGTCAGGCTCATGGTGCCCAGCCCGAGAAGCGCCAGTGAACGCTTGTTTTGAGATCTCATTATTGTTGTGCTCCCATTTTTTTGACAGAGCACTCCCCCTCCGGCACTTGAATGGCCTGTCCTGTGGAGAAGTGCAAGGTGCCCCCATGCCGGGGCTTCAGACTCCGGCCGCTATGCAGACGAGTCTTTGCTTCGAAACGGATTAACCGTCAGCGAATTCTATAAAAGAGGGTTATCCCGGACTTGATCGGGAGCGCAAACGATAGCTACCGCTGGGCACTGGGTGTGCGGGTCGTCTTATGCGCGGGCATTGCGGGGTGCGAACGAGGTTCGTCATACGTGTGCTTCCCTGATTATTGTTATTTTTGTTATCTGTCGTCGTACAACTTTTCGCGATATTTGCAGTCCGCCTGATGTTTGTCAATAAGCCTTTCGGACGTGCGTCGGGTGGTGCAAGTGTCTCCTTGGCGAATGAGTTCGTGAAGAGTCTACGCAAAAACGTAGGACCGGCTTTAGCCGGGAGGACGTCTGGACATCCGCTAAACATATTCGCCAAGACACCGCTCTCCCGGCTAAAGCCGGTCCTATAAGATCAAAAGCAGGCCTGGGGGCTAACTTAGGGTCCCATCAGGACTGTCCCGTCGCTCACAGAGCCCGAATACCGATATGCTCAGTCCCTACGTTTAAAAAGCACGAGCAGACATCATGAAAATTGGCCTGATCTCCGACACCCATGGCCTGTTGCGCCCGCAGGCGCTGGATGCACTCAAAGGTTGTGAACAACTGATTCATGCCGGTGACATTGGCAAGGTTTCGATTCTGGAAGCACTGCGCGCCCTCGCGCCGCTGACTGTGGTGCGCGGCAATAACGATCAGGACGATGCATGGGCTAGCGATGTGCCTTATTCGGCGGTGTTGAAGGTGGAGGGCATCGGCATTTACGTCACTCACATCCCCGCCGAGGTTCCCAAGTCCTTGCCGGACGACATCCGGGTCGTCGTCGTGGGTCACTCTCACAAACCGCTGATCGAACAGCGGGACGGTGTGCTGTTCATCAACCCGGGCAGCGCCGGGCCCCGGCGGTTCAAACTGCCGATTTCGGTTGCTGTGCTGCATATCGACGAGCAAGGCGTAAGGGCCGAGCTGGTTGAGTTGGCGGTGTGAAGCAGATCTCTAAGTTTGGCTGGACTACATCCTTGTAGAAGCTGCCGAAGGCTGCGATGTGTTTTTCCTGACACGCCGTCATCGCAGCCTTCGGCAGCTCCTACACATTGCGTCAGCTCAGGCAATAATGAGCCGTTACTTGGCCACCGGATCCAGCCCGCTTTTTTTGATCGCGTCAGCCGCCGCCAGCGAGCCCAGATATTCCAGCAGCTGTTTAGCCTGTTCCGGATGAGCGCTGCGCGACGAAACCGCACCTGAATACAGGGTCATTTGTTGAGCCTGGTCGGGAATCAAACCAACGATGTCAATGCCTTCCACCTGCTTGAGCTCGCTCAACTGCTGAAAGCCAAGCTGGGCCTCGCCACGTGCAACCACTTCACCCACTGGAGTGGCAGGAATCATGCGGCTTTTGGTCTGCATCAGCTCACCGATATGCATCTGATTGAAGAGCACACGGGACAGGTAAACGCCGCTGGCACTGTCCGAATAAGCGATGGATGTTGAATCGATCAGCGTCTGCTTGAAGGCTTCCATGGTGCTGATATCAGGCTTGGGAGCGCCGTGACGCACCGCCATGGCGATGTAGGATTTACCCAGATCGACGCGGCTCTTGGGGTCGATCTGGCCGTTCTTGATCAGTTTATCCAGCGCCGAGCCAACCATCAGTACAACGTCCGCGGGTTCATTGCGGGCCAGGCGGTTAGGTATCGCTTGCGGCGTAGCACCCATTGACGGCGCAGCCTCCGCCACCAGACGCACGCCCGTGCGCTGCTCATAATCGCTACTGATCGCGTTGAACGCGCCCATGATGCCGCCGGAACTGAGAACCACCAGAGAAACAGGCTTGGCTGCCGTCGTGGCGCTGACCAGCGCCACAGGAGAGAAGGAAAGGACGGCGCCCAGCAGGCAGGAAAGAATTTTTTGCATGTGAAGATAGACCTTGCAGTGGAAGAAACCCGACGATTATGTGGCAAAGCCCTCAATAATGCGCGTCTATCGGTTGAGAGCAGAAACCTTGAGTCAGGCGGCGTCAAGCAATTACCGATTGTCTACCTGCGTCATGTGAGAATGTTGGAGGGCGTATCGGAAAGTACGAACTTCAGAAACGCTCAAGCCCGGCAATTAGCCGGGCTTGAGGTATATAACGACTGCTTGTCGAGGGTCAGACCTTGAAGTGGCTGACCAGCATTTGCAGCTGATTACCCAGACGGGCAAGTTCAACGCTGGATGCGGCAGTTTCTTCGCTGGCCGAAGCGGTCTGCTCGGAAACATCGCGCACGTTGATGATGCTGCGGCTGATCTCTTCGGCTACCGCGCTTTGCTCTTCAGCCGCAGCGGCGATCTGCTGGTTCATCGCCTGAATGTTGGAAACCGTCAGGGTGATGCTTTCCAGCGATGTACCGGCCTTGCGAGTCAGGGTCACGCTGCTTTCAGTCAGTTCACGGCTGCTGAGCATGATGCTTGAGACCTGACGGGTACCGTTCTGCAAACCAGCGACCAGGGCTTCGATTTCCTCGGTGGATTTCTGTGTGCGCTGCGCCAGACCGCGCACTTCGTCAGCCACTACCGCAAAACCACGTCCGGCTTCACCGGCACGAGCCGCTTCGATCGCAGCGTTGAGGGCCAGCAGGTTGGTTTGTTCAGCGACCGCCTTGATCACATCCATGACCTTGCCGATCTTGTCGCTTTCCTGCTCAAGTTGAGTCATGGCGTCGGTGGAACGGACGACTTCAGCTGCCAGACGTTCGATCTGTACGATGGCTTCGCCTACGACCTTGTCGCCGTTGCGTGCTTCTTTATCGGCGACCGATGCGGCTTGGGATGCCTGTTCGGCGTTACGTGCAACTTCCTGCACTGTGGCCGACATTTCGTGCATGGCGGTGGCCACTTGATCAGTCTCGACCTTCTGGCTGTTTACACCGGCGCTGGTCTGTTCGGTAACGGCAGACAACTCTTCAGCGGCGCTGGCAATTTGCACAACGCTGTCACGAATATTGCCGATCAGGTCGCGCAGCGTGGTGCCCATCCGCTGAATGCCTTGTTGCAGCTCGCCCAATTCGTCACGACGGGTCACAACCATGGTGTGCGACAGATCCCCAGAACCGATGCGCTCCACAACTTCCAGGGTGTCCTTCAGAGGACGGGTAATCTGACGCGTGATGATAATCGCTGCCAAAACACCCAGCACGAGTGCGAGCAAGGTGCAGATCAACTGCATATTGCGGGCGTCGGCGCTCTCGATGTCACGGCGGTCCAGCTGGATTTTGTACATGTCATCGCTGAGTTTGACGATGGTCGCGCCCTGGGTCGTCATGTTCTTGCGCAATACAGCAAGGTTGCCAATGGTGGTCTTGAAGGCCATCAACGAGTTGCGGTACTCGCTCAGTTCGGTTTCCAGCTGCTTGAGTCGTTCAGCCTGGACGCCGCCAAAAGTCGATTGTGTAGCTTGCAGGCCTTTGATCGCGTTCTCGATCTCGCTCAATGCTTTCTGTTCGTTCTCCGGCGTAGTGCTGCCGGTGTAGCCACGCGTCGCGTAACGCGCCAGCATCAGGTCCTGTTTGACCTTGCTGATGGCTTGATACTGCTCGAATCGGCGCTCGTCGTCCGCACCGAGGTTCAGTACATCTGCGTAAAGCTGATCAACCAGCGCATTGCCTTTATCTGCATGGCCGCCCATTGAATCACGTGCGCTGTTACTGGCCTTGTAGCCAGCCCGCATGTCAGCGAGGCCTTTTTCGTATTCGGCGATGACGGTGCTCAGTTGTTTCAAAAGCGCGATATTCTCCGGGCTCTTGAAGCTTTTCAGCAGTTTTTCCTGCTGAGCCTTGAAGCCGTCCAGGGCCACCTGAACGCTCTGGGCCACGGCGTCGTCGCCGTCGGCAACCATGTATTGCAGGCGTGCTACCCGCAATTTGGTCAATTGGGCATTGAGCTCGGTGATGTCACTCATCCAGTTGCTACGGTCGATGAGTTTGCTCAGGCTGTTCCAGCCAGTCAGAGCGAGAATGGCAGTAAAAACAAGCACCAGCCCAAAACCGAGGGCGAGCTTCATGTTGACGCTGATGTTGGCAAACCAGCTGTTCATTGTGTTTCTCCACGATTTTTTTGCTTGGAAGATCAATCACAGCCGGAACATTGTTTTTTTAAGGCAGCGAGGGCATCTGTACAACACCCTATCGGCAACGACGTTCGAACCTTAATGGCCGACCGTCAAAAACCAGTGCAAAGTTTCAAGCAGTTGTTTGATAAGATTTTTTAGTTACCCGATTGTGATCGGACGTCATACTTGTGGAGGGTAATTATTAGCGGTTTATTGGATCCAATTTTTGCGTTCAATAACTAGGTGATTATAACTTTGTATATATGTGCTGTCGGGAAGAACTTTATTCTGGACAAAATTAAGCCCGGCATAAGCCGGGCTGTAGACAAGCAGATTAGAAAATCAGCTCAGGCGGTTTGCGCCTACATGATCAGCACCATCAGCAGCAACTCGGTTTGCACCTACGTGATCAGCACCATCAGCAGCAACGCGATTTGCACCTACGTGGTCAGCACCATCGGCAGCAACGCGATTTGCGCCTACATGGTCAGCACCGTCGGCAGCGACGCGGTTTGCACCTACGCGGTCAGCACCGTCGGCAGCAACGCGGTTTGCACCTACGTGGTCAGCAGCGACGCGGTTTGCGCCCACGTGGTCAGCACCGTCAGCAGCGACGCGGTTTGCACCTACGTGGTCAGAACCGCCTTCAGCAACTATTGGAGCGTTCAGTTGGTTGTGGACATTGACGGCCGGCAGGGCGAAAGCACTTGCAGCCAGCAGGGAGAAGGTAAAGCCAAAGATCAGGTTTGAAGTTTTCATGGTAGTTGCTCCAGATCGGTTAGTTGGTAACTCGGTATGGAGGCAATGCTACGCCGCTGGTATTTATTAAGAAGTCAATGCGATTACTACCCATCATCGGTCAAATTGATAGTTGAAAAATGTTTCTCAAGGATCTGTCATTCTGGTCGATGACGAGATGCACTCATACGGATACATTGACCTTGAGCTATCAGCCACTATCCAGCGTGTACGCGGATAGTGCGCCGGGTATTAATTTTCTTTGAATTACCCAACCGGATGGCAGCATGTGAGTAAAGCCCAGGCACCCTCGGGTCGTGACAACGGCTCGTATAGCACCTTCTTTTTACCTCTCGGGGTGCTGGTCATTGGCGCATTTCTGTCCTATGGGCTGGGCGCACTGGATAATGCACGTCACCGCGACAATGATCGGGCTGGTCTGGCTCTTCAACTCAGCAGCCTGGGAACGCGACTGGCAGAGCGTGTGCGATTTGCGTTCAGCGGCACCGAAGGCATCGCCCAACTGATCAGTATTGACGGGAGTATCTCGCCCCAGCATTTCAGGCGCATGGCCCATAGCGCCATCGATGCCGTGCCGTACATTCGCAACATCGTCATTGCGCCTGATGAAGTGATTCTGGATACCTACCCGCTGGCAGGCAATGAAGGCATCATCGGCCTGGACTATCAAAGCTGGCCCAACCAGTACCCACTCATAGAAAAAGCACGCGTAACCGGCGCCGCGTTGCTGGCCGGACCCGTAACGCTGTATCAGGGGGGCAGGGAATTGATCTATCGCCGTCCTGTTTTCCTTTCTGCACATCAGGAACATGAGGCCTATTGGGGCGTTATTTCCGTAGTCACCAGTACTGATGCACTGCTGAAGGCGGCCGGACTGGAAGAAGAAGAAGGGCTGCAAGTCGCGTTGCGCGGTCACGATGGCCTCGGTGCAGCAGGTCAGCTGATTTATGGCGATTCAGCATTGTTCGACAGCGATCCGATCGTGGTTGACGTCAGCATTCCCGGCGGTAGCTGGCAATTGGCGGCTCTACCCAGGAGCGGCTGGGTAACACGGTCCATCCTTGATTCCTCGCTTTTCCTGCTGGCGATATCGACGTCCATACTGTTAAGTCTCTTCATTCTGCAGGCCAGTCTGAATCACAGTCTGATCCGCCGGCGAAATGCCGAGCTGCGCAAGGAAATTACCGAGCGGGAAGTGGTGACCTCTTCGCTGGTACAAAGTGAAGATCGCTTCCGCATGCTGTTCGAGCGTTCACCGGACCCCATCTGGATTCGGGGTCAGGACGGACGGATCAATCAGGGGAACACTGCCGCAATGAAGGCCTTGGGATTCGAGGGCGACGTGTTTCCCATTGTCACCGTGGCCGAGATCTCTCCACTGTTCCAGCCTGACGGGCAGTCCTCGGTGGCCAAAGCCGCAGCGCTTCGGGTCGAAGTAGAGCGTGAGGGTTCGCTGCGTTTCGAGTGGGATCACAAGCGTGTGGATGGCAGCGTGTTTCCGACCGAGGTGACGCTGTGCACCATGCAACTGGCGCAGGAGCTGGTGACCTATGCGATTGTGCGAGACGTCACGGTGCGCAAGGAAGCTGAACGCGGGCTTGAGCGGCTGGCTCACTTCGACTCGGTTACCGGGTTGCCCAACCGTGTGTTGTTCCACCAGCAACTGATCCAGGGCATTGAGCAGGCCAAACGGCAGAACAACTGCATGGCTGTGCTGATGCTGGACCTGGATGGTTTCAAGCTGGTCAACGACAGCCTCGGCCATCCGATGGGCGATCTGTTGCTGCAACAGGCTACCCACCGTTTTGTCGACGCGGCAAGGTTTGGGGATGTTGTCGCTCGACTGGGTGGGGACGAGTTCGGCTTTATCCTAGATGGAGTGGAGTGCGAGGCGGATGTCGTACCGGTGGTGGGCAAAATCCTTCAGTCGTTGCACAAGCCGTTCGATCTGGATGGGACTGCCGCGTTAGTGACTGCCAGCATCGGGGTCACGATGTATCCAGAGAATGGGACTACGGCCCAGGCGCTTCTGACTCAGGCCGATACGGCAATGTACGCCGCCAAAGAGGCTGGTCGTAACGATTTCTGTTTCTACCAGTCGCATATGACCACGCTGATTCAAGCCCGAGTGGCTCTGGAGGCGGCGATACGTCAGGCCCTTGAGCGCAATGAATTCGAAGTCTGGTACCAGCCCAAGCGCGATCTGAAAACCGGCAAGGTCGAGGGCGCAGAAGCATTGATTCGCTGGCGCAGCCCGACGCTGGGACTGGTATCGCCTGCAGACTTCATCCCGCTGGCTGAGCGCACTGGGTTGATTGTCTCGATCGGCCAGTGGGTGCTTGATCAAGTGTGCAAACAGGCCCGGCGCTGGCGCGACTCCGGACAGTACAACCAGCACATTGCGATCAACGTGGCCGTGCTGCAAATAGAGCGCAGCGATTTCGTCGAAGATGTACGGCTGGCCTTGCAGCGCTATGACTTGCCCGCCCAGGTGCTGGAGGTGGAGGTCACCGAAAGCCTGATCATGAACCGCCAGGAATTGGCGCACACGGTACTCAGCCAACTGCGCAGCATGGGCCTGAGCGTAGCTATTGATGATTTTGGCACGGGCTATTCCTCTCTGGCCTACCTGAAAGATTTGCCCATCGACAACCTGAAAATTGATCGCACGTTCATTTCCGGTCTGCCTCACGACCGAGCCTACGTCGCAATCACTGAGGCCGTCATAGAACTGGGGCATGCCCTCGGCTACACCGTCACCGCCGAAGGCATCGAAACCCCGGAGCAACTGGCGTTTCTAAGCGATGCCGGGTGTGACACCGGGCAAGGCTATCTGATCAGCCGACCCATGCCTCTGGAAGAATTCGAGGCCTGGCTCGCGGAATGTGTGCTGACTTGAAAATTGTCGTCTACAGTCAAAATGCCACCATTCATCGGAAGACGTGCATAAACCGGCTGCGCTGCCGACACGAATAGATAAGTGCACGGTCTATCGATGTACTTGACCAAAACTGGAAGGGATATCTGGTCGGTTTATAACTGGTTGAACTTTCAGAGCCACGCCTGATGAATAAAACCTTGCTTGCCGATTTGCGAGCGCTCATGTCTGTGCCTAAAGACAACCCTGGCTTGGTCAAAGCCCAATACATTGCGTTGTCCCGGCAACTGCCGATGATGTATTTCATTCTGCTGATCAATACGCTGGTGCTGGCGGGCACTCACTATTCGGCAGCACCGGCCTGGCTAGCGGTCTATTGCCCGTTGGTCATGACGGTATTCGGTGTTATCCGTGCCGTGGAGTGGTGCCGTACGCGCACACGTACAGCCAGCCCGGCACAGATGCTGGCCGCCCTGAAACGCACCAATCGTCTCGCGCCATTTGTGGCCGCGGGTTTTGCCGCCTGGTCGCTGGCGCTGTTTCCTTATGGCGATAGCTACGGTCAGGCTCACGTTGCCTTTTTCATGGCGATTACGGTCATCGCCTGCATCTTCTGCATGATGCATTTGCTGCCTGCGGCGCTGGCAACCACGGTCGTGGTCAATACGGCGTTCGTGGTGTTTTTTGCCTCGACCAACAACATCACGTTTATCGCTACGGCGATTGATGTGGTATTGGTTTCCATTGCGATGCTCATCATTCTCAAGGCCCAGTACGGCGATTTCACGCGACTGGTGAACATGCAGGCCAGTACCGAAAGGCTGAGCAACGAGAACCGTCGCCTCGCCAACATGGACAGCCTGACCGGGCTGGCCAATCGCCGACAGTTTTTCTCCCTGCTGGAAATCCTGCTTGAAGAAGCTCGTGTCCATGATGCGCGTCTGGCGGTTGGCTTGATCGACCTGGACGGCTTCAAGCCGGTCAATGATCTCTACGGCCATAGCATTGGCGACAAGCTGCTTTATCAGGTTGGCCAGCGTTTGACGGGTTTACTGGATGATGGCGTTCATCTGGCCCGACTGGGCGGGGATGAGTTCGCATTGATCATGACGGATGCCAAAAGCGACGAGCAGTTGCGTGCCTTCGGCGAGCGGATCTGTGCACAGATGCGTGAGCCTTTTCTGCTGGTGGATATTCCGATCCAGATCGGCGCTTCAATGGGCATCGCCACTTTCCCCGATTTGGCTGCCAGCGAAACTGAAGTTTACGAATACGCTGATTACGCGCTTTACCAAAGCAAGCGCAACCGACCGGGCACCGTATGCATGTTCTCCGGTGTTCACCGTCAGCAACTCAGCCGACAAGGGCTGACTGAACAGGCTTTGCGCAGGGCCAATCTGCAGGAAGAGTTTCACGTGGTGTTCCAGCCGATCGTTGATATTCATAGCCAGCGAACCATCGCATTCGAGGCACTGGCGCGTTGGAAGAGCCCAGAGTTGGGGAATGTGCCGCCCAGTGATTTCATTCCCATCGCCGAGCGTATCGGCATGGTTAATCGCTTGACCGTGCCGCTGCTGAGCAAGGCGCTGGAGGCCGCATCGTCCTGGCCTGCCGGTATTCGCCTGTCGTTCAACCTTTCCGCTCATGACTGCGGGTCGGAAGAGGCTGCTCAGGTTATTGCCCAGGCCATCAAGGACAGCGGGTTCGATCCGTCATGTCTGGATCTGGAAATCACCGAGACCGCCGTTATTCAGGATCTGGCCCAGACTCAGCGGGCCATCGGCCTGTTTCGCAGTTTAGGCTGTGGTATTTCCCTGGACGACTTCGGCACCGGGTACTCGAGTCTGAGCCAGATTCACGCACTGTCGCTGACCAAACTCAAGGTCGACCGCACTTTTGTGACCGACATCCACCTCAACCCTGCGAGCTTCAAAATCGTCAAATCCCTGCTCGCGTTGTGCCAGGACATGCAACTTGAATGCATCGTCGAAGGGGTTGAAACGGCAGCAGAACTTGCCGCACTGAAGAGCTTGGGCTGCATGTCTGCGCAGGGCTACCTGTTCTCGCGGCCGATGCCGTTGGAAGAGATTGGCGTGTGGTTCGAGCATGAGCAGGTTTCTGCGGCCTAGTTCCTGATTCAAAAGCCTCTGTAGGAGCTGCCGAAGGCTGCGATTGCGGCATGTCAGGAGTAAATGCTTCGCAGCCTTCGGCAGCTCCTACGGGTATTCGATGGGCATGACTATTCTGCAAACATCACTCCCCGCGACCGCCCCAGCAGCAACCCCTGATTCAACTCCGTCACCTCCCGAATGTAATCCCACAGCACTGTAATCCGCTTGAGCTTCCTCAGATCCTCCCGACAGTACATCCAGAAATGTCGGGTGATATTCACTTCATCTGCCAACACCGGTATCAACCGCGAATCCTGAGCGGCAAGAAAGCACGGCAAAATCGCCAACGCACGGCCTTGCAGCGCAGCGAGGTATTGGGCGATGACGCTGGTGCTGCGCAGTTGTGCTTGGGCGCCGGGGAGCAGGTTGCTGAGGTAAAGCAGCTCCGAGCTAAAGGCCAGGTCGTCTACGTAACTGATGAAGGTATGTTCAGCCAGGTCAGCCGTGCTGTTGAGAGGCTTGTGGCTGTCCAGGTATTCCTGAGTCGCGTACAGCCGCAGGTTGTAGTCGCACAATTTGCAGCACACATAAGGCCCGTGCTCCGGTCGTTCCAGGGCGATAACGATATCGGCCTCGCGTTTGGACAGGCTGATGAAGTGCGGCAGCGGCAGGATATCCACCGAGATGTCGGGGTAGTCATCAAGAAAGTGGCTGAGCTGTGGCGTGATAAAAAAACTGCCGAAGCCTTCGGTACAGCCGATGCGGATATGCCCGGATAGCGCCAGGCCTGATCCCGAAACCTGCTCGCAGGCCAGATGCAGCGTGCTTTCGATGGACTCTGCATAACCCAGCAATCGCTGGCCTTCGGCGGTCAGGATGAAACCGTTGCCACGAGATTTCTCGAACAGCAGCGTACCCAGCGAGTTCTCCAGCGAAGTGATGCGCCGCGACACGGTGGTGTAATCCACTGCGAGTCGTTTGGCGGCGCTGCTGGCCTTGCGGGTACGGGCCACCTCAAGAAAAAACTTCAGGTCATCCCAGTTCAGATTGCTCAGGGAGGTGATGTTTTTTTGCATGTTGGTCCTGCTTTTATGTGCGTTCTTGTTAGAAGTTTGCACATCTATACTCCAGAACGCCGATCTGCGGATAGTCCGTAGGACCGGCTTTAGCCGGGAGGGCGATGCTCGACTCAATGACGCCCTTCCGGCTAAAGCCGGTCCTACGGCGGTTACGCGCATTCGTTTCAAATCCCAGGCAACACCCCACGACATAACACCCTGCACAACAATAAATAAGCGGAGGAGTTTATGAAGGACGCACTCACGGCGGACGCTGGCGCACTCGATGCCGGGCCCCCGGAAAAAGCCAAATCCTATCGCCTTGCCGGTGCCGCGAGCATGGCGGGTACGACCATCGAGTGGTATGACTTTTTCCTATACGGCACGGCTGCCGCGCTGATCTTCAACAAAATCTTTTTCCCGGCACTGGACCCGATCACCGGCGTTCTGGCGGCATTTGCCACCTACGCTGTGGGCTTTCTCGGGCGGCCGCTGGGCGGGATTATTTTCGGGCATTTCGGCGATCGCATCGGGCGTAAATCCATGCTGCTAATGACCCTGATGATGATGGGGATACCGACCATTATCATTGGCCTGATCCCCACCTACGAACAGATCGGCTACTGGGCAGCGCTGATTCTGGTGGTCATGCGCTTCCTGCAAGGCATGGCGGTGGGAGGCGAGTGGGGCGGTGCCGTGTTGATGGCCGTCGAACATGCGCCCGAAGGCAAAAAAGGTTTCTACGGCAGCCTGCCGCAAACCGGTGTGGGCGCAGGCCTCGTGTTGGCAACGCTGGCCATGGGAATGGTCGCCAAACTGCCTGAAGAAGACATGCTCAGTTGGGGCTGGCGCCTGCCGTTCATTGCCAGCATCGTGCTGCTTGGCGTGGGCTGGTTGATCCGCCTGAAAGTGCCGGAGTCGCCGGACTTCGAAAAGCTCAAGAAGGACAAAATCGCAGTCAAGGTGCCGCTGCTCAAGGTGCTGCGTGAACACCCACGGGAAACTCTGACGATCATCGGCGCACGGACTGCCGAGAACGCCTGGTTCTACATGTCGGTGACCTTCGCCTTGGCCTACGCCGCCAATCAACTGCTGATCCCTCGTGCCGACGTCCTCAACGCGATTACTGCGGGGGCAGCGCTGTCACTGATCACCATGCCGTTCTGCGGCTACCTCTCGGACAAGGTTGGCCAGCGTCGTTTGTACTTCGCCGGCTTGCTACTGCTGTGCGCGTTCGCCTACCCGTTCTTCGCCATGCTCGGCACCCGCGAACCGCTGTTGGTCTGGTGGGCGATGGTGCTGGCGGTAGGTGTGGTGTTCCCGATTCTGTATGCCCCCGAATCATTGCTGTTCGCCCGACAATTCCCGGCAGAAATCCGCTACAGCGGCATTTCGGTATCGGTGCAACTGGCGGGTGTATTGGGCGGTGGATTCGCACCAATGATCGCCACCAAGCTACTGGCTTACGCCGATGGCAGCCCGCATTACGTGATCGTTTATCTGGTGGGTATGGGCGTTGTGGCGTTGGTCTGCACGGCGCTGATGAAGCGCGATCCGCCCCGACATCCGGCGTCCTGACTGAGAGCCGGATAACTGTTTGATTAGGAGATTTCGATGAACGCTTCCCCGAACAACAAGGACAACACCGTGGATCGAGTCAAGCTGCTGATCAATGGCGAATGGGTTGAATCGCATAGCACCGAATGGCACGACATCATCAACCCGGCGACCCAGCAAGTGCTGGCTCAAGTGCCGTTTGCCACAGCCGACGAAGTCGATGTCGCCGTGGCCGCCGCGCAGAAGGCGTTCCAGACCTGGCGTCATACGCCGATTGGCGCGCGTATGCGCATTATGCTCAAGCTGCAGGCATTGATTCGTGAGCACTCGTCGCGCATTGCGGCAGTGCTCAGTGCCGAACAGGGCAAGACCATCGCGGATGCCGAGGGGGATATCTTTCGAGGTCTGGAAGTGGTGGAACACGCCTGTTCCATTGGCAGCCTGCAAATGGGCGAGTTCTCCGAGAACGTCGCGGGCGGCGTCGATACCTATACCTTGCGCCAGCCCTT
This sequence comes from Pseudomonas folii, assembly GCF_014357575.1. Taxonomy (GTDB): domain Bacteria; phylum Pseudomonadota; class Gammaproteobacteria; order Pseudomonadales; family Pseudomonadaceae; genus Aquipseudomonas; species Aquipseudomonas folii. The sequence goes on along the minus strand of NZ_JACONW010000132.1, from coordinate 1,090 downwards.
GGGCGTCTGCGCGGGCATCACACCGTTCAACTTCCCGGCAATGATCCCGTTATGGATGTTCCCGATGGCCATCGCCTGCGGTAATACCTTCGTGCTCAAACCCTCCGAGCAGGACCCGATGTCGACCATGTTGCTGGTTGAGCTGGCGGTTGAGGCGGGCGTTCCGCCGGGCGTACTCAACGTGGTGCATGGCGGTAAAGAGGTGGTGGATGCCCTTTGCATCCACAAGGACATCAAAGCGGTTTCCTTTGTCGGCTCTACCGCCGTCGGCACTCACGTCTACAACCTGGCCGGTCAACACGGCAAGCGCGTGCAATCGATGATGGGCGCCAAGAACCACGCGGTGGTGCTGCCTGATGCCAATCGTCAGCAAACCCTGAACGCCTTGGTCGGTGCCGGTTTCGGCGCTGCCGGTCAACGTTGCATGGCCACTTCGGTGGTCGTATTGGTCGGTGCGGCGAAGCAGTGGCTGCCGGACCTCAAAGCGCTGGCGCAGCAACTCAAGGTCAATGCCGGCAGCGAAGCGGGCACCGATGTCGGACCGGTGATTTCCAGACGCGCCAGGCAGCGGATTCTGGACCTGATCGAAAGCGGCGTGCGCGAAGGCGCGAAGCTGGAACTGGATGGCCGCGACATAAAGGTGCCGGGTTTTGAGGATGGCAATTTTGTCGGGCCAACCCTGTTCTCCGGCGTCACCACCGACATGCAGATCTACGCCCAGGAAATCTTCGGACCTGTATTGGTGGTGCTGGAAGTCGACACCCTCGATCAAGCCATTGCGTTGGTCAACGCCAATCCTTACGGCAACGGCACTGGCCTGTTTACCCAGAGCGGCGCGGCGGCCCGCAAATTCCAGAGTGAGATCGACGTGGGGCAGGTGGGGATCAACATCCCGATTCCGGTGCCCGTGCCGTTCTTCAGCTTCACCGGTTCTCGCGGCTCCAAACTCGGCGACCTCGGCCCGTACGGCAAACAGGTGGTGCAGTTCTACACTCAAACCAAGACCGTCACGAGTCGCTGGTTTGATGACGACAGTGTTAATGACGGGGTGAATACCACCATAAATTTGCGATGAAACTCTAATCTGTTG
>NZ_JACONW010000131.1 GCF_014357575.1 Pseudomonas folii | reverse complement strand
CACATAGATCGCATTTCAATCGGGCCCCGCATGCACCTGCATTGCTCGAAACACTCACCCGCCACAACCGCGCTTGATCCCGACATGGCCACAGGCCTAATCTAGCGCCATCCTGCATTGTGCGGCTCGCGGCTGAAGCCGCTCCTACGGGCTCTGCATTCGTCGTAGGAGCGGCTTCAGCCGCGAGCCGCAACAACGCCCAAATCCCCTGCTTCACCCGAACAAGGATGATTCTGCATGTTCGATTTCTCCGCTCAGCTCCAGCAGCGGTTTACCGCCTTGCAGAGCCGTGCCCAGTTCTTCTCCCTGCGTTATGTCCGTCAAACCAGCCAGCATCTTTGCGTGCGCAAGAACGTCGCCGAACCGCCGCACTTGAGCACCGACGAAGGCGCGATGCTGACCGTGCGCCTCAATGGCGTCGAAGCGTACGCGGCGACGCGGGATATTTCCCAACGGGGTCTGCAAGCCGCGCTGGAACAGGCCGAAGCCCACGCCCGCAGGCTCGCCCCTCACGCACTGCTGAACCTCAGCGATCAACCCGTTGCAACCGCGCAGGCTGACTACCTGTCGCCACATTTGCAGGACGCCTTCCCGCCCCTGAGCGATTGCCTCCAGCTGTTACTCAGCGAATCCAGCGCCGTCCCCAAAGACGAGCGGCTGGTGAACTGGCAAGTCACGCTGGGGCTGGAAAACGTCGAGCAGATTTACCTGAATAACGCGGGCGCACAGATTCGTCGGGCGCAGCGTTTTGTCTATCCGGGCATGACCGTCACCGCCTACGACGGCAGTGACAGCCAGACCCGCAGCCTGGGCCGGGACAACTTCGGCCAGCAGGGCGGCGCGGAAGTGATCAGCAGTTGCGGACTGGTGGGCGCTGCAAGCAAAGTCGCCGACCAGGCCTTGCAACTGATCATGGCGCCGAACACGCCGAACGGCCCTCGCGATTTGCTGTTGACGCCGGACCAGATGATCCTGCAAATCCACGAGTCCATCGGCCACCCACTGGAGCTGGATCGCATCCTGGGTGACGAGCGCAACTACGCCGGTACCAGTTTTGTGAAGGCCAGCGATTTCGGTCATCTGCAATACGGTTCCGAATTGCTCAACGTGACCTTCAACCCGGACATCCCGGAGCAACTGGCGAGCTACAGCCACGACGATGACGGCACGCCCGCCAGCAAGCAGTTCCTGATACGCAACGGTTTGCTGGAACGTCCTCTGGGCGGTGCACTGTCGCAATACCGCGCTGATCTGCCCGGCGTCGCCAACAGCCGCGCCTGTAACTGGAACCGTCCACCGATTGATCGCATGGCCAACCTCAACATCGAGCCGGGGGATAAGTCTCTCGACCAGTTGATTGGCGGCATCGAACATGGCGTGCTGATGTCCACCAACCGTTCGTGGTCCATCGATGATGCCCGCAACAAATTCCAGTTCGGCTGCGAATGGGGACAGTTGATCGAAAACGGTGAACTCAAAGGCGTGGTGAAGAACCCGAACTACCGGGCGATTTCCGCGCAGTTCTGGAAAAACCTCAGCGCCGTGGGCGACGCCAGTACCTTCAAAGTGTTGGGTACGCCTAACTGCGGTAAAGGCGAACCCAATCAAGTGGTGCGCGTGGGTCATGCCTCGCCCGCCTGCGTGTTCAAGCAAGTCGATGTATTCGGAGGGGATGCCTGATGTCGCATCAACAGCAGTTTCAGGCACTGGTCGCCGCACTCAACGGTGCAATCAGCGATCAAGAGCGTTTCACTCTTGCCTACAACGCCGAAGAGTCGGACTTCGTTCGTTTCAATCACGCCAAAGTGCGTCAGGTCGGCCACGTGCAGCAGGCCAGCGTGACCCTCAAGCTGATTAACGATGAACGCCACGCCGACTTGCAGTTGACCCTCAGCGGCGACGGCGAGGTGGATCGTCAGCGTTTGAGCGAGGCCTTGGAGCAACTGCGAGAAACGGTAGCGCTGTTGCCGAAAGATCCGTACCTCAAACCCAACACCGAAGCCTGGCAAAGCACTAATGTTCAAGACGTGCCCTTGCCGGACAGCGAACATGTGGTCGGGCAAATTGCTGAGCTTGGCGAAGGGCTGGATCTGGTTGGTTTCTATGCAGCCGGACCTTTATATCGAGGCTTCGCCAGCTCGTGGGGCGCGTTTGGCTGGCATCAAGCCAACAGCTTCAATTTCGACTGGAGTCTGTTTCACGAGAACGGTCAGGCGGTCAAAGCCAACTATGCCGGGCACGACTGGAGTGACGATGTTTTCGCACGTCGTTTCGAGCTGGCTCGCGAACAACTGGAGTTTCTCGGCAAGCCGCTGAAAACCCTCGCGCCGGGTCAATACCGTGCGTATCTGGCCCCTGCCGCGATGGATGAAATCATCGGCATGCTGTGCTGGGGCGGATTCTCGGCCCAGTCGTTGGCGAACAAGACCAGCCCATTGCAAAGGCTGTACAGCGGTGATGCTCAGTTCAGTCCTCTGGTGAGCCTCGACGAGCAGGTCAGCGGTTCACTGTCGCCAGCATTTTCCGGTGAAGGCTATCCACGTCGGGACCTGGTGTTGATCCGTGAAGGTAAAGGCGGTGAACAGTTGGTGGGGTCTGCCAGTGCTGCGGAGTATGGCTTGGCGGCAAACGGCGCTGAGCCTTGGGAAGCGCCGAACTCCTTGAGCATGGCGGCGGGTGGCCTGGATCTGGAGCAGATTCTGGAGAAGATCGGCACAGGTTTGTACATCGGAAACCTGTGGTACTTGAACTACTCAGACCAGACCGCCGCGCGCCTGACCGGCATGACCCGCTTCGCGACGTTCTGGGTGGAAAACGGCAAGATCCAGGCCCCGGTCAGCACCATGCGTTTCGACGACAGCGCCTACAGCCTGCTGGGCAGCGCGCTGGAAGATTTGACCAAAGAGCGGGAACTGATCCTGTCCACAAGTACCTATAGTGAGCGCCAGACAGCTTCGAGCCAGTTGCCGGGTGCGCTGATCAGCAAGTTGACGTTGACGTTGTAAGGACCGCTGAAAAATCAATGTGGAATGATGATTTTGTGGGAGAACAGGTCTTGCGGGCGATGACGTGGGACCGGCTTTAGCCGGGAAGAGGCCAGTACATCCATTGCACTTTTGTGATCAGGAATGCAGCTTTCCCGGCTAAAGCCGGTCCCACGTCAGCTATGCGCAGCCGTAGAATCTCCTACAGGAGATATCGACCGACCGGGGTGGCGCTCCACAGGATATCAACCAGCCTCAGGATCACTTCCTAAGACAAGGACCCAAATGCCGACCACCACACCGCTTCTGGATGAAAAAACCCTTCGCTGGCTGCCTTGGGTGGTCGCTATCGCGTTCTTCATGCAGAGCCTGGACGGCACGATTCTCAATACTGCGCTGCCTTCCATGGCCCGCTCACTGGCGGAAGATCCGCTGCGCATGCAATCGGTGGTCATCGCTTACATGCTGACCATCGCCCTGCTGATCCCGGCTTCAGGCTGGATCGCCGACCGGTTTGGCATCAAGCAGATTTTCTTTAGCGCGATCCTGCTGTTCAGTTTTGGCTCGTTGCTCTGCGCTATCTCCAACTCGCTGGGTATGCTGGTCGGTGCACGGATCGTTCAAGGTCTGGGCGGAGCGTTGATGCTGCCCATTGGGCGATTGATCGTGCTGCGCGCCTACCCGCGCTCGGAGCTGGTGCGCATCATGAGCTTCATCACCCTCCCCGGCCTGCTGGGTCCATTGATGGGCCCGACCATGGGCGGCTGGATGGTCGAATACCTGAGCTGGCACTGGATCTTCCTGATCAATATTCCGGTGGGCATCCTCGGTTGCTGGGCGGTGCATCATTTCATCCCGAACCTGGCCGGTGGCGGCCGCACAAAATTCGACGGTATAGGCTTCGCGCTGTTTGGCGCATCGATGGTGCTGATCACGATTGCCCTGGAAGGCCTGGGCGAATTGCATTTGCCGCATTTGCGGGTGGTGCTGCTGTTGTTCGCAGGCTTTGGTTGTCTGGCAGCGTACTGGCTACGCGCCGGGCACGTGGAGTCGCCACTGTTCGGGCCGTCACTGTTCCGTACTCGCACCTTCGCCGTAGGCATTCTCGGCAATCTGTTCGCCCGACTGGGCAGCGGCGCCCTGCCGTTTCTCATGCCGTTGCTGCTGCAAGTCGCACTGGGGTATTCGCCGTCACAAGCGGGCATGAGCATGTTGCCGCTGGCGGCTGCGGCGATGTTTGCCAAGTCCGTCGCGCGCTGGCTCATCGAACGGCTTGGCTACCGCATCATCCTGACCGGCAACACGCTGATGCTGGGTATTCTGCTGTCCAGCATCGCGCTGGTGGATGCACAAACGCCGTACTGGATGTTGTTGGTGCACCTGGGTCTGCTAGGGGCCGTGAACTCGCTGCAATTCACCGCCATGAACACGGTGACCCTGATCGATCTGGACGACGCCAGCGCCGCCAGCGGCAACAGCCTGCTCTCGGTGGTGGCGCAATTGTCCCTGAGCTTCGGTGTGGCGTGCGCGGCCGCGCTGCTGGGCGGATTTACCGAACAAGTGTCGACCGGCGAAGTCAGCAGCGTGCTGGGCGCATTTCAGCTGACGTTCTTGACGGTGGGCGTGATGGCGATGCTGGCGGCGGGGATATTTCTGCAGTTGCCGTCTAGAGAAGCGAAACCGGCGGCGAATTGAAATACATTCCATGTGGGAGCGGTGCTTGCCCGCGATAAGGACATCTCGATTCTGCAGGTAGATCACCTAAACCTTATCGCGGGCAAGCACCGCTCCCACAGGGTTCATTCCAACCTGCGCACCCATGCCACCCGGCGGGAGCGCGCCTGATGGCTCTGTGACCTGATACACTGCGCGACATTTTGTTTTGCAGGCTCTTACCGTGACTAACACCGCTTTCAATACTTTGCCCCTGTCCGCCCCCATGTTGGCTAACCTGGAGTCCCTTGGTTATGCCGAAATGACGCCGATTCAGGCGCAGAGCCTGCCGGTGATTCTCAAGGGTATGGACCTGATCGCTCAGGCCAAGACCGGTAGCGGCAAGACCGCAGCGTTCGGTATCGGTCTGCTCAACCCGATCAACCCGCGCTACTTCGGCTGTCAGGCGCTGGTGCTGTGCCCGACCCGCGAACTGGCTGACCAGGTCGCCAAGGAAATCCGTCGCCTGGCCCGTTCGGAAGACAACATCAAGGTCCTGACCCTGTGTGGCGGCGTGCCGTTTGGCCCGCAGATCGGCTCGCTGGAGCACGGCGCTCACATCATCGTTGGCACCCCAGGTCGCATTCAGCAGCATTTGCGCAAAGGCTCGCTGGTGCTGGATGGCTTGAACACGCTGATCCTCGACGAAGCCGACCGCATGCTGGACATGGGCTTCTACGACGCCATTGCCGACATCATCGAGCAGACTCCCAAGAAGCGTCAGACCCTGCTGTTCTCCGCCACTTACCCGGTGGGCATCAAGCAGTTGTCGTCCAAGTTCATGCGCGACCCGCAGACCGTCAAGGTTGAAGCGCTGCACGCTGACAGCCAGATCGAACAGATTTTCTACGAAATCTCCCCGGAAGACCGTCTCGACGCCGTCGTGAAAGTTCTCGGTCATTTCCGTCCGCAATCCTGCGTTGCGTTCTGCTTCACCAAGCAGCAGTGCCAGGAAGTGGTCGACCACCTGACCGCCAAAGGTATTTCCGCCGTCGGCCTGCATGGCGACCTGGAACAGCGTGACCGTGATCAAGTGCTGGCGATGTTTGCCAACCGCAGCACTTCGGTACTGGTTGCCACCGACGTTGCAGCCCGTGGTCTGGACATCGATGCGCTGGATATGGTGATCAACGTCGAGCTGGCCCGGGATTCGGAAATGCACATTCACCGCGTCGGCCGTACCGGTCGTGCGGGTGAAAAAGGTGTTGCGGTCAGCCTCGTCGCGCCCTCGGAAAGCCAGCGCGCCCGCGCCATTGAAGAACTCCAGAAAGCTTCGCTGCGCTGGGAACAGCTCGACAGCCTGAAGAACGCTGGCGGTTCGCAGTTGATCCCGACCATGAGCACGCTGTGCATCGGTTCCGGTCGTAAAGACAAATTGCGTCCGGGCGACATTCTCGGCGCACTGACGGGCGAAGCCGGTATTCCGGGCGCTCAGGTGGGCAAGATCGCGATCTTTGATTTCCAGGCCTATGTGGCCGTTGAGCGCAGCGTCGCCAAGCAAGCGCTGGAGCGCTTGAATAACGGCAAGATCAAAGGCAAATCGCTGCGCGTCCGGATTTTGTAAGATCCAAGCCAAATGCAGAACCTGTGGGAGCGGTGCTTGCCCGCGATAGGGCTGGACGCGGTTCACTTTAGAATCGCGGTGTTCTTATCGCGGGCAAGCACCGCTCCCACATAAGAAATCATCCCCGAGGACATCGCTTTGCCCGTTACTGACGTTGTGATCATTGGCGCTGGCGCCGCAGGTTTGATGTGCGCGCTGACCGCTGCTGGCCGTGGCCGCAAAGTGATGCTGATCGATCACGCCAACAAGCCCGGCAAGAAGATCCTCATGTCCGGCGGCGGGCGTTGCAACTTCACCAATATGTACACCGAGCCGAGCAACTTCCTCTCGCAGAACCCGCACTTCTGCAAGTCGGCACTGGCGCGTTATACCCAGTGGGATTTCATTGGTCTGGTGGGTAAACACGGCGTGCCGTACCACGAGAAAAAACTCGGGCAATTGTTCTGCGACAACAAGTCCAGCGACATCCTCGAGATGCTCCTCGACGAATGCAGGCAGGCCGGTGCCAGCCTGCACATGGACACGTCCGTGCAGCAGATCGAAAAAACCGAAACCGGTTACATGCTGACCACGACTCTGGGCAACATCAGCTGTGAATCGCTGGTCATCGCCACGGGCGGTTTGTCTATTCCGACACTGGGCGCGACCGGTTTTGGTTATCAAGTGGGCAAGCAGTTCGGTCACACCTTGCTGCCGACCCGCGCCGGGCTGGTGCCGTTCACCATCACCGACCAGCTCAAAGAGCTGTGTACCGAGCTGTCCGGTACGTCGGTGGATTGTCTGGTCAGCTGCAACGACACGAGTTTCCGCGAGAACATTCTGTTCACCCACCGCGGCCTCAGTGGCCCGGCGATTCTGCAGATTTCTTCGTTCTGGCATCCTGGCGACGCTGTGGAAATCAACCTGCTGCCCGATCACGACGTGCCGAGCTGGCTCAACGAGCAACAAGCCGAACGGCCCAACAGCGAACTGAAGACCCTGCTAGGGGAGATCTTCACCAAGAAAATGGCCAACCTGATTGCCGAGCAGTGGTTTGTGTCCAAACCGATGAAGCAATACACCCATGCCGAACTGGCCGACATCGCCACAAAGCTGGCGTCGTGGCAGGTCGTACCGGCAGGCACTGAAGGCTATCGCACTGCCGAGGTAACACTGGGGGGCATCGACACGCGGGAAGTGTCCTCCAAGACAATGGAATCCCTGAAATCACCGGGGCTGTATTTTGTCGGTGAAGTGCTGGACGTCAGCGGGCATCTGGGCGGCTTCAATTTCCAGTGGGCGTGGGCCTCGGGGTATGCGGCTGCGCAGTTTGTTTGATCTGGAATGCAGAGCCCTTTGTGGGAGCGGTGCTTGCCCGCGATAAGGGCGGCGCGGTCTGAGAGATAAATCGCGGTGTTCTTATCGCGGGCAAGCACCGCTCCCACAGGATTTGAGCTCCGCCTTCAAAATCTGCATCTATCGAATAAATCTCGCCAACTGGATGTACAGATCCGCCTCAGGCCTGTACATATCCACTTCAGCATTGATCAAACGTGAAACAGCTCTTTTATGGCATCGAAATCTCTTCGTCATACCTTCCGCCGTCTGTGGGCGCTGGATAAGTTCAGTTACAGCGTTCGCGTCTTCATTGCGCTGACCGGCAGCATGGCGCTGTGTTGGTACCAGAATGAAATGGGGCTGCTGATTCCGCTGTTTCTCGGGATTATCGCCTGCGCCCTCGCCGAAACCGATGACAGTTGGCAAGGCCGTCTAAACGCGCTGGCGGTGACGCTGGTGTGTTTCAGCATCGCCGCCATGGCCGTGGAGTTGTTGTTCCCCTACCCGTGGATCTTCGCCATATCACTGGCGATCGCCAGTTTTGCGCTGACCATGCTCGGCGCGCTGGGCGAACGCTATAGCGCGATTGCTTACGGCACTCTGATTCTCTCGGTTTACACCATGATTGGCGTCGATCAGCGTGGCGGTGAGGTGCTGGACTTCTGGCACGAGCCGATGCTGCTGGTAGCAGGCGCTGCGTGGTACGGCTTGCTGTCTGTGTTGTGGCAAATGCTGTTTTCCAACCAGCCGGTGCAACAGGCGCTGGCGCGGCTGTTTCGCGAACTGGGCCAATACCTGAAGTTGAAGTCGAGCCTGTTCGAGCCGATTCGCCAACTGGATGTTGAAGCGCGCCGTCTGGAACTGGCCCAGCAAAACGGTCGGGTCGTTGCGGCCCTGAACGCCACCAAGGAAATCATTCTGCACCGGGTTGGCAACGGTCGGCCCGGTTCGAAAGTCAGCCGCTACCTGAAGCTGTACTTCATTGCTCAGGATATCCACGAGCGCGCCAGTTCATCGCACTACCCTTACAACTCACTGGCCGAAGCCTTCTTCCACAGCGACGTGCTGTTCCGCTGTCAGCGCCTGCTGCGTCAGCAAGGTTCGGCCTGTCAGGCCTTGTCAGAGTCGATCCAGCTGCGCCAGCCGTTCGTGTACAACGACAGCTTCGCATTTGCGATGGAAGACTTGCGCGCCTCGCTGGAACACCTGCGTATTCAGAGCAACCCGGCATGGCGCGGCCTGCTGCGCTCGTTGCGGGCTTTGGCGAACAACCTGGAAACCCTGGATCGGCTGCTCAGCGATGCCAGTAACCCGGACGCTCTGGCTGACGCTACTGACAGCTCGCTGCTGGACCGCTCGCCGCGTACGTTCAAGGACGCCTGGACCCGTCTGCGTCTGCAGATGACCCCGACTTCGCTGTTGTTCCGCCACGCGTTGCGCTTGCCGCTGGCGTTGACCGTCGGCTATGCGATGGTGCATTTGATTCATCCGTCGCAAGGCTACTGGATCATCCTCACTACGGTATTTGTCTGCCAGCCGAGTTACGGCGCAACCCGCCGCAAGCTGGGCCAGCGCATCATCGGCACAGCCATTGGCCTGACCATCGGCTGGGCGCTGTTTGATCTGGTCACCAGCCCGATTCTGCAATCGATGTGTGCGGTACTGGCGGGCGTGGTGTTCTTCGTCAATCGCACCACGCGCTACACGCTGTCCACTGCGGCCATCACCATTATGGTGTTGTTCTGCTTCAATCAGGTCGGCGACGGTTATGGGCTGTTCCTGCCACGCTTGTTCGACACCCTGCTGGGCAGCCTCATCGCAGGGCTCGCGGTGTTCCTGTTCCTGCCGGACTGGCAAGGTCGAAGGCTGAACAAAGTGCTGGCCAATACCCTGACCTGCAACAGCATTTATCTGCGCCAGATCATGCAGCAATATGCCAAAGGCAAGAGCGACGACCTGGCTTATCGCCTGGCCCGACGTAACGCCCACAACGCTGACGCAGCGCTGTCCACAACGCTGGCCAACATGCTGATGGAGCCCGGCCATTTCCGTAAGGAAGCAGACGTGGGCTTCCGCTTTCTGGTGCTCTCCCACACCTTGCTCAGCTATCTGTCAGGGCTGGGCGCGCATCGCGAGACGCAACTGCCAGCCGAGGTCCACGAACAGCTCATCAATGGCGCGGGTACGACACTGGCGGCGAGTATCGATGAGATCGCCCAAGGCCTCGCCGAGAAGCAGCACGTGGCGATTCACAGCGACACCGAAGAGGCGCTGGCCACTGAGCTGGAGCAAATGCCTGATGAACTGGATGAAAGTCAGCGTCTGGTGCAGACCCAGCTGGCGCTGATCTGCCGTCAACTGGGGCCGCTGCGGACCCTGGCGGCGCACTTGATCAAGGCGCCGGAGCCTGTCACTACAGACCGTGTCGCTTGAAGATTTCCGCGTAACTGCCGTCAGCTTTCATGGCGGCAATTTCCCGGTTGAAATCAGCAACGATCACCTGGTGTTTCGGGTTCTTGAGACTGACCAGAATATGCAGGTTGTTCTCGCTCAGTGATTTAGGCAAGAACTCCAGCTTGTCGCGGACACTCTTGGGCTCAGCAGCCAGATAGTAACGAGCGACGAATTCATCCTCCACGGCTAGATCAACACGTCCCGCCACGACCATGTGCAGCGCCACGGAAAAGTTGTTCACCGGCACCTTTTCCAGCAGGTCGTCGTTATCGAATTCGGCGGAATAGCTGTAGCCTCTGACAACCGCAATGGGCCGCTCGTACAACTGGCTTAGATCCTGAAACTGAACGCTGGAGCGGGTGCGTTTGAGAAAGCGGACGCGATTAACCAAGTACTCTTCCGAGAAGTAACCAATGCGGGTGCGATCGTCACTGAACCAGGCATTGATCAGCACGTCGTAACGCCCCTCCTCGACTCCGAGTAACGCTCGCGCCCACGGCACCTGTTCATACTCGGTGCTGTATCCGGCACGCTGCAATGCGGTGCTGACCAGATCACTGGCCAGGCCATTATTGAGTAATGAAGCGTCCGTGAACGGCGGCCAGGAATCGGCCACCAATCGCACTCTCTCTTCTGCGCTGGCCTGCGCCATCAACAGCAATCCCAGCAAAGCAATGGCTCGAAGCACACACGACATGCTTATATCCCTGAGACGGGCGACGCCCGGATGATTACAGCCAACGCCCGGAAAATCGGTGATGGCATGTAGCCTCATTGAAGCTGCATAAAGCCCTTTTCACAACTCACACATCGATGACATTACGTGCAGCGCGCGGCAGAACCGTAGAAGGGTTATCGGCAACCCACACAAAACATTCACACGCATTCATGCAGGGTTCATTGGGTATCTGACCGGATGAGTTAGTATTCGCTCAACGTTTCTTCACCGAGTCAGTGACATGCCTATCAACTGGATCTGCAAACACCACACCGATCTGAGCAAGGAGCAGCTTTACGCCATCCTGCAATTGCGCGCGGAGGTGTTCGTGGTTGAGCAGCAATGCGTTTATCTGGATGTCGACGGCCAGGATCTGATGGGGGATACCTGCCATTTGATGGCTTGGCAGGAAGACAGGCTGGTTGCCTATTTGCGCTTGCTCGACCCTATCCAGCAAGGCGGCGACGTGACCATTGGCCGCGTTGTGACCGCCCCCTCGATACGCAGCCGTGGCATTGGCCATGAGCTGATGGAACAGGCACTGGAAAACGCAGAGAAAACCTGGCCCGATCAGCCGATCTATCTGTCAGCTCAGGCGCACTTGCAGGGCTATTACGCCCGTTACGGCTTCGAGCCAGTGGGCGATGTGTATCTGGAAGACGAAATCCCCCACATCGGTATGCGTCGCGATCTGGAGTAAAACGCTCAGGGATAACCGAGCACGGCCTTGATCTGTGCCAGATTGCCGGCAATCCAGTTCTTGTCGATCGCGCCCCAATCACGAATCCGGTATTGCCCGGCGTGATTACGGGCACCGTCGAGCTGCTCGAACTCACACTCGATATCCAGATCCGCCAACGCAGCAATCGTGTCCTGCGCGGTTCGCCGTGGCATGCCGGTCACGTCGACCAATGCCGGGACGTTGCTGGCCAGTTCGCTGTCGATCAGATACGCCACGTATAGGCGACGGTAGAAACTGGATTTGGTTTTGCTGACGTCCATCGTTAGGAATCCTCACTGATGTCGTGGGACCGGCTTTAGCCGGGAAGGCGGTATTTTTGCAGATGAAGATTCAGCGCCTGTCCGGGCCTCTTCCCGGCTAAAGCCGGTCCCACGTCGGTATAGAAGCTTTTACTGCATATCCCGCCACGTCAGATAAACCCGCAGATCGAACTCCAACTGGTGATAGCCGGGCTGCATGTGCTCGCACAGTTTGTAGAACGCCTTGTTGTGGTCTGATTCCTTGAAGTGCGCCAGCTCGTGTACGACGATCATCTTCAGGAACTCCGGGGGCGCTTCCTTGAAGAGCGAGGCAACACGGATTTCCTTCTTGGCTTTGAGTTTGCCGCCCTGCACCCGTGAAATCGTCGTGTGTAGACCCAATGCGCGATGGGTCAGATCGAGACGGTTATCGAACAGCACTTTGTCGATGTTCGGCGCATTGCGCAGGTATTCCTGCTTGAGCCCTAACGCGTAAGCGTACAACGCCTTGTCACTTTGCACGTCATGACGTTCAGGGTAGCGCTGCTGCAGGTAGTCGCCCAGTTTGTTCATGGCGATGAGCTGCCGTACCTGATCCTGAAGAGCAACCGGATAAGCCTGGAGGTATTTAAGAGGAACAGTCGCCGATGCAGTCATGAGCCGTAACGTAGAGTGAAAGGCGCCAGTGTACAGAACTCACTGTTATTTTAGGCTCTCCCAGTCAAACACTTTCGGAAAGCTCAATGCCTCGTCGGCCAACATTGGGCGCGCCACCAGATAGCCCTGAATCAACTGGCAACCGTTGTCGGCCAGCCACTCGTATTGCTCAAGGGTCTCGACACCTTCGGCGATCACCAGCACGTTCAGGTTGCGACACAGATCAATGATGCTGCGCGCCACCGCGGTATCACGCGGTGTGGTGAGCATACCGGCGATGAAATGCCGGTCGATCTTCAGGGTGTCGATGTCCAGATTGCGCAAATGAGTCAGTGAACACTCGCCCACACCGAAATCATCCAGTGCAACGCTCACGCCGATGTCATGCAAGTGTCGGATCTGATTACGGCTGTGGGTCAGGTTATTCACCAGCGACGCCTCGGTGAGCTCCACCTCCAACTGACCAGGTTTGAGGTCATAGCGTTGCATGGCGCGGCGCAGCTCGGCAGCAAGGTTAGGCATGCAGAACTGCGTAGGGCTGACACTGATGCTCAGCACCAGGTCGTCATCAAAGACATCAAGGCAGCGGCCACGATGTTCGGCCCCCTGTTCGAAGATCCACCCGCCCAGCTTGTTGATCAGGCGAGTCTCTTCAAGCAGAGGAATGAACACGCCCGGCGGTACATCACCGGCGCTTGGATGCTGCCAGCGCAACAATGCCTCGAAACCTCGCAACTTCCCATCGGCAATGGAGACCTGCGGTTGATAAACCATGGAGAAATCGTGGCCATCGATGGCGGTGCGCACGCTGTCTTCAAGCATCAGCCTGGAACGGGCGCGGCCATTCATTTCCTGGTCGTAGAAACGATATTGCTGACGACCCGCGCGTTTGGCCTCGTACATGGCGATATCCGCCGCACGCAGCAGCCCGTCAAGATTGGAGCCGCAGTCCGGGTAGGTCGCGATGCCGATACTGGCACCCAGCGTGACGTCCAGGCCATCGATCTGCCTGCGTATCGAAACTCGCTCGATAAGCTTCTCTGCCACTTTGGCGGCCTGTTCGGGGAAGTCCAGACCGTCGATGACCACGGTGAATTCATCGCCGCCCATGCGGGCAAGAACGTCGTAGGGCCGCATACAGTCTTTGAGTTGCTGCGACACCCAAAGCAGCACCTGATCTCCGGCGTCGTGGCCAAGGGAATCGTTGACCCGCTTGAAACCGTCCAGATCCAGATACAGCAGCACCAGAAACCGGCCCGCCTGCTCACGCAGCAACAAACCCTCCACCGCCTGATAGAAGCCGCGTCGGTTAAGCAAACCGGTCAACGCATCGGTAACGGCTTGCTGTTCCAATTGCTGATAAAGATTGCGCACCACCGACATGTCTAGAATGCTGAACACCATGGATTTCTGTTCGACCGGCAATGGCGCGCAGGACAACGCCACCGGCAGTTGCCGACCCTCACTGGTCCGCAGGACCGCGTCGTGCAGGCGATAGATTTCAGCATTGCGGTAATGACGATAGAAGCCGGACTGCGCCCAATCGACAACGTCCGGCTCAATCAGGTAATCAATCACGCGGGTACCGCTCAACGTCTCGGCGCTGGCACCCAACAGGCGGCAGATTGCGGGGTTGGCGAAATTGATCAGACCGGCCTCGTTGACGACCAGAATGCCCTCGTCGATGTTATCCAGCACGGAGGCGTTGAAGGCTCTGGCCGCTTCCAGTTCTCGGGAGATTCGCTGCAGGGCGCGCTGATTCTGCTGCTGCTCCAGCAACACCTGAACCTTGGGTCTGAGGACATTGGGATCGAACGGTTTGAACAGATAGTCGATCGCGCCACTGGCATAGCCGCGATGCACTGCATCCTGAGATTGCTCGTTGGCGGTCAGGAAAATAATCGGGGTCAGCCGCGTTCGCTGGCTGCCGCGCATCAAGCGAGCAACCTCGAAACCATCCATACCCGGCATCTGGACATCGAGCAGCACCAGATCGACTTCGCGCTCCAGGAGCACCGTCAATGCCTCGATCCCCGAGCTTGCCGTGATGATGCACCAGTCCTGCCTTTGCAGGACCGCACGCATGGTCACCAGGTTCTCTGGATAGTCATCCACCACCAACAAAACAGAACAGCCATCACCCGGCTTGGTTTGCGCGCATTCCATGCAACTTCTCTTATGTGGCACGACATCCAGGGACAGTCGTTTTTGATTTCCAATCGGGCAACTTTAGTCGGCTCTCACGGAAACTGAAGATGACTTTGTGATCGCCTTCACTAAAGTTCACATTTAACCGACTAACGGTCATTTCCTACAGGCCACATGGCGCATGCCCTACAGCCAATGTGACAGCACTTTGACGTCATCCGTTCGGCAATTAATTATTAACAGTTCGTTATTGAGAACGTATAACAACAACCCGGAAAGGCTTGATCTAGACAGCCCTTACTGGCAAAGCGACATAATGGAAATTAACTTATGGTAGACATGGCTTCGTGGAATTTAAGCATTCCTGTGGGTTCGCCCCCCAAAACCATCGAGACGTCCCAGCTGAAACAAGGCTATGACGGCAAATATTTTCGTTCAGAGTCGGGCTATAGCTTTTTCTGGTCACCGGTAACCGGATCAAAAACCGAAAACGCCAAATACCCGCGAAGTGAACTGCGCGAAACCTGGTCCGACGGCACACTGCACAACTGGATGTATCCGGACGCCGACAACTTCCTGTCCGCCACACTTGAAGTCAATCAGGTGCCTTCCTCGGGCAAGATCGTGATTGGCCAGATACACGCCTACGAGAGCACCGAGCCGATGCTCAAGGTTGAGTATCAGTACAAGGAAGACACCAAGTCCGGGAATATCGTTGCCAAGTTCCGCAACCGCTATGACGACGACGAAGGCCGCGTCATTCAGATTGCCGAAGGCGTACCGCTGAACGAGCGCTTCAATTACAAGATCCACCTCAGCCCCGGAGGAGATCTAAGCGTCAGCGCGAGAGGTCAGAACTGGACCAGCCCGGTCAGCGCCACCTGGCGTGACAAGCCGTTGTACTTCAAGGCAGGGGTTTACGTGCAGGACAATTCTGGCTACAGCAGCGAAGGCGGCAAGGCCACCTTCTATAAGCTGGATATTGATCACAACAAGACGTAGGGCTGAATCCCTGTTGCCCCGACTCCCTGTAGGGATGCCCCTTTAGTCCAGACGCCGCGCTGTCGCGCAGCAAACACGGACCCTGTAGGAGTGAGCTTGCTCGCGATTCAGGC
>NZ_JACONW010000130.1 GCF_014357575.1 Pseudomonas folii | reverse complement strand
CCACCATTACTCCACGACTTCCGTCACCGGCTGCCAATTCCCCACCATATGCACCAACCCCGGCGCACCTTCCAGGCGAAATTGGCCGTGGGAGCCCGCTGCGCTGGCCGACAGCACAATCTCGCTGGGCAAACGCACCGGTTTCTGGAATTGCACGCTGATATCGACGTTCGACGCCGGGAGGTGGTTGGTCAGAAAGGCCAGGGTTCTTGCCTTGAGCCACATGCCATGGGCAATCGCCTTCGGGAAGCCAAACAGTTTCGCGCTTGGCCCGCTCAGGTGGATCGGGTTGTAGTCGCCGGACACCTTGGCGTAACGTCGGCCAATTTCCGCCGCCGCCCGCCAGCGTGCGACTTCGGTCATGGGCAAATCCGCAGGCTCATAATCGCCACTCACAGCACCTTCCAGCTTCACATCGCGACACAGCATCGTGCTTTCTTCTTCCCAGAGCAGGCCCATTGAGTCTTCAACCTGAGTAATCAGATTGAACGTGGCACCTTTATCGTGAGGCTGAAGGTTTTCAGCTTTTACACCGATGTACACCTTGTTCACGCTGCCCAGCGGCCGATGAATCCTGATCCGGTTGGCAAGATGAATCAGGCCTAACAACGGGAAGGGGAAGTCCTTGTCCGTCATCAGTTGCATTTGCAGGTTGAACGCCAGAACGTGTGGATAAGTCGGAGGCAGCAGACTGTTTTCGCTGAAACCGCACACTTCGCGGTACTGAGACAGCTTTTGCGGATCCACGGAAGTCCAGCAACGCAACCCGATATCAGGCAGTTCAGTACCGGTCACCTTGCGCCGCATCGCCGCCTGTACGAACAGGTTTGGCAATGTCGGCAGGGAATCCAGGTATCGCCAGTGAGCGCTCATCGTGCATCTCCTTGCTCTTGTTTATTGTCTTGCGCCTTATGCGCCGATGACACTCTGACCACAGACCCGCAGCACTTGACCGCTGACCGCACCAGCACCCGGTTGGGCCAGCCAGGCAACCCCCTCAGCCACGTCTTGCGGCAAACCGCCCTGACCTAACGAACTCATGCGTCGGCCCGCTTCACGCAGGGCAAATGGCATGCTTGAAGTCATTTTGGTTTCGATAAAGCCCGGAGCCACGGCATTGATACTGATACCGCGCTCGCTCAACACAGGTGCCATTGCCCGAGCCAGGCCGATCAAGCCTGCCTTGCTGGTGGCGTAATTGGTCTGGCCGCGATTACCGGAAAGTCCGCTGATCGAGGCCAACAGAATGACGCGACCGTTGTCGCGCAGGGTGCCGCTGTCCAGCAGCGCTTCAGTCAAGACTTGAGGGGCGTTGAGATTGACCGAGAGCACTGAATCCCAGAAATCGGCAGACATGTTGGCCAACGTCTTGTCCCGGGTAATACCGGCGTTGTGCACCAGAATGTCGATGCCGCCCTGCAGATATTCGATCAACTGCGCGCCCGCATCCGGTGCGCCAATGTCCAGCGTAAGGGCTTTGCCGCCCAGTCGTGCTGCCAGGGCATCCAGGTCTGATTTGGCCTGAGGCACATCCAGCAAGACTACCTCGGCACCGTCGCGAGCCAGGGTTTCGGCAATCGCTGCGCCGATACCGCGTGCAGCGCCGGTCACCAGTGCCCTGCGCCCGCTCAGTGGGCGACTCCAGTCCTGCACGTGTGTCGGGCAAGGACTCAGGCGGATGACCTGTCCGGAGATGAACGCGCTCTTGGGCGACAGGAAAAACCGCAGGGCACCTTCAAGTTGATCCTCCGCGCCACTGTCCACCTGCAGTAACTGCACGGTGCCGCCGTTGCGCATCTCTTTGGCCAGCGAGCGGCTGAACCCTTCGAGCGCCTGCTGGGTGCTGGCAGCCAGCGGTTCGCTCAGATTGGCGGGTGAATGGCCAAGAATCACCACATGCGCGCTGTTATCCAGTTTTTTCAGCAGAGGCTGGAAAAATTCGCGTAATTGCTTGAGGTCGTCGGTGCGCGTGAAAGCGCTGGCATCGAAGACTACCGCTTTGATTTTCGGGCCTTGATCGACAGCCCAAGCCGTTGCGCCCGGCACCTCTGAGCCAAAGCTGTAGATCGACTCGGTCAAGCGTGGGGCAAACAGCCTGACTTGATCAGCCAACGGCCCGGCGCTGATCAGCAACGAACCTTCAACAGGGCGCAGACGTCCTGCCTGCCAGCGTTCCAGTCTGACCGGTTTAGGCAGGCCAATAGCGCCAACCAGGCGGCTGCCCAGGTCAGAGTTGGCAAAATCTATGTAGCGATCAGACGGCATGGAACACTCTCCTTGAGTCGGGGTTCAAAGGAGTTGACCACACTCAAGCGACGTTCGTTCGAGTATCCCCTACGCTGCTCATCAGCGAATCCGTATCAATAAAGGGAGTTTTCAATGAATCAGCCACGCCGGGTCGCCATCGTCGGCGGTAACCGTATTCCATTCGCTCGCTCCAACGGCCCCTACGCCACCGCGAGCAATCAGGACATGCTGACCGCCGCGCTGGAGGGTTTGATCGAGCGTTTCAACCTGCATGGCCTGCGCATGGGCGAGGTCGTGGCGGGGGCGGTGCTCAAGCATTCCCGGGATTTCAACCTGACCCGCGAGTGCGTGCTGGGCTCGCGCTTGTCCCCGCAGACGCCTGCCTACGATCTGCAACAGGCCTGTGGCACCGGGCTGGAAGCGGCGTTGCTGGTGGCCAACAAAATCGCATTGGGACAGATCGAGTGCGGCATTGCGGGCGGCGTGGATACCACTTCCGATGCACCGATTGGCGTGAATGAGGATTTACGTAACATTTTGCTGCAGGTTAATCGGGCCAGGTCGGTGGGCGACAAACTTAAACTTTTGTTGCAATTGCGTCCGCACAATCTCAAGCCGGAGCTGCCACGCAACGGCGAACCGCGCACTGGGCTATCCATGGGGCAGCACTGCGAATTGATGGCGCAAACCTGGAATATCCCTCGCGACGCACAGGACCAATTGGCACTGGAAAGTCATCTGAAGATGGCCGCTGCGTATGCCGAAGGATGGCAGAACGATTTGATCACGCCTTTTCAGGGGCTGACCCGTGACAACAACCTGCGCCCGGACCTGACCCTGGAAAAACTCGCCAGTTTGAAATCCGCATTCGAACGCAGTGCCAAAGGCACGCTGACCGCAGGCAATTCGACGCCGCTGACTGACGGCGCATCGTTGGTGCTGCTGGCCAGTGAAGAGTGGGCCAAGGAACGAGGTCTGCCGGTGTTGGCATATCTGCGTGACGGAGAGTCGGCGGCGGTGGATTTCGTCAACGGCAAGGAAGGCCTGCTGATGGCGCCTGCCTATGCCGTGCCCCGGCTTTTGGCGCGCAATGGTCTGACGTTGCAGGATTTCGACTATTACGAAATTCACGAAGCGTTCGCTGCCCAGGTGCTGTGTACGCTCAAGGCGTGGGAGGACGCGGATTACTGCCAGACCCGGCTCGGGCTGGATGCGCCCTTGGGCTCAATTGATCGCAGCAAGATGAACGTCAAAGGCAGCTCATTGGCGGCTGGACACCCGTTTGCCGCAACGGGCGGACGGATTGTCGCCAATCTGGCCAAGTTGTTGAGCGTCGCGGGAGAAGGGCGGGGATTGATCTCGATCTGTGCGGCGGGCGGGCAGGGGGTTACGGCGATTCTTGAGCGGTGATGAGGGCCATTTCTTGAATTGGCAGTGGACTGCGATTTCTTTAGGGGATTCCAGGTTTACCGGCAACCTGACGTGGGACCGGCTTTAGCCGGGAAGGCTGCATTCTGATCACAAAGGTGCGTTGGATGTACTGGCCCCTTCCCGGCTAAAGCCGGTCCCACGACATGGCGCCAAGAGCGGTGATGAGGGCCATTTCTGAATTGGAAGTGGACTGCTATTTCTTGTAGGGGATTCCAGGTTTGCCCGCAACCTGACGTGGGACCGGCTTTAGCCGGGAAGTCTGCATTCTGATCACAAAGGTGCGTTGGATGTACTGGCCCCTTCCCGGCTAAAGCCGGTCCCACGACATGGCGCCAATTTTGGGGATTATCACAAACAGGTTTTGCGTAATCCCCAAAAAGACTCCGATCAAGCCGCGCGTGCTTCCTCCAGCGCTTCAGCCGACAGTTGCAGCTTGTGCCGGTTGGAGTAGTTCTCGGCCATCACCGAGCACACGATCAGTTGCAGCGGGTGGTAGATCATGATCGGCAGCAGGATCAGACCCAGGCCCGGATTGTTTCCAAAAATCAGCGCTGCCATCGGGGCACCGGCTGCCAGGGATTTCTTGGTCGCACAGAACACCGCTGCCACCTTGTCCGCATGATTGAATTTCAGGACCCGAGCGGTTCCGGTGGTCAGTAGCAGGATCACCGCCAGCAATACAGCACTGCCTGCGAAGGCCATGACGATGACCGAGTTGCCCTGGGTTTGCCACATCCCCGACACCATCGAATTACAGAACGCCGCATAGACCAGCAACAGGATCACGATCTTGTCGATCAGGTTGGTGTACTTCTTGTGTCTGGCGAAAAACTTGCCCACCAATGGACGCACCAACTGACCCAAGATAAGTGGCAGCAGCAACATCAGGCTCAGGTTCAGCAGTGTGGAGCCCAGGTCGATACCGCCAGAGCCGGTGCCGATGACCAGGCTGACCAGCCATGGCGTCATGAAGATGCCGAACACGCTGGACATGCTCGCGTTGAGAATGGCCGCCGGAACGTTGCCGCCCGCGCTGCCGGTCAACGCTACCGAAGAAGAAATCGTCGACGGCAGCGCGCACAGGTACAGGAAGCCCAGCATCAGCAATGCCGGGATGTACGCGCCAAAGGCCTTGTCGCACGCCAGCCAGATGACCGGGAACACCACGAAAGTGAAGACTTGCACCATGATGTGCAGCCGCCAGTTCTTCAAACCATGCCGGATCTGTTCACTGGAAAGATTGACGCCGTGCAGGAAGAACACCACGAACACGCCGACGTTGACGACGTATTCGGCATGCATGCCGCCACCCGTGGCACCGAAGCCTGGGAAGAAGTAGGCGAGAACCGTGGCCAGGACCATCCCGCAAAGGAACCAGTCGGTGACGACGCGTTTGAGATGTTTGAGGACAGACATAAGAGCTCGGCAATTGTTTGTAAAAATAGATGTCCGAAGGCTAACTCACTCGTAAACTTCCGTCTTGCGACATAAGGCCAATCCATAACGGCTAACGGACAATATCCTATGCATCGTCACGGCAGCGAGCGACAGATCCCCGCGTTAAGCGAATTGCCGCGTCCATTGTATGCCCGCGCCGAGAGCTTGAGCGCCGGGTCGTGGACGCCGCCGCATCGTCATGAGTGGGTGCAGTTTTCCTACGCGATCAGCGGTGTTCTGGGCGTGCACACCGCTGAAGGCAGTTTCTTCGCCCCGCCACAGTGGGGTGTCTGGATACCGGCGGGGCTGGAGCACGAAGTGGTGACTTCCATGCGTGCAGAAATGCGCAGCCTGTATGTGCGCAAAGAAGATTCAAGTTGGGCCCCGCAACGCTGTCGGGTTCTGGAAGTGACGCCGCTGGCCAGGGAACTGATCAAAAGCTTCTGTCATTTGCCCGCCGAGTATCCCTTGGGGGACAGCAGCGAAGCGCGACTGGTGCAGGTGCTCATGGACCAACTGGCGCACTTGCCAGAAGTGGGGTTCTCGCTGCCATTGCCTCGTCATCCGCGTTTGCTGGAGCTGTGCAATGAGCTGATCGAAAACCCGAGCCAGTTGATCACTCTGCACGACTGGGCGGTACGTCTGGGCGCTTCGGAGAAGACCTTGATGCGCCTGTTCCAGCGCGAAACGGGCTTGAGCTTTCGTGGCTGGCGGCAGCGTGCGCGACTGCTTTCATCCCTTGGCGCGCTGGAAAATGGTGACAGCGTGACCAATACGGCACTGGCCTGCGGTTACGACTCGACCTCGGCATTCATCGCTGCTTTCAAGGGGTTGTTCGGATTCACTCCCGGTGAACTGTTCAAGCAGTAACTGATCCCGATTGTCGTACGCGATGCTTGCAGTCGCCGAAGTTTCTTACCCGGTGGGCGCGGTTTGTTTTTTGATGTCTTACGGCATGAAAGCTGCTTTAGATCGGGACGATGAGGGTTTTTCCGACAGAAACTATCCGCATCAAACGTCAGCTCCCACTACTCGCTGGCAGAGGATTGCCGTATAACGGGCAACAATCGCGTGTTTGGCAACGAAGGACCCACAATAAAAGCTGATGAAAACTCCTAAACGCATTGAACCCCTGATCGAGGACGGTCTGGTGGACGAGGTGCTGCGCCCGCTGATGAGCGGTAAAGAGGCAGCTGTTTATGTGGTGCGCTGTGGCAATGAGCTGCGGTGTGCCAAGGTTTACAAGGAGGCGAATAAACGCAGTTTCCGTCAGGCATCCGAGTATCAGGAAGGCCGCAAGGTACGTAACAGTCGTCAGGCACGGGCGATGGCCAAAGGCTCCAAGTTTGGTCGCAAGGAAACAGAGGATGCCTGGCAGAACGCCGAAGTGGCGGCATTGTTCCGGCTTGCCAGCGCTGGCGTTCGTGTGCCCAAGCCATACGACTTCCTCGAAGGCGTATTGCTCATGGAGATGATCGCCGACGAGTATGGCGATGCCGCACCGCGATTGAATGATGTGGTTCTGGAGCCGGATCAGGCTCGGGAATATCACGCTTTCTTGATCGAACAGATCGTACTGATGTTGTGTACCGGTTTGGTGCATGGCGATCTTTCCGAGTTCAACGTGTTGTTGACCCCGACTGGTCCGGTGATCATCGATTTGCCTCAGGCGGTCGACGCGGCGGGCAATAACCACGCGTTCAGCATGCTGGAGCGTGACGTGGGCAATATGGCGTCCTACTTCGGCCGCTTTGCGCCTGAGTTGCGTAAAACGAAGTACGCCAAGGAAATGTGGTCGTACTACGAAGCAGGCACATTGTCGCCAGCGACGGTGTTGACCGGCGAGTTTGATGAACCGGAAGACGAGGCCGATGTTGGCGGCGTATTGCGGGAAATCGAAGCTGCGCGCCTGGACGAAGACCGCCGTCAGGCCGCCCGCGCTGCCGACGATGCTCCAGCGAACAAGACTGCCGAAGAACCGCCTCCGCCCTGGATGCAGTGATCAGCAGTTAATAAAAACCCGGCTCAGGCCGGGTTTTTTGTGGGGACGTTTCACTCTGTCCCGGTAGGAGCCAACTTGTTGGCGAGGCGAGGTGTCAGTTACCACGTCTCGCGAACAAGTTCGCACCTACCGGTCTCTATCATTGCTAACTACAACACCCACCCGAAGCCAGATCCTTGAGGATCGGGCAGTCCGGGCGGTCGTCGCCATGGCAGTGCTCGACCAGCTCCTGCAAGGTATCGCGCAGGCTGGCCAGTTCTTCGATTTTTTGATTGAGCTCGGCGATATGCTCGCGGGCCAGTGCTTTAACGTCGGCGCTGGCGCGTTGCCGGTCTTGCCAGAGCGTCAGCAGCTTGCCGACTTCTTCCAGCGAAAAACCAAGATCCCGGGAGCGTTTGATGAATGCCAGAGTGTGCAGATCGTCCTTGCCGTACAGGCGATAGCCACTGTCACTGCGATGCGCTGCCTGCAGCAGGCCGGTGGCTTCGTAGTAACGGATCATCTTGGCGCTCAACCCACTCTGTTTCGCGGCTTGCCCAATGTTCATGACTTTGCTCCCGGATCTTTGGGCTTCCACGTTTTAAGCAGCAAGGCGTTACACACCACGCTGACGCTGGACAGCGCCATGGCTGCACCCGCCAGTACCGGATTGAGAAAGCCGAATGCCGCTAATGGAATGCCGATCAGGTTATAGACGAATGCCCAGAACAGGTTCTGGCGGATCTTGGCGTAGGTCTTGCGGCTGATCTCCAGTGCTGCCGGAATTAATGCCGGATCGCCGCGCATCAGGGTAATCCCCGCCGCGTGGATGGCGACATCAGTGCCGCCGCCCATGGCGATGCCGATATCCGCGGCAGCCAGAGCGGGCGCATCGTTGATGCCGTCACCCACCATCGCCACAACGCCATATCGCTTCAGATCCGCGACTGTCGCGGCTTTGTCTGCTGGCAGCACTTCGGAATGCACGTCACGGATACCCAACGCTTCGGCGACTACTCTGGCGCTGCCGTGGTTATCCCCTGTGAGCAAGTGGCTGCTGATGTTGCGCGCGGCCAATTGCTCAACGGCCTGCTGTGCGCCGGGCTTGAGTGTGTCTCCAAAGGCGAACAGGCCTAGCACTGCGGGGTTCGGGCTCTGCTCGATCAACCAGGACAAGGTCCGGCCTTCGGCTTCCCAGGCACGGGCTGCATCCGCCAGTTCTTCCATGTGCAGACCGCTTTGTTCAAGTATTCGCCGGTTGCCCAAGGCCAGATCGCGACCGTCCAGCGTTCCGGCAATACCGACGCCAGGCAGGGCATGACTGTTTTCAACGCTGGCCGGATGCAGGTGCCAATCCCGGCAGGCGTCCAGCACCGCCTTGGCCAATGGATGCTCGCTGCCGCGTTGCAGCGCGCCAGCCCATTCCAGCACTTGTTCTTCATTGCCGCCTTTGGCGCAGAAGTGGGCGATTTGCGGTGTGCCCGAGGTGAGCGTGCCGGTCTTGTCGAATACTACCGTCGTCACTTCATGAGCGCGCTCCAGCGCCTCGGCATCCTTGATCAAAATGCCGTAGCGGGCTGCGACGCCAGTACCGGCCATGATTGCCGTGGGGGTTGCGAGCCCCAGCGCACAGGGACAGGCGATTACCAATACCGCAACGGCGTTGATCAGCGCAGTCTCCATCGGCACGCCAGCCACCAGCCAACCGGCAAACGTAAAAAAGGCAATGACCAGAACGGTCGGGACGAACACCTGGCTGACCCGGTCCACCAGTTTCTGAATGGGAGCCTTGCCTGCCTGAGCGTCTTCAACCAATCGAATAATGCGCGCCAGAACCGTTTCAGTACCCAGCGCCGTGGTTTTCACCAGCAGACGCCCCTCGCCATTGATTGCACCACCGGTGATCTTGTCGCCGACCTGTTTGGGCACCGGCAGACTTTCCCCGCTGATCAGTGCTTCGTCGGCATGGCTTTGGCCTTCGATCACTTCGCCGTCTACAGGGAAGCGCTCGCCCGGCTTGACCAGTACCAGGTCGCCCAGTTTCAAAGCGCTGATGGCGATGTCGTGCTCATGACCATCAATGACTTGCAGGGCGCGATCCGGGCGCAAGGCTTCCAGCGCGCGGATCGCGCTGGCGGTCTGCCGTTTGGCGCGACTTTCCAGGTATTTGCCCAGCAGCACCAACGCAATGACTACCGCCGACGCTTCAAAGTACAAATGCGGCATTTCGCCGGGGGCGGCGGTGACCCATTCATAAACACTCAGGCCGTACCCGGCACTGGTGCCCAATGCCACCAGCAGGTCCATGTTACCCGCTCCGACGCGCAGCGCTTTCCAGGCGGCTACGTAAAAGCGTGCACCAAAAATGAACTGTACCGGGGTGGCCAGCGCGCACTGTGCCCAGGCGGGCGCCATCCAGTGAACCCCCAAGGGTTGCAGCAGCATGGGCAGAATCAGCGGAATTGACAGTGCTATCGCCAGAATCAACGCCCAGCGCTCTCGGGTCAGTGTGCGAAGCTGCTGGTCGGCTTTCGCGATCGGGTCTTGATGCGCAGTCGCGGTATATCCGGCTTTTTCGACTGCCGCGATGAGGGTGGCGGTGTCCGGCCCGCCGTCCGTCTCGATGTGCGCCTGTTCACTGGCAAGGTTGACGCTGACGGTCCTGACCCCTGGCACTTTGTTCAGCGCACGCTCGACCCGACCTGCGCAACTGGCGCAGGTCATGCCGGAAATCGGCAGATCGAAGTTGAGCGGATTGAGCATGTTCATTCTCCCTGAAGGCCGTTGCCTGCAAGGATCAACCTTTCCACGAGGACAAGGTCAAGTCCAGATCAATAATTCAGATCGGCGCGTTTGAGATACATGCCATTGAGGCTACTGGCGATTCGGTATTTGAGAATATCACCGGCTTGAATCTTGATGTTGGTGTTGCTCTGCGCCTCCATACCGGGGTCGCAACCGAATACTGCACCTGGCAGCACACGCAGACGAATCGCGACGTTACCTGCTGGCAGGTTGAAGGAAACGGACTGTTCCTGGAACACCCGGCCCGCGAGCTGGTCCTGAATATAGATGCCGATCTCGCAGGACGAGGCGACTTCCAGCCGCTCGCGAGAAATGATCAGAACGCCATAATCCTGATCAGCCTGAACTGCCGGGGAAGCAGCCAACAGGCCGAGAATGCTGAAGAGGCTCAATGCTGACCAGCGCATCGCTGATACTCCTGATGTAGACGGTGATGATGCAGCTTGGCCGAGCCTTGCGCCGAATACCAGCCCGGCAGACAAACGAGAAACTTGACCTTGCCATGATGGGAAGGTGAAACATGGCGTCATCGTGATCCACAGCCCTGTTTGAAGGAGTAGCACCATGCAACGATTCAACGTTCAAGGCATGACCTGCGGCCACTGTGTCAAAGCGGTGACCACTGCAATCAAGGAGCAGGACCCTAGCGCGCTGGTGCAAGTCGACCTGCCGACCGGTGAAGTAATTGTCGAAAGCGACCTGACCGGCGAACAGGTTATTGGCTTGATTGGTGAGGAGGGGTATCAGGCGCAAATCACCCAGAAATAAGTGAGTTGGAATAATCCCTGTGCGCTGCGCTCGGTGTGGGACCGGCTTTAGCCGGGAGGAGGTCAATACGGTCCCTGGAAGTGGGGGCGTCAGTAACATCGCTTTCCCGGCTAAAGCCGGTCCCACACCGAGCGCCTCACTTGCGGGAAAATATGGAATCTCCGGCGCAGGTAAAATCTCCTACGGGGCGCGGCCGTGAAACTTTTTGAAGTAATTACCTTCTCCTGACACTCAGCCCGCACGGGCCCGGTTAAACTGTCGGGCTGCACGAGCACTGTCTGGACGCCTCATGAACCTTCGTACCATCCTTATTCTCGGTGCGCTTAGCGCCTTCGGCCCTTTGGCCATCGATTTCTACTTGCCAGGTTTCCCGGCCATCGCTTTGGCGTTTGGCACTGACGAGAAACACGTTCAACTGACCCTGGCCTCTTACTTTCTGGGCCTCTCCATCGGCCAACTGGCCTATGGTCCTGTGGCTGACCGCTTCGGTCGGCGGATTCCGCTGCTGTTCGGCGTGACGCTGTTCACTCTGGCTTCCCTGGCTTGCGCCTTCGCGCCGAATCTGGATTGGCTTATTGGCGCGCGCTTCGTTCAGGCGCTTGGCGGTTGTGCGGGTATGGTGATTTCCCGGGCGATTGTCAGCGATAAATGCGATGCGGTGCAGTCAGCCAAAGTCTTCTCGCAATTGATGCTGGTGATGGGGCTGGCCCCGATCCTTGCGCCGATGCTCGGCGGGTTACTGGTCAATTTATATGGCTGGCAATCCATCTTTATCAGCCTGACAGCGTTCAGCGCACTGGCATCCTTGGCTGTGGCGCTCGGATTGCCTGAAAGCATGCCTGCCAGCCATCCGCGTCAGCCACTGGCGGGGGCGTTCAAACAGTACCGCAGCTTGCTGGGGGACCGGATTTTCCTCGGACATGCATTGACGGGCGGCATCGCCATGGCGGGGATGTTTTCCTATATCGCCGGTTCGCCATTCGTATTCATCAAGCTTTATGGCGTGCCCGCGGAGCACTACGGCTGGTTGTTCGGCACCAACGCTGCCGGCTTCATTCTGATTGCCCAGCTCAATGCGCGGCTGGTAGGCAAGAAAGGCCCGGCGTTCCTGCTGTCGCGTACGGTCTGGATTTATCTGGCTGCGGCGCTGACGTTGCTGGCTATTACCGGTTTGCGTACCGAGGCACTTTGGCCGTTGCTGGTGCCGTTGTTCATCTGCATTGCCAGCCTGGGTTGCATCATCCCCAACGCGTCGGCCTGCGCAATGAATGGCCAGTGGGCGCGAGCCGGGAGTGCATCGGCGATGCTGGGATGTCTGCAATTCAGCGTGGCTGCCGGTGCAGCAGCGTTGGTCGGTGTGTTGCACGATGGCACTGCCGTTCCCATGGCACTGGTCATCAGCCTGTGTGGCGGGCTGGCGGTCACTATGTCTGTGTTGACTCGACGTCTGCAGCAAAAGCGCGACGCGTCAGTCACTCAGGCCTGATTGATGCTCCCGCCTGTGTGCGGGAGCCAACCCGGTTATATCAACCGGGCGACAGTCGATTGCTTCCAATATATCCATTGCCAATGAATGCAGATTGATTGTTCATGTGCCGATAATTAATGCTGAGGTGAGTTCTGTTTATATTCCCTCAGTGTTACTGGTAAATAGCTACAGGTATTGTAGATTTATCCTACGGACGTTTCGGAAAGTGACGAGTGTAAATAGGATTGATGGTCGTTAGCTGCGAACATGGGCTCTACTATTTGTCTTATTTTATTGAGCGTTTCTAGTTGTCTATGTTGTAGGAAAATGCCGTGCACGATGTGACGGATTTTCTGGTTCCGGGGTTGAGGGCCTTTGTGGCTAGGGTTCGACAGGCATCCTTGTGATGTTTTCAGGAATGTTTCCCTTGTGAAAGATTGGGCAAGGTTCATCCGGAAATTCTGGAGGCTCTCGATGTAACGGTGTGTTTGCCTGATCGGGTGAAAGGTTCCAAGGCTTATACTGATCATCCGGAGTTGGTGGAACCATAGTTATGTAAGTCCCGGTCGATCGCCGGGTCGTTGCATCTTTTACTGGCTCCACGTTAGACCTTTACGTAAGTCGATAATACCGTGCCAGTGCAGTAATCAATATTCTGGGCGTCTGAAGAGCTTTTCTGGTTAAAGACTGTCAGTCACCTGAGGGTTCTACTTCACTGGCTCATTACGGCCTCGACTACAGCGGTCTGGCTTCTTGTTTACAACTGTATTACTGCCACCATGTCATCGCGATAGACGATGTTTCAACAGGGAGTGAACATATGGAATATGCACCTTGCATCAGCCACGTTGCAACATTGCTGGCTGACCCGAAGCGTAGTGCAATGATCTGGGCCTTGATGGACGGTACTGCTCGATCCGCCAATGAGCTGGCTCTGCTTGCAGGACTGACGACATCATCTGCCGGGGCGCATTTGGCGCGTCTGGCGACTGGTGGTTTATTGAAGCAGGAAGTGCGGGGCCGCAAGCGCTTTTTTCGTCTGGCGGGTCCGCAGGTGGCGACGGCACTTCAAGCGCTCGCATGCGCCTCGGCCGTGAGTACAGCACAGATCAACCGTAATGTTGCGCAACCTCTGCCTTCCATGCCGTTGCGTGAGGCGCGTATTTGCTGTGATCACCTTGGCGGTGATATGGCGGCCGAGTTGTATCAGCGGCTGCTGGGGGCGGGTTGGATCGAGCAACAGGAGCATCGTGTTGAGGTCACCAGCGTGGGGGTGGCGAGGTTTGCGGAGCGGGGGATTTATGTGCCCGCACTTGCTTTGCGCCAGCGAGAGACTGTTTGTGCCTGTGCCGACAGGAGCGAGTTCACGCCGCATTTGGGCGGTGCATTAGGGGCAGGTTTGTTGCAGCTTTTTATTCAGATGGGTTGGCTACGGATCACTGAGGAATCGAGCACCCTGCAAGTCTCGTCAAGTGGGCAGCGCGAGATCGACAAGATCGCGGCTGCCGCCTGAGGAAGGGTCAGATCAACGCTTGATCAGTCGTGCGTCAAGGCTGTTTTGTGCCAGACGTTTCGCCTGATCTTCGGTCATGCCCAGATGTGTGTACAGCGCATGGAAGTTCTCGGTGACATAACCGCCGAAATAAGCTGGATCGTCGGAATTCACCGTGACCTTCACGCCACGCTCAAGCATGTCGAGGATGTTGTGTTTTGCCATGTCGTCGAAGACGCAGAGCTTGGTATTCGACAGCGGGCAGACCGTCAGCGGAATCTGCTCATCGATGATGCGCTGCATGAGACGCTCGTCTTCGATGGCGCGTACACCGTGGTCGATACGCTGGATTTTCAACAGGTCCAGCGCTTCCCATATGTACTCGGGCGGGCCTTCTTCCCCGGCGTGGGCCACCGTCAGGAAGCCCTCATCACGGGCACGGTCGAAGACGCGTTTGAACTTGCTGGGTGGGTGACCCATTTCCGAACTGTCCAGCCCTACGGCAACGAACGCATCGCGAAACGGCAGCGCCTGGTCGAGGGTTTTTTCTGCTTCTTCTTCGCTCAAATGACGCAGGAAGCTAAGAATCAGACCGCTGCTGATCCCCAACTTTGATTGACCGTCTTTCAGAGCGCCCGTGATGCCATTCAGCACCACTTCGAACGGAATACCCCGGTCGGTGTGGGTTTGCGGATCGAAGAAGGGTTCGGTATGAATCACGTTCTGGGCTTTGCAGCGCTCCAGATACGCCCAGGTCAGGTCGTAGAAGTCCTGTTCGGTACGCAATACATCTGCGCCCTGGTAATAAAGATCGAGAAATTCCTGCAGGTTGTTGAAGGCGTAAGCGCCGCGCAGGGCTTCGACGTCATTCCACGGCAGCGCGATCTTGTTGCGTTCGGCGAGTGCGAAGAGCAACTCGGGCTCCAGAGAACCCTCAAGGTGCAGGTGCAGTTCTGCCTTGGGCAGGGCGTTCAACCAATCGTACATGTGCTTTTCTCATCAGGTGCAGATGGCCGGCATTCTACAGAGTCATGCTTCGGGATGGGCAAAACCTGACCAAGCGGTTCAAATTTACCCGGCCTCCTGCTCCCGCCGATAAGCGTAGGTATCGGCGAAACGCGACAACAGGAATGCCGAGCAAGTGGTCACAGGATAGCGCGCAGGCTCGGTTTCGCTCTTGCAACCGGGCAGGCATTCAATTTCGGTGTCCGGGTTGGGCTCGACGAAAAACGGCATGGAATAGCGATCAACGCCCAGGGGGCTGACCACCCGATGAGGCGTGGACACATATCGGTCGTTGCTCCAGCGCGCCATCATGTCGCCGATATTGACCACGAATGTGCCGTCAATCGGCGGCGCATCGATCCACTGGCCGCGCACATCACGCACTTGCAGTCCGCCCGCAGAGTCCTGATGCAGAAGGGTGATACAGCCGTAATCTGTGTGTGCCCCGGCGCCTTGTTGTTCGGCGCTGGTGGCAGTATGGCGCGGCGGGTAGTGGATAAAGCGCAGCACGCTGACGGGGGCGACAAAGCGCTTGTCGAAGAAGTCACGCTCAATACCCAGCGCGACAGTGATCGCCTGAAGCAACTTCTGCGCGAGGGCCTGCATGTCCAGATAATGCTGTTCCATCAAGGATTCCCAGCCCGGCATGTCTGGATGTCGGTTGGGGCCACGCAATGGTTTTGCAGCGACGACCTCAGGGTGATCGGCGGGCAAATGAAAGCCCATGTCGAAGGTTTCCTTGAGATCGCTCGGTATATTCGGGTCCAGCTGTTCGGTCGCGATAGCGCCATAGCCGCGGTGATGACGGCTTTGGGTGATGTCGATCTTGAGCTTTTCAGCCTTCGGCAGGGCGAAGAATTGCTGCGCCGTGCTGACTACCTGTTCAATACGCTCGGCACTGATCGGGTGGCCCTTGATATAGAAGAAACCCCACTCCCGACAGGCCTGGTCGATTTGCCGGGCGATGTCTTGCCAGGCGAGTTGGTCATCGCTGTAGAGCGGGGCGATGTCGATGATGGGGAGTTGGTTCACGGTGTTTGTCCTGATAGTTTTGTCGTGGGCGCGCGCGTGGCGTAGGACTGGCCGGGCGGCGTTCCGCTTTAGCC
>NZ_JACONW010000013.1 GCF_014357575.1 Pseudomonas folii | reverse complement strand
GGGAAGACATGAAAGCTTCCACAGGCGCCCAGGCAATCCATACGGTCGGCCTGGAGAATGCCGGGATATTCGCTAAATGTTCTTTGGCAGAAACTCCGTCCTCCCGGCTAAAGCCAGTTCTACGGGTTCAAACCATGGGGTCAGGCATCGGTTCAGCCTCGCAGGATCGTGCAATCAACAGCGCTGATCGGGCAAACGGTGGGAGGCCAGGCGACGTTATAATTCCTGAGTGTTGAAGCTTTCGGGAGGCGTGCAATGATGGATAAAAAGCCGCATGCTTGCCAGTAGACCTCAACAAAGTGGCCCGACATAATGTCGGCCGCTGTTTGCCTGTAACAATTCTTTTCCGCTTTGATTGCCCGGTTAACGAGTGATCAGCGCCAAGTCATATCAGCTTGACCATACCCTTTTAAAAAACCAGACCGGTGTTGATCCGTCTGGCGCTTTGCTATTGGAGCTCGAATGCTGTTACCCATTCTGCTGTTGTCGGCCGCAGGCTTTACTGTGCTGACAACCGAATTTGTCATTGTTGGCCTACTCCCCGGCATCGCCCGGGACCTTGAGGTAAGCATCCCGCAAGCAGGGTTGCTGGTGACGTTGTTCGCGTTCACGGTGGCCTGTTTTGGTCCGTTCCTGACCGCGTATTTCGCGCGCTTTGAACGCAAGAAGCTGTTCGTGACCGTAATGGTGCTGTTTGCGCTCGCCAATACCCTTGCGGCGCTAAGTCCCAATATTGCAGTGATGGGGATTGCGCGACTCATACCTGCACTCGGGTTGCCAGTGTTCTGGGCGTTGGCCAGCGAGACTGCGGTCGATCTGGTCGGCCCGGAGCACGCGGGACGGGCCATGGCAAAGATCACGTTCGGGATCGTCTGCGCCACGGTGTTTGGGATTCCGGTGGGCACGCTGGTTGCGGATGCCGTGGGCTGGCGTATGGCGTTCGGCATGCTTGCGGTGCTGGCACTGGCCAAGGCGTTGCTGCTGTTCGTGTATCTGCCGACCATTCACGTTACCCGGCAAGACGCTTCGCTGCGCCAACAGATGAGAGTTCTGCGCAGCCCAGTCCTGCAAGGCCATGTGTTGCTGTCCGTACTGGTTTTCTCCGGGATGTTCACGGCTTACACCTATTTGGCCGACATCCTCGAACGGCTGGCAGGTTTCAACGGCACCGTGGTGGGTTGGTGTCTGATGGCATTTGGTGCGGTGGGCCTGATCGGCAACTCGTTGGGCGGTCGGGCGGTGGACAAGCATCCGCTGATGGCTTCTATCGTGTTCTGCACGTTCATGGTGGCGGGCATGGTCGCTTTGATACCGAGCATTCACTCGCCGGTTTTTCTGGCGATGGCGTTGGCGACCTGGGGGATTACTCAGGCTGCGCTGTTTCTGGTCAGCCATGTGCGGGTCATGAAAGCCGCTGAGGGCGCGACGGCTTTTGGCGCGTCGCTGAATATCTCGGGTGCCAATCTGGGCATCGGCCTGGGCGCTATTGTGGGCGGACGGATGATTGATTCGTTTGGGCTGCAGAGTCTTGGCTACGCCGCCGCGTGCTTTGTCGGGCTTTCCATTCTGCTTGCCGTTCTGTTGATGGGCCGGCCGGTTTCCGAGCCGCTGCCGGAGTAAATCGCAACGGCTTCCAAACCCTTGGTCGGCCCTCGGTAGATATCCCGAAGCGACGATAGCAACCGAACCGGCACACCGCTAGAATCGCCGCCTGAATGAGCTTCGCCACTGCTGCTGGCGAAGTATTGCCTGTTTGGGGAATGTGATGGCGGTAGCCCGCGCGAAGTTTACTGAAGGGCTCATAGCACGCCATATCCTGGTGATGACCAGCACCAGTGCCCTGAGCCTGTTCGCGGTGTTTCTGGTAGACATCCTGACGCTGGTCTATGTCTCCATGCTGCACCAGCCCTTGCTGCTGGCCGCGGTCGGCATCGCCAAGGTGTTGATCTTTCTCAACAGTGCTTTGGCCAACGGTTTGATTATCGCGGCGGCGACGGTGTTGTCCGAGCGTATCGGGCATCGTGCGACCAAGGCCGTCTCGCGCTTCACCGCCAGCCTGATGTTGATGGTGCTTGTCGTGTGCGGTCTGTCAGCTGCCTTGCAACTGGCGTTGATCGTCCCGGTGACTCATCTGCTCGGTGCTGATGCTGCGACCTATGAAGCGGCAAGGGTATTTATCTGGCTGACGTTGCCATTCAGTGTGCTGCAGTCGTTGATGCAGATGACCGCGCAGATTCTGCGCACCGCCGGGGATAGTCGTCGGGCGTTGTGGGTGGTGTTGTCGGGCGCCGCTACGCTGGCGATTGCCGATCCGTTGCTGATTTTCGTCCTGGATCTGGGGCTGGAAGGGGCAGGCCTTTCCTATGCCTTGTCTGCGTTCATGTCTGCCTGTCTGGGGCTGTATTGGGTGCGTCGCCACGTCGGGCTGGCGATGTCCATCAAGTTCAAACTGCTGCGCATGCATGTCACGCGCACGTTCAGAGTTGCCTTGCCTGCCATGGTGGGCAATCTGGCGACCCCGGTGGGGGTGGCGTATCTTGTCTCGAGCGTGGCCACGTTCGGCACCTCGGCCCTGGCGGCAATGGCGGTTCTTGATCGGGTCCTGCAGTTTTCCTACTGCGCTTTTTTTGCCTTGCCGAGTGCATTGGCACCGGTGCTGGGACAGAATATCGGCGCTCTTCTGGATCAGCGGACGCATTCGGCAATTGCCTTTACCCGCAAACTGGTCATTGTCTATGGTCTGGTTGTCTGGGGATTGTTGCTGTTGGCAAGCGGGCCTATTGCGGACTTCTACAACCTGGAAGGTGAGGGCCGAGTGCTGTTTCTCGCGTTCTGCCAGTTTGGCGGTGGTTTGTGGGTGCTCATTGGTCTGGATTTCGTCTCGATTGCGGTGTTCGTGACGATGCAGCGGCCATGGCTGGTCGCTGTGTTTGCCTGGCTTCGGTCAACGGTCGGTACCGTACCGTTCATATTCGCCGGCACGCATCTGTTCGGAAGCAGCGGGTTGATGCCGGGTACGTTTACCGGTAACGCGTTGATCGCATTGCTGTCGACCTGGGTCGCGTCCATCACCGCCAAGCGATTCTTTATACGTCGGGCCCAGCCAGCGAGCGCCGGGAAAATTTGAATGCAGTTGTTATCGGATTTTTATGTCAGTTGACGAATCAGGGAATGAATCAGGCGAAGAGCTTTCGCCCAAGCGTCGCCGGGCCCCCAAGGGGGAGATGCGCAGAACTGCTCTGCTGGACGCGGCGACGGTCATTTTCGCCCGGGATGGTTACACCAGCGCATCGATGCGTGACGTTGCGGCGCTTGCCGGTATCACCACGGTAGGCCTGCTGCATCATTTCCCGAACAAAGAGGCGTTGCTGGCTGCACTGCTGGAGCGCCGTGATCAACGGGTGACTTCGAGGTTTCGCGATCTCACGACCGAGCTGACACTGACCGGCTTTCTCAAATTCCTGAGGTTGAGCATGGGGTTCAGTATCGAGGATGCTGCCGAATGCCAGGCGTCAATGGTGATGAATACCGAAAGCCTGTCTCAAGCACACCCTGCGTGTTCCTGGCACAAGGAACGGTTTCATCTCACCCACGATCACGCTCGCGGTCATTTGACGGCGTTGATAGAGGCGGGGGAAATTCGTGCGGACATTGACATCAAGGCCATGGCCCAGGAGATTTTCTCGGTCATGGATGGCTTGCAGATTCAGTGGCTGAGAAGCCCTGAAGAGGTGGATGTGATGGCGGTGTTCGACATCTATTTGCGGCGTTTGGGGAAGGACATTCAGGCTCGTCCTTGAGCCTGAATGCTGATGCTTAGTAGGTCTGAGTGGCGTTAACCTGTACGGCCTTGCGCAGGGGCAATGGCAGCGGGTTGCTGTCGCGGGTGGTCAGGTGTTCCGGGAACAGCGTGGTCAAGGTGCGGTTCAGGGTCAGATTCTCTGAGTCGGAACCCACGAGGATCTTGAACTTGCCAGCGTCCACATCCCAGCTTGCGGTCTTGTCGACGTAGTAGGCCAGGGAGCGCGAGTCGATCGGGATGCTGACGGTCTTGCTCTCGCCCGGTTGCAGGTACACCTTGGTAAAGCCTTTGAGTTCTTTTTCCGGACGATCAACCGCAGGTTTCACCGGTTGCACATACAGCTGTGCCACTTCGAAGCCAGCCTTGTCGCCGGTGTTGGTCAACGTGAACTTCACGTCGATGGTTGCGCCAGGGCTCAGCACGTTGGTCGACAGTTTCAGATCGCTATAGCCGAACGTGGTGTATGACAGACCGTAGCCGAATGGGTAAAGCGGTTTTGCGTGTTTCTTGTCATAACCGCGATAGCCCATGTACAGGCCTTCGCTGTAGGTCATCTCGGTCAGCGCATTGTCGCCACGGTAAGCAGCCGGGTCCGGATAGGACGCATAGCTCGGGTTATCTTCGATTTTCTTGTCGATGGTGATCGGCAGTTTGCCCGAAGGGTTGACCTTGCCATACAGGATCTCTGCCAATGCCTGACCGCCTTGCTGACCCGGGAACCAGGCTTGCAGGGTAGCGCCGACTTTGTTAGCCCAAGGCTGCATGTCTGCAACACCGCCGCCGTGCATTACCACGATGGTGTTGGGGTTGGCGCGGGTCACAAAGCTGATCAGTTCAGCCTGTTGGTC
Organism: Pseudomonas folii; assembly: GCF_014357575.1. Taxonomy (GTDB): domain Bacteria; phylum Pseudomonadota; class Gammaproteobacteria; order Pseudomonadales; family Pseudomonadaceae; genus Aquipseudomonas; species Aquipseudomonas folii. Next base: position 58,260 of record NZ_JACONW010000013.1, on the reverse strand, counting down.
GGGCAGTTCGAAACCGTGGTCGGAACCTTCGCCTTCGTGCTCGTAATTGGAACCAGTCGCGACGACTACCGCGTCGTATTTCGACAGATCCTTCGGCGGACGCAGGGACGCCCAGCTCATCTGCACGCCGGTCACGCCGCCCAGTGCAGGGATGAAGTTACCCTGCACGCGCTGGTATTCCAGCTTCACGGAGTATGACTTGCCTGCCACCAGCGCGGCGGTTTTGCCGGAGGTGGTCATGGCGTTCACGACGTCGGCGGAGTACGGCACGCCGTCGCTCTGCAACACCAGCTCGTCGTTGACCCACAGCTTGTAAGGACCGTCTGCACGTACCTTGAACACGTGAGCGCCGGAAACCGTCGGCTTGATGTTCGCCGTAAAGCGAGCCGAGAACGCACCCGCTGAAGGGCTGAAACCGGATACGGCGGTGGTGCCAGCATTGGTTTCGTTGGTGCCGGTGGTCCAGTTGAGGTTCACACCTGGCTCGACACGGGTCACGCTTGGGCTGCCCGAAAAACTGGTGTTGGAGAAGTACTCGGCTTTCACCCCAGAGTTGTTCACACCGTTGCTACCCGTGGCAGGCTGGTACCAGGCCGCGGATTTCGGGTTAAGGCTCAGCTCGGACAGATAAGTGACATTCGAGCTGCTCGACGCCAGTTGCTGCAAACCGCTCAGCTCGGTGACGTAGCTGTTGGGCGGCGAGTTGGCGGTGCCGAATGGCGATGCCGGTGCCTCGTGTGCCCAGTCACCGATCACTGCGATTTTGGCAGTCTTGGCCAGTGGCAGCAGCGGTTTGCCTTCAGTGGTGTTTTCGTTGCGCAACAGCACGATGGATTCACGTGCGGTGTTCAATGCTGCACGTGCGCCGTACTCCGGGTGGTCCAGCGTCTTCGCGGTGTTGAGGTTTTCCTGGAAGTCGTAGCTGACGATGGCGCGCAGGTTGCGTTTGACCTTGTCATCGATGACGTTCTGGGTCAGTTGACCACTCCAGAGGTACGGCAGCAGGTTGGCTTCGGTAAATTGCAGACCCGACGGCATGTCGATATCGGTACCTGCCCAGGCACCCTTGAACGCATCGTGAATGGCGTTGAAGTCACTGATTACGGTGCCTTGATAACCCCATTCACCTTTGAGCACTTCAGTGATCAGGTGATGGTTTTCGCAGGCGTAGTCACCGTTGATTTTGTTGAAGCCGCACATGATCGAGGCGACGTTGGAGTTTTTCACCATCGACTCGAAGCCCGGCAGATACAGCTCGCGCAGGGTGCGTTCGTCAGCGATAACGTTGACCGCCTGACGATTGGCTTCCTGTTCGTTGGCCAGGTAGTGCTTGCCGCTGGCCTGGATGCCTTGCGCCTGAATGGCGTTGACCACCGCTGGAGCCAGCACCGCACCCAGGAATGGATCTTCACCGCTCATATATTCGGCTGAACGACCGTTGTAGGGCGTGCGGTACAGGTTGACGCCTGGCGACAGCATTTGCTGGCCGCCAGAGATGCGCGTTTCGTAGGCGATGGCCAGGCCGAACTCTTTGGCGCGGTTGATGCTCCAGGTTGCGGCGAGGGCAGACTGCGAAGGGTACTGCGCACCGAAGGTGGCGTTGTTGACGTGCACGCCCATGGACGAGTCGTACGCCGTGGTGCCTTTGATGCCCCACTTCAGCAGCGGCGGAATCATGTGCCCGTCGTTTACACGGGTGAAGTTGATCTTCTCGGACTGGTTCATGTTGTCCAGAATCGAACTGACACGGGCTTCAACGTCGTTGCCAGTGGCTGGCGTCACGGCTGCGAGAGCCAGGTTGGCCTGCAGAATGCTGAAGGTCAGCAGGCTAAGGCCGAGGGTGTGTTTGAAGGCTGACAAGGCGGGCGTCCTTTTTGCGGAGGCGATCGGCTGATAGTGGGACTGATTCATGGACGTTGCGCCTGCGCTGGAGCGTCGTCGGTGGCCACCGGTGCGTTGAGCACGGCAGAGGGGCCTTTTGTCGTTGGTGTACTGACGTTGGCAACCCCGGTCAGTTGGTCGCGCTTGGCCTCGACCTGCACGCGAATTTGTTCTGTGGAAGTTGCAGTGTTGGTCGCAGAAGCAGAGTCGGCCGCCAAGGCAGACAAACTATGGGCGCAGAGCAGCACTGCGCTGAAAACAGACAGCATGGGTCTGGTCATCGATTAAATCTCGATTAATGGTTTGGAGAAATAAATAAACGCGGTTGCGGCGATCGGCCGAACGTTAAGTCCAGCGCCAGGATTAAAAGTTCACTGACGAATAGAATATTTGGATAAAGTTTTTTATTAAATGATGGCACATGGCCTCAATCGGTGTTTTTTGAGTTTTGACTGATTTTTAGGGACGGGTATTAACAGTTTTAAGGTGGTTTATTGGTTTTAAATGTCGATATATAGAATATATGGGTGTTTTATTGCGTCAAAAATTGAATTTGAGGCGTTTCGTAGCTATTTCATAAACCTAATTGCAGTTAGGTTTAGTGATCTGATAAGCTTTGTCCATCGCTGGAAGTTGGTATTTTTTGTAGAAAGTATTGCTCTTTTAATGTTGTGTTAATGAAGTCGGTTACGCCTGATTTTCAGCGCTTTATATAAAGTATATTGCTGCCTGTCTGGGCGTGCTAATCACTATTTGAAGTCTCGGTTTGCCACGCAGGCATGTGATAGTCCGCATGCCGTTTAAAGTCTGCGCGTTATCATGATTTTTTGTTTGTGGCAGAAGAGCGTCTTTTCTCCGATTTATCTTTCAGATCCCTTCGCTTATGCCGTCCCCCGTTACTGAACCCTGCCGATTGCCGACCGTCGATGACCGATACACGGTTGATCTCGCAGTATTGACTGCCGTCCGGGTGCTCAATCTTGCAGGGGCAAGAAAGCTCACGTTCGGCCAGATTTATACCCGGCTGATCCGCTCCCAGATACGGGTTCCCACGATCACAGAGTGCGTAGTCGCCGTAGACGTATTGGTGAAGGAGGGGCTACTGGTGTCGGAGCGGGTGCTGGATGAGGATCCGGCGTTTCCGTACACCCAGCACATCATCAGTGGGCTGACCGAGATTGGCGCAGCCCTGCTGATCTAGGAGAGGTCAATAAAGGGAGGGTCAGCGACGGCCTGCTTTGCTCAAGACGTCGTGCAGTTTATTTCTCAGGTCGATCTCGTTGAACGGCTTTTGTACCACTGCCGAGCCATTGAGGCCCAACACGTCGGTATCGGCATAGCCGGTGACAAACAGCACGGGCAGGGCGGGATATTTTTTATGGATCAGGCTGGCTAGCTCGCCACCGGTCATGCCCGGCATTGCGAAATCAGTGAGTACCAGGTCGACGCTCTGATCCAGCATCGATAGCGCCATCGCGCCGTCTTTCGCCTGCTTGACCTTGTACTCCATGGATTCGAGCATCTGCACGGTCACGGCTCGAACCTCGGGATCATCATCTACCAGCAAAATCGTGTGCGCCCCACCTACCTGCGCCGGGGCCTGATTCAGGGGTTTTTCTTCCGGCAGGACGGCAGGCTTATCAACGCTGGGCAGATAGACCAGAACCCTCGTGCCCACACCCAGTTCGCTTTCAATCATCACGCCGCCGCCTGACTGCTTGGCGAAACCGAACACCTGAGCCAGACCCAGACCTGAACCCTTTCCGACATCCTTGGTGGTGTAGAACGGCTCGAACGCGCGCAGCAAGGTTTCAGGGCTCATGCCGCTGCCTGAGTCGCGGATAGCCAGAACCACATATTTGCCTGGCTCCGGATCTTCGGGGCGGACCGCAGGCTGAGTGATTTGCGCGTTGAACGTGGAGAAGCACAGCGATCCGCCCATGGACATGGCATCTCGCGCATTGATCGCAAGGTTGAGAATGATCATCTCGGTCTGGGTCGGATCGCCCATGGCGTACCACAGATCACTGGCCAGATCGGTCTCGATCCAGATGCTGCCGCCCAGTGCGCGACCGAGGAGGGTGCCCATGCCGCGAATGGTGTCGTTAAGGTTGATCGCGGTAGGTTGCAACCGTTGGCGTCGGGAGAACGACAGCAATTGGGCCGTGAGCCTGGCACCGCGCTCGCCCGCATCCTTGACGTTCTGCAAGCGCTTGACGGTCTTGTCCAGTGTGCCGCGTTCGATATCCCTGATCGCGAAGGTGGTACTGGTGAGAATCACGGTCAGCAGGTTGTTGAAGTCATGAGCGACGCCGGCAGTCAATTGACCCACCACTTCGAGGCGCTGCATTTGCTGCAGATCGGCTTCAATGCGTTCCCGCTCGCTGATCTGGGATCGCAGGCGCTGGTTGGCTGCAGCCAATTCATCAATGACCGCGCGCTCTTCGGTAATGTCACGGACGGCGGCATACATCAGCCCATCCTCGGGCACGATGGTCCATGACAGCCAGCGGTAATCACCTGACTTATGCTTCATCCGGTTGACGAAGCGTGTCGATACATTGCCCTGAGCGATGCTCTCCATTTCGTGGAGGGTCGTGTCGAAATCTTCCGGGTGGATCAACTCCCACAAGCGCATCTGACTGATTTGCTCATGGGACCAGCCCAGTGTTGCTTCCCAGGCCGGGTTGAAGGAAATCGGTGTCATGTCCAGTTGCAGGACGGCCAGCAGTTCTCTGGACAGCTCCCAGATCCGGTCCCGCTCACGGGTACGCTGTTCAATACGGGCGCCCAATACCTCGTTCAGCTCAACGAGCTCACGGGTGGCCTGCTTGCGCTCAGTGATGTCCTGCATGACGCCCGTGATGCGCACACATTGACCGTCTTCGAACACCGAACGGCCACTGGAGAACAGCCAGCGCGATCGGCCTCCGGGCATCAGGGCGCGGTATTCGATCTGATAGTCGGATTCCCGCGCGATGGCTGCACTGATCTTTGAGTCAAGTAGCGGTCGATCATCCGGATGGCAGCGATCCAGAAGAAACCGCAGATTGACCGCGGTGTTGGGCAGGATTTCGTACAAGGCATTACAGCGCTCATCCCAAAGCATCCGGCCGGTGGCGGGCTGAATCTCCCACACGCCCATCATGGCTGCTTCGATGGCCAGCCGGGCCCGCACTTCCACGTCCTGAAGGGCGGTTTCCGCTGCTCGACGCTGAGTCCTTTCGCGTACCTCTGATACGGCCCGCCTGACGGCCTTGGGCAGCATCTTGAAGTTTTGCTTGAGGACGTAATCCACCGCGCCCAGGCGCATCATTTCTACGGCTTGCTGCTCGCCGAAAATGCCTGAGAGAAAAATGAAGGGAGTTTCCGGCGCTAATTGCTGAGCAATTTTCAGGACTTCTGCGCCGGAAGAGCCCGGCAACAGAAAGTCACACAACACCACATCAAAGACTTCCTGACCCAGCGCCTGGGAGGCACCCTGATGATTGTGCACCAGGGTCGAGTCAACTTTGATACCACTGGCCTCCAGGGACAAAAGGGTCAATTCCGCATCTTGCGGACTGTCTTCGATGAGGAGGATCTTTAATTCGTTCAGTGGCATTAAGTCTGACTGCGCTTAATCAATTTGGGATCAGGAGCTGGTACGACGCTGAGCTCTGACCGAACCTGGTGGTGGTTCGTTCAGAACGGCCCAGAAAATACCGAGATCGGAGATGGCGCTGACGAACTCCTTGAATTCGACAGGCTTGACCACGTACGCGTTGACACCCAGTTCATAGGCGCGTGAAAGGTCCATTTCCTCTCGGGAGGAGGTGAGCATGACCACCGGAATGCTGCGCAAGTCATCGGAATGGCGAATGGCGTCCAGTACCTGCAACCCGTCGACCTTGGGCAGTTTCAGGTCCAGAAGCAGGACCGCCGGATTACCGTCCACGCGATCGGCGTAAGCATTGCGGCGGAACAGGTAGTCAAGGGCTTCCGCGCCGTCGCGCAGAACGATCACTTCGTTGGCCAGTTGGCTGCGTTCGAGCGCCACCAGGGTCAGTTCCAGGTCGTTGGGGTTGTCTTCAACCAGCAGAATTGGCTTGAGCATTATTTTTCCTTCGTACTCCGACGACTGGGTTCAGGATTTTTGTAAGGAAGGGTGAAAGAGAACGTTGCTCCTTCGCCCAAAACGCCTTGCGCGTGAACGGTGCCACCATGGCGCTCGATGATCCGCCGCACATTGGCCAGGCCAATGCCGGTACCTTCGAACTCTTCCATCCGGTGTAGACGCTGGAAGACTCCAAACAATTTATCGGCGTATTGCATATCGAAGCCCACGCCGTTATCACGAACGTTGACGACAACACCCTGAGATTCCTGAACCGCAGTTATTTCAATGACAGCAATGGTTTCATTGCGGGTGTATTTGATTGCGTTGGCGAGCAGGTTGCGCATCGCCAAGTGTAGAAAGGCCGGGTCGGCAATGATGATCGGCAATTTGCCGACCCTCCACTCGATTGTCCGTCCTTCGTAGTCGGGCTGCATTTCTCGCTGGATCGATTCGACCATGGCCGTGAGATTGACCTCTGACTGGCGCATGGCAGAGCGTCCCATCTGCGAGAAACTCAGCAGATTGTCCACCAGCGTACCGGCGAACTTGGCGGATTCGCCGATGGTGTCGAGGAAGCGCTGGCCGCGGTGAGAGAGGTTGGCCTCTTCCATATCCTTGAGCAGTTCGGCATAACCTGCGATATGTCGAAGTGGCGCCCGCAGGTCATGAGAAACGCTGTAGGAGAAGGCTTCGAGCTCTTTATTGCTGCGCTTGAGCTCCGTGGCCAGTTGCGCCATTTCTTCGGCTTTGCGGAGCACGATGCCGAGAACCGCAAGGCGCAGTTCCGCCACGCCTTCCAGCTCGGTGTCTTCCCAAAGAGACGAATATCCTTCGACATTCTGTTTCCACAGCTCGAAGCTCTGTCGAGGGCTCAGTGCGCCGTTTCTATCAACGGCTTTCTCGGGTTTGCCAGCCCAGTGAACAACGCGGGCCAGCTCGGGTTTGAACCAGATGAGGTAGTTCGAATGCAGCTCGGAAATCGACACTGCCAGCACGCCACTCACTGATTTGGCCAGGCCTGGAATTTGCGCGATGTCGAGGCTGACATTGTTGGTATGAAAGACATTGGGCCCACCACGTTCTGCCAGCCACTCGGCAAGTGCCTGAACATGTCGCTCGGCAGGCGTCTGACCGAACAAGTGGCACTCTTCCTCGGAAACCACGGCTGCGCCGCAGGCACCCACGAACCTGATAAATGTGTCTGACAGGGATTGCAGGCCCTTGAACACGCTGTCGTGATCAGCCATTGCGGCGAGCATATGAACGATGTCTTTGCGCAGGCTCAACATCCGATGGCTGCGCAGGTGAGCTTCTTTGGTTTCCACTTGCAACGATAAAACCCGACCAAGCAATTCACAGGCCGAGCGTGTCTGGAAACTGACCGGGTGCGGGGCAGGGTTGTGGCAGGAAATCAGGCCCCACAGTTGACCATCAACCACAATCGAGATGGACATCGAGGCGCCGGTGCCCATATTGCGCATGTACTGCAAGTGGACCGGGGAAACGCTGCGCAGTGTCGCGTAACTCAAGTCCAGAGGGCGCAGGGTTTTCGGATTGGTGCCAGGAATGATCGCTGACGGGGTGTAATTCGAATCGGCAATAATCCGGATGCGGTTGAGGCAATACAGTTCACGTGCCTGCGCCGGGATATCCGAAGCCGGGAAACACAGGCCCAGGTAGCTGGGAATCCCTGGGTCAACCAATTCGGCATTCACCAGTCCGTTACCGGCTTCATCGAAACGATAAGAGTTGACACGTCCGAAGCCGGTGATGCGCTTGATGAAGCGGACAGAGCGATCACACAGCTCGTCGACGCTTTCTTCTTCGCGCATCTGGCTGATGAATGCACGCACCAGTGGATACAACTTGCCGTGCGCCGTTACGGTGTCGCCGGCCGGTTCGAACTCGGCAATCAGCACGCCTTCGTGACGGTGCAACATCATGGCTACGTGTTGCCCGGCACGATCACCTTTGAGAAAGGTGACGTCACCCACGTGGTAAGGCTGCGCCTCATCTTCGTCCAGCTCACCTAGCTGGCCGACAAACGCCGAGCCATTTTTGACCAGAGAGTCCAGATGACTGCCCAGCAAATCGGCAGTATCAAGATTTAGCCAATGGGTAATGTTTTCACTGATCTGAACGATCGTCATCTCTGGTTCATCAATAACGATGAGGAACCCTTGAGGCTGAATGCTGCCCGGCGTGCGAATCGGTTCGCGCGCGCAGTTATCAATGGCAGCCTGCAGAGATGCCTGAGTGTCGATCACGGTCAAAACTTTCCCCTTTGAAGGCTTTTGAGACGGTTGGCACAGGCTCAGATCGTGAGCTGAAGAAGGCCGAATAGCATTCGTCCCGAAAAATCCGATGACACAGTATCAAATTATTAATGGCCACACTGTGGCCGTTGACAGGTTGTCGGATAATTTGAGGGGAAATTTACATTTAATTGCTGAATTTTCGGGTTTAAGCGCTGCTTTACCGTGTTCAGGATGGTTAGCTGATCGCTTATGGCTCGACTACCTTCAACCAGGACCAGCGACGTTGATAGCTGGCCGCTTTTTTCAAAAACATTTCGGGATGAGCGTAATTGGGGTTGATTCGCAGAATCCCTTGCTCAAGTTCTGCAAGGCCATAAGGGGCATAGACTTCCTTCGTTTCGATATCCAGGCCAATACACGTCGCAGCAACAAGAAATCGGTCAATCCCCTGTCTTGCTGAGTGGAGCTGTGCATAGGGATGGCCGAATCGCTCACTGAACCAGAGATGCACGCGTGCCTGATTCCTGAGCTCGACGTTTACACCCAGATCCTGGAAAAGAGAGGTTGCGGCTTTGATGACTTCATCTTCTGCCTCCCACGACAGGTCTTCATCAAAGTAAAACACGTCGTAATCATTCACGCCCCAGGCGGGTGGCTGACTGGATTTTTGATTCCATACCGCCTGAAAAATGCATCCCGCCGTGAGCATGCATTGACTGAGACCCAGCGAAGGTAACCGGGCGAATATTTCGGCGTTGAGCGGGTTGGACATCGCGATGTCGATCAGGCTGTTGGCGGTCAGTGTCATGGGATTCCTTATGCTCAATCACAGCGATGTTAATCAATCACCGCCCTTCATGCGTCGGGCAATCAGGTAGACACCCAGACCCGCCAGCGCCGTGGCAGCTCCGATATACCCGGTGCTCGTCCAGCCCAGTCCGGCGGTAATGGCCATCCCGCCAAACCATGGGCCCAGCGCATTGGCCAGGTTGAACGCGGCATGGTTGGACGCTGCCGCCAGGCTGGGTGCTTCGTGGGCAATGTCCATCAAACGGATTTGCAGTGGCGCCGCCAGCGCGACCATCGTTCCGACAAGTCCGATACCCAGCATGACGCCCCACAACGAGCCCGCTGCGAATGGGAAAAACAGCAGCACTGCCATCGACCAGACCAGCAGCACACCTACCGCGCGAAACTGCATCCGGTCGAACAGCTTGCCGCCGACGATATTGCCAATGATGCCGCCAACCCCGAAGGCCGCCAGACCAAAGGGAATCCACTGCGGCGTAACCCGCGTCACCTCCAGCATCGTTGGTGCCAGATAGCTGAACACGCAGAACATTCCGGAAAAACCAATGGCCCCAATCGCAAGCGCCATCCAGACCTGCGGTTTCTTGAACGCGAGCAGTTCCTTGCGAGGATCGCTGCGCGGTTCGTCGCGGCGATCAGGCACGAAGCGCCAGACCAACCCAATCGTGCAGAGCGCGATAGCCCCCACCAGCGCAAACGCAGATCGCCAGCCGAAAAACTGACCAAGGAAAGTGGCGATCGGGTTACCCAGCAACATCGCCAGGGTCAGGCCCATCATCACCCTCGCTACCGCACCCGCACGCTTATTGGAGGGCACCATGCTCGAAGCCACCACCGCGGCAATGCCGAAATAAGCGCCATGGGGCAGGCCGCTGATAAAACGAAAGGCAATCAGACTGCCAAATGTCGGCGTAAACGCAGTCGCCAGATTGCCCATAGCGTAAAGCGCCATCAGCAATAACAGCAGATGTTTGCGAAGCAATTTGGCGCCCAGAATCGCCAGCAGCGGCGCGCCGACCATCACCCCTAATGCGTAAGCACTGATGGCATGACCCACCTGCGGTTCGCTCAATTGCAGGTTGCTCGCGATGTCGGGCATCAGCCCCATGATTGCGAATTCGCCAGTACCGATAGCAAAAGCGCCAACGGCCATGGCAGCTTCCATTTTGGCTGCGGAGCGCGCGGGCAGCACGTGCCCGGAGGATTGCTGAATAGACATGCGTGTTCAAATTCTCAAAAGGTGACAGGAGTTGCATCGTCGATGTCAGGCAAATATCGGCGAGAGGGTCTAGAGCGTTGTCTGGCGGGAGAGTTCAGCGTTCGTGTCGTTTTGGCCAGAATAAAGTACGATCTGCAACACCGCGTTGTTTCGTTCCTTCCTGCTTACCCCAGCCCAGGTGGCGCACGTAAGTTTATCCCGCTGTTGGCATTAATACGGACATGCAGATGCGTCATCTTCAGGATTTGACCCGCCGACTTCTCAGTCAGAAGATTCAGGGCCTCACCTTCCATTTCGAACCCCGCTATCAAGACGAGTTGGCGACGCTGGTACGGCAGTTCATTATCGCGCCGGAGCAGCACGCCACACTGGATTTGCCTGAGCCAAACCGCGGTGTGTTTCTGCTGGAGGGAGAGCGCAAGTGGGTCTTGAAATACAACCGACTGCCGCATTGGAAAAAGCAGTTGCAGAACTACCTTGGCCTGAAACGAGTTAGCGGGCTGCATGACTTGACCAACGAATTCATCAATCTCTCAGTGGTATCTCCTCGTTCGATCAACGTTCCACGCGTAGCAGGCTTTGGGTATAGAGCGCGTTTCCCGTTTATCAAGGAGGAATACTTACTGCTGGGTTTTTTCGATCAGCATTGCAGCGTTGATGATCGACTCATCGCGTGCCCCGAAGACTCCAGGCGTCTCCTGCCACAGGTATTCCGGTTATTCGAGCAGATGCTCCGCGAGGGTTATGTACACATGGACCCTCATCCTAAAAATATTCTGATCGGCCCGGATGGAAGTTTGCGGCTGATCGATTTCGAATGCTGTGCCCACTCGGTGATTGATCACGACTTCAGTCTTGGCTTTTTGATGGGGTACTTCTATCACTACTGGATCAAACGTTTCATTTCTCTCGAAGACTACCGGACACTCTGCGAGCATTACTTGCTCGATGAACAACCCAATCTGGAACGTGCCGTTTTCGACCCGGTGTTCGAGCGCTTTCTGACAAAGAAGGTTTCGCGTACCACCCGCTACAGCATATTGACCAGTGCCAGGCATCAGGCGAAGTTCCGGAGGGCACCTGATACCCATCCTTGAAGCGGATTGCGTGCGGTTCTTGAACAATCAGCGGCTAGCAGGCTCCGTCTATCGAGGACCGAGAGCCAGTGGCGGAGCTGCACAGTATGAACAAGAAGTGTGCTCAACCCATGCGCTTTACGCCAGCACATGGGTTGGGTTACTTGGGTTTACGCGACATGAGTATTAACGGATGTTGTTAGCCAGGCAAGCCAATTCACCAGGTCGAAGGCACATCCCAGGCGACCAGTCCGTTATTACAACTTCCCCACAGACGCTCCCCGGATGGGCTCCATTGCAGTTGCTCAAACTCCTTGCATCCTGAGGCTTCAGTTCCGAGGGTGAGTGAGCGACCGGTTTCCAGGTTCCATAGCACAGCAGAGTTTTTGCCACCGCTGCCGAGTGCCAGCAGACTGCCGTTGGGCGAACCCACCGCAGTTTTGAGCGAGTCCCGTCCGGGCAAGGTCAGTGAATAGCGCACCTTGCCACTGGCAATGTCGACAACGTGCATCCCGGGATTGACCTGCTTCCCTTCATCCAATACAAAGCCGACCGCGATCCATCCACCTTTGACGGAGCCGAAAGGCGCAGGGTCCCAGGGTGCCATGCCAGTGTCATCGTTGCGGTCCACATCGCCCAATCGGCGCGGCAGCTTCACCACGCGCAACACCTTGCCAGTTTTCCCGTCGAGTTCGGCAAGGCCGTAAACGTCTTCGACCCATGTGTTGGGCAGGAGGCCGTCCCAGCGTACAGGCTTGATCAGGCTATTACCGCGCAGGGAACCTTTCATCATGTCCTGGCGCGGGGAGGCAAAGCGCAACGTGTAATTCCAGGGCGTACCGTCGCCAGCGGGTTGCGCGTTGGCTTGCCAGACATTGAGCGTGTCGCGCCCCCCGCTAAGGCTGTGGTCATAGGGTAACGGCACGCCGTTTCCATCGTGGAAGTACTTTATGTAGTCGTCCGGTTTGGTCGTTTTTTCGAAGGCCATGGGGTGCTTGAACAGAGAACCGGTCTTAGCGTCAAAGCGCACAATGAGCCCGCCTGTCGTCAGATACCCCGATTGTCCACTCGCATCGCGCGACAGCTGCCACTGGTGCCAGTTTTCCTCCGTCGAGGTCCATAGTTCCCGCAGCTCACCGCCGGCGTCAGGCGACCAGCGCATCAATGCGCGCGGGTAGCTACGGATGATCAGAACACTGCCATCGCCCAGGACGATGAAGTTGTCCGGGGACTTAATGGACATGACCGCTTTCGCCTCGAGTACCTTCGCTTTGCTGTCCGGCAGGATGAGCTTCGGCTCGGTTACAAAAGAGATTGGCCTGGAGGGCGCGCGCCATTGGTCCGGGCTTGCACCCAGTTTCACGTTAGCGTTAGGCAGCTTGCTCAACGCATCGAATACCGGGCTGAATACTTCACCTGGTACGATGCTGCGATGCAGGAGGCTCGGCGCGCCGGGGCTGTAAATATTGAATTCGGCCAGCTCGCGCATCCTGCCAAAGAACCCGGCGTTGGGGTTCGGATACTCATCGTTTCGCGTCAGATAGACCACGGTTGCGGGGCGACCCAAGACAGGGTCAAGCTGCATCACGCGGGCAATGACACGACCGCTGCTGCGGCCTGTTGCTCCATGCTTATGCTCAGCGCTGCCGATCCAGGATTTATACTGCTCGGTCAGCGGAGCCATGCGCTTGCTGTCTGATTGAAAGCGTATAGTCCGTTCAATAAGGGCAATACGCTCGGGTATCTCTGATTCAGCCAGGGCGCCGTCGCGTACGTCTTGTTGCAGCTTGGGTAGATCGAACTGTCGGACCAGTTCCCGTACAAGATCAGGACGGCGCATCAACAGCACATTGCCCCACTCATCTTCCAGTTTGGACAACGGTTCAACGCCGGACTGCTCGCTCAAGCTCCCCAAGGGTCGCAACGCAGAGACGACTTGCGGCAGTACCTGGTTGAAGGGCAGGGAAACGACGATGTGCACCTCTGCAAGCCTGCGCCCATCTTTCGCCAGCTCCGACGATTGCAACGCCGATGGAAGCCCTTTGTCGACGTCCTCGGCAGCGCTTGGCTGGATTTGCCAGCCCTGGGGTAACGCTGCGGCATTATTCATACCGCTATAACCGATCGCCGCAGCCCATAACGCATACTTCCAGAATCCTGCGCATTTCATGTGTTGTACTTCCCTGGTATTCCGGCATTGTTGCCAGCTTCGGACACTGCTATTCAGTTAAAAATATATTCGGGCTCGTGAGCAATAAAACGGCAGTCAATACGGCAAGCGCTGTCAGGCATCATGCGGAGTGACTTCCTTGATTGGCCAGGACTTAGTTTGTCGGTACGTGGGAAAGTGCCGCAGTCTGGATTATCCTTCGCGATTTGAAATGAGTTTACAAGGACGTCCATGATCCCGATTAATCCGCTGGCCATGATGATCGGTTCCATGATCTTCATCTTTTCCCAGGTTTTTCTCTGGCTGCTAATAGCCGGCCTGCTGGCTTTTCTTATCCCTCGTTACAGACGGGCCATGCTGGCACGGCCCTGGCTGTTCGGCTTGACGTTCGTGGTGCTGGCGGCCACCAGCGTGCCCTACGTCAATTTCGGGGTTACCCAATGGCTTGATTGGCGTGCACATAACCCGCGTCTGGAGCGTGAAGAGGTGCTGGGCGATCTGGTGCTGCCGGCTGGCACGCAGGTCCAGTTGGAAGACGTCAAACCCTTTAACGACCTGAGCGGTACTCCGCAGCCTTACGGCATGCAGAGCCTCAAGCGCGCCGACTTCGAACGTACGCCCGGTAACATCATGGGCATACCTGTGCGTTGGCTCGAGCTGTGGCAGGGCCATGGTTCGGCGACGGTGGAAATATTGGCGGCTACCGACTTGCAAGGCTGGAGGTGTGAGCCGGGCAAGGTCGAGTTCCGCTTTCCATCCGGCGCTCATTTCAAGTTCTCCGAATGGCGTTTGAACCGCTGCACGCTGGCGCCAGGCAGCAAGCAGGGAGGCATTGTCTGGCCGGGATCGTTGACGGTGTCTTCCTCCTCGGGCGATAGCTGGGAGCTGGGGACGGACACGCCGACACGCCTGCTGGGACTGGAACTGAGATGGCTGAGCATGCGCCTGAACAAGCCTGACGGTGATGTGCTCAAGTGGAGCGGTGAATTGAACAGTGCAGCCGATTTCGGCCCTGTTCACTATCCTGTCGGCGCTCAAGTCAGCAGTTTTCAAGGCTACCTGCTCTTCAGCCCGCCACCTGAGGCGCAGGCCCTGGATCGGCGTACGGGAACGCCCATCGAGTCTGATCATTCGGTTATGCAGAGTGCTGATGGGAAGGTTCTGGATGTGCGCCCGAATGGCGAAGTGGGTGTGTGGTTTTATGATGAGATTGTGGTTCCTTGATGGCGAGTCTCAGGGCCGTCCAAGGCTTATCAAGCTCGGATCAGTTATGGAGAACGCATAATGTTCGCGACAGGAATTGCGCTATTCGCAGTAGGTTTGGGCACTGGAATCCCGGCTTATGGATACCGGGCTGTGCCTTGATGGCGGCAGGGTGTTTTAAAACAATCAATTGTCGGGACTGGCGGGAAGGAACATCGGTCAAAGCTTCCGGGCGAGGTCAACCAGACTGAGAGTGGCTGGCGCCAAAAAACATTGGCGCTTGGCTTTTGAGGCGAATTCAGTAAGATTGCGTTTTTTGGATCCAATAAGGATCTATCACCTACTCAAGCAAGCCATTGCCAGCAGCGATAGCTTACCATTCGGGCAAAGTGCTGAAAGGAAGTCCACCGGTATGATGCCCGACGAAGCTTTACGTGTTACCCGCTGGATGACCTGCCTCTCGATCACTACTGTGATTCTGGGTTCGATATTCGCACTCTATTTGGCGCAAAAGCCTAGCTCCTCCTTCCTCCCACCGTATTTCCTCTCGTTCGCCGTGATGTGGCTCACCAACCTGGTTTCAATGGTGCTGAACGTTATTTACTGGTCTGTCCGCCGAGGGCCGAAATGGCTTTCGGTCACGCTGCTGATTCAAGCAGGGATGTGTTTAGCCCCTTTTGTTGTATCCCTCTTCGGGGATTATTTCTTCGGCTGAGCGGTTGCAATCCGGAACGGGTAAGTAGCAGTCACGCTGCCATGAACGCAAAGGCTATGAAGCATCCAGGTTGCTGCAAGTGAAGGCTTTATCTATTGCGGCAATTGACTTTAGTGGCGTGAACCACGCCGCAGCGATGATTCGTTGTTTGGGCAAAGCTAATTGGAAAGGATATACATCGGTATGATATCCCACGGCGTTTTACGTTTTACCCGCTGGATTGCCTGCCTCTCGATCACTACTGTGATTCTGGGTACGATATTCGCACTCTATGTACTGCAATTGCCTAGCTCTGCCTTCGTCCCGTCGTCTCTCTTCTCGTTCGCCGTCATGTGGCTCACTAACCTGATTTCAATGGCGTTGAACGCTATTTACTGGTTTGTCCGCCGAGGGCCGAAAGGGCTCTCGGTGACGCTGCTGATTCAAGCAGGGCTAACGGTAGCCGGGTTTCTTGCACTGAGGTATCCGAATTATTTATTCGGCTGAGCGGTTCTACCCCGGCTCGGGTGATTAGCATTCAAGAGCAACAGCGTCGTGCAACGGGGATTGATATTAATGAAAAATCTCTGATCCAGAGATCACTTCGCTAAAGAATATCCTTCACGATAATCAGAAAGTTATCAGGGAAAATATGAAATATTTATCGGTTTTTACGCTGGTTATGGTGGCCATCCTTTCGGGCTGTGACAAAAAATTAGAAGACTTTAACCACCTTCCCGCCTCGTATGGCAGCTCAGACCAGTTGTCAGTTAATAAACAGTTACTGGCGGAGTTTAAAGATAAGAATTTTGTTTGCCGCAGTGAGACGGATTTTTTGCCGAAAGAGTCCCCCGCGGCGGCGCAGGCTTTCAGGCAACTGGTGGAGTACGCCTCGAAAGGGGACCAAACCGAAAACTTCTGGATGGATAAAGAGCATAAAGAAAAGCGTGAGAGTTTACTCGCTGCTGCCGTGAAAGAGGGAAGCTGGAAGGCCATATATCTCGACAGTGTCTGGACGCTGCGTTATCCGGCCAGCCCCGAAAAAGCTGCCGCAGCGTCAGATACAATCAACGAATTTGTTCAACAGGGTGTACCAATTGTAGTCTCTGCCTATGGAGCCTCTCTTTATGGCCGGGACTATGACGCGATGTACAAGCTGCTTTCTGAAGCCGTTGATCGCGGCAGCCCGCAGGCGATGGCATCAGTCGGGGGAAATATCGTCCCGCAGGCGAAAGAGCTTCATCCTGTTGGTAAACAGATGCTTGAGTGTGCGGTAAAACAGGGTTATGCCCCGGCCTACATGAGCCTGGGTAAACTGGCCTGGATGGAAGGGCGTCGTTTGGATGCCTACCGCTTGTGGGAAAAAGGCGTCAATGAAGGATGTGCGTCATGCACCGAGTACCTTGAGTCAATTGGACGGGTGCGTCGGGGCTATACGCCTGCAACGCCGATGCTGGATTTGGTCCCCGAGCTTGCAGCAATTAACGCATTCTACGAGAACAATTTCTTCTACGAACTGAGTGAGCTCAGGGATTTCGAGCGCCCGCTTCCTGAAGAACTCGCCTTTCATCTGGATGACAAAGAACTCCTTAAATTGCTGGAATTAGAGCAACGTA
Organism: Pseudomonas folii; assembly: GCF_014357575.1. Lineage (GTDB taxonomy): Bacteria > Pseudomonadota > Gammaproteobacteria > Pseudomonadales > Pseudomonadaceae > Aquipseudomonas > Aquipseudomonas folii. Next base: position 41,234 of record NZ_JACONW010000013.1, on the reverse strand, counting down.
CTCAGTATTGAATTGGTAACCCATTATCCGGTGCGGAAAACATATTTTCTGCACCTGAACCAAGGCGCTGCAAATAACTCCATCCCCACCATCACGGATGTAATCATTGGCGTAATAAAAATTATGACGATCACATTTAAAGCAGCGTGCCGTTTTGCCGTTTTGCCGTGTTCGCTGCTGTTGCATCGCTTCTTTCAGGCTGTGTGTCAGAGCTCATCAGTGCCAGGCAGCAGGCGCTCGATCTTCCGTTGCAGATCACCATTCGGGTACTCGATGAAAATGGTCAGCCCATTCCCGATACGGTCGCACTCGCCGTACAGCCCCTCAACGTCGGGAAGAAACTGTTCTGTATTAACTTGTATGGTGGAAGCTGCGCGACATTCTGGAACATGCACGTTTTCAAGGGGGAGGTCGGCCCTGATGGTGAGGAGACCTTTACAATAAAGTACGCGACCAGTCTGACCGTCCAGGTGGCCCTTCCATGCTCCGACCCCAAAGGAAATCGCAGGTACTTCACCCGGCATATCAAATGGAGTGACCTTTCAACGCAGCGAGTATTCATCATGGAAGGTGATTGGGATCCTGCAAAGGGATACTACGCAGGCTCTCTACCTTGCTCCACAACCACGCCGCCGCTTAGGGGCTGGGATGATTATTATTGATGCAACTCCATCTACCCTTCAGGGTAGTGACGATCTCAGGTGTCGCCGTCATTCATCACAATAATACCAACATGGTATGAAAGTGGATGCCGCTATACGGTGATCAGCTAGCAGTGATGGCTTTTTGTAATTCCCCGGTTGAACCTGGCCGATATATTCCAGTCTGTATGCGTGATTCGTAATTCTCCGACTTCAAGGACGACCACCGTTATGCCTTTCTCAGCTTTTGATCGACTCAATAAACTTGCTGCTGTATGTGTTCTGCTTGGCACAATAATGGCGTTATCAGGTTGTGATAATCCTAATTCGTCCGGCAACTCCCAGACGCCTGCCACCACTCAGGCGGAATCGGCTCAAGCCGTAGAACAGCAAAAAATCAACTTGTATGTGAAGGCTTACAACCGCTTGCTGGACGACACTTTTGGGCTGCTTGGAAGCATCAGGTTATACGGCGAGATGGAACTTGATCGCGCCAAACCGACTGACATGTTCCATGCTCCGACGTCCAACAGCCATTACACGGATGCCATTAATGCGCTGAAGCAGGGCCGTGCGCTATCTGCTGCAGGCTCGGAAGATGCAGACGCAGCCGCTGATGCTTTACTGAAAACCTTGCCTGTTGTTGTTACACGCATTGATGAGATCGCGCCTTACTTTAACGGTGGCGCCTATCGAGAGGATAATCTGGCGAAGGGGAGAGCCCAGGACCCGGCGACTCGAGCAGCGTTCCAGGACGCCATGGACAGCCTGGGGCAGATGGATCAAGCACTGTCGACTCATCAACGGCGAGTTCAGGCAGAAGAGGCTGAATCTCTTCGCAAAGAAGGCAACATGCCGGCTTACTATACGCTCAACAGCCTGATGCTCGGGACCGATATGGTAAATGCCATGAGCCAGAAGGACGTGGCGAAGGCCGACACCATCGTGCCGAACCTGGAGGCTTCACTGGAAGAACTGCGCAAGTCGCTAATCGACTACAAGGATCCTGTGACGAAGAGCAGCATGAGCATTGTGCAAAGTGCGTTGACCAACTCCATCGGCTTCATGCGGCAATATAAAGAGCTTAAACATGACTCTTCTATCAAAGCGATGATGGACTCCTACAATGCAGCAGTGGGTGCAGCAAACAATCTGCGATAGTTCCAGTCCACGGCAGAAGAAGAGCGCGCTTTGATTTTTGGCGTGTCTCTTCTGGAGAATTGCACGAGTGAGGTGCCCTTAGCCCGGCATCGCTACCTTCGTCGCAGAACTGCGCTGAAGAGTCTCTTCAGCGCGTTCAGCTAGCTTGTGCATTTCAGGCGCTGCCGTCGAGACCATGCATATGAGCAACAACCTGCATAAAGACCCAGGCATCACCTTTTTCGTAGGTCTCAAGCGCTTCGCTGCCGCCGAGAAACGGGTATGGCTTCGGGATGTAGACCTGATCTTCAGCTAGAGGGCCCAGATGCTGAAATAATTCGGCGACGTGATCCGACCTCAGGACGTGCAGATCGAACCCCGGTTCTTTCAGTATCTCGGTTTCAAACTCTTCGACTGACTCAAAGCTTCCATACGACTTCGCCGCGCGCTTGAAGGGGTGCAGGACGATATAGTCCTGGTCGTCCGGGCTGCGAAGGAAGAAATGACCGAGGCTTGAGTAACCGACAACCTCAGTGTGCTCCGGGAAGTTGGGTGCCCATGAACCCAGATCGCTCGAGGGGCGAGCCGAAAAGAGTGTGTAGAGAACAGGTCCGGATGGCTTTCCGAATATTTTAGAGAAAAGTCCCAAGGGGGAAACCTCAAGTTGGGCGCATCGTCTCAGGAACGCGCCTGTGAATTCTGTGGTCGTCACTATTGAGAGCCACACTCGATTTAGCGGATTACTTCAGATCTCATGTCTCGCGCGATGACTTTCACACCGTTCCAGTCGGAGCCGGAACCGTTAAATGATAAAAGACAGTCCTCAATATGCTGACCGCCTATACCAAGTATATGGCTGACGAAGTTACCATAGTGTGTAGGGCAGTGGAATCAATGTGTGGTGAGGTATCGAATACCGTCGCGGCACCTACCCAATGATGAGAGGGTGGAGTTCTTTCAGTAGGCTGATGAGGTGTGCATGAAAGCAGTCAGGGTGTTGATACGAATTTTTCTGTATGGAATTTTTGTCTTTTGCCTACTCACCTATACGTTTATGCAAGGGTCAGAATATGACTGGATGGGGCCCGATTACGTTATAGAGGATAATTCGAATGACAGGGGGGGTATAAGAGGTCTAGCGGTGGCAATTGCCTTATTCACTCAGTTTTTGATTTATGTGAGCTGTTCCAGGAAAGAAGCCGCAATGACTGTTGTATTGCTTGCGGTTGTGGTTGCTGTTTATTGGTGATCGGTATGCCCGCCTGATAGATAGGCGGATTTGCAGTCCCCATGCAAATCATCAAGCGGGTGCATACCGACCTGTCACTCTGGGTAGTACAGCCACGTGCGGTGCTCCGGCAGTTTAAGACAGTTATTCAGCCGTGCCCTGACGCCATTCCACCTCAAAGCGATAGTTGACATCCACCTTGCTGGCATCTACCGGCAGATTGGTCTTGGTCAGTACGAACTCGAACGCCGGTTCGAAGTAGCCATCGCGCAGGATTTCCCCCGCCAGTATCTCCACCTCATACCAGCCATTCTCGACTTCAATCGTCGGTCTGTTGGGTTGCTGATAACGCTCGAGCAACTCATCGAGGTTGTCCTCCGTGAACGCCTGCAGGATGCGCCACGTGTAAAGGTGGATGCGGCCGTGCTCCACACGCAACGAATAACCGCCGCGCCGATGCTGGATCCGATCTTCGTATCGAGGCATTTCAGGTTCAGTGCCTTCCAACGTGAAGACAATGTTGTAAGGGTGGTTTTCCACTCCGATGAGGGGGATGAGGACACCTTCAAGAACGGCCTTGTCGCCACTTTCATTGGAAGTAAACTCGCTAGCCAGGTCATCGGGAAGTTGATGCTCGTGCTTGAAACGTTTGAGGAGTTGCAAGTCACTCAGCAGGAAGTAGTCAATCACGTCATTAAGGACTTCGGAAAACGTATATTGCATGAGGAGGTATCCTTGATGTCACGGCGCGAAAATGAAAACTAGTCAGGTATTGGCGAGTCCGTTTCTTTCATTACCCACGCTAATGCTGCATCAGGTAGCGCTCTACCAGCGCATACCCTGAGATACCCATGTCAAGGTGATTGCGGTACTCGTCAATCGGCAGCATCCGAACAGGGTAACCTGAGCGGTATAAATTACCTGCCATATTGAATTCAAAATCCACCAGGTCTGGCTCATCCAGCACACCGCTACCGAGCCATGGCCACTCGCCGGACAAACATTTTCCGACGGCTGTAAAAATCACTGTAAAGGGCCCGCAGTGCTCTTCAAACACCAGGTACTTGTTTTCATCAGGAAGGCGTTGGTCTGTGCCTACTGAGACCACACAGAATGCAAATACATTCTTGAATTTGCCTTCTTCACTCTCGATACCCATCCATATAGCTTGACACACCGCACCCCGGCCATCGCTCATAGGGATGACGAAATAATCACCTTTATTCACTGTTTTTTTAGCGTTCATAAACACCCTGACATCAACAAATACCGACTCTGTTTGTACCTTGCCAGCCCTGTCTGGCAATCCCCTTGTACCGCAAGTGCTCCATGACCCCTAGCTAGCCAACCATGGGCGGCGCATTTATGAGCACAGTCGAGGAGTGCAGTTCCACATCATCAAGGCTTCGTAATCTTCAACCGCCATCGGACCTGATAACCGTCCGAATTCGGGGCGCTGCCACGCATGTGGCTCGCGCATTATGGTGTCACCCGTCGCAATTTGCTGCGCATGAGATTGACTGCACGTCGTCGAGATCGTTAACTGTATGCATGTACAGTCATTCTTCGCAAGGTCAGCCTAATGAGTATTACCATCCTTGGTCCCATATCGGCCGGGGGCGAAAAGCTCCCGCTTTATTCCTTTCAGGCATCTGCAGGCTTGCCGTCGCTGGCTGCCGATCACATCGAAAAGCACATCTCACTGGATGAATTGTTCGACGTCCCGACACCCGATCTGTACATGGTGAAAATTGAGGAGGACAGCATGCAGGGGGTGGGGATTTTCTCCGGGGATCTTCTGATCGTAGATCGCAGTCTTTACGCGGAACATGGCGACATCGTCATCGCAGCGCTCAATGCTGAACCCCTCTGCAAGCGGCTGCATATGCGTGAGAGCACATGCATGCTTACCTCGGAAAACAGCAAATACCCACCACGCCACGTGATGGAATGCGACGAGCTGGTGATCTGGGGTGTCGTGAAGCACAGCGTGCGCGTTCATGGCAAATTGTGAACCTGTATCTGCGCTTAGACTGATAGATGACTCGTGCCGGCCAGGTCAGCCTCCACATGGATACCCGGCGAGGTGCTCCAGTACGGCGCGCGACGGGGGGATTCGAGCCGCTCCAGAATGGCCGAAACCGACGTTGTGACCTAACATCGACCCTCACTCTCTGCTCACAAGGCTGCGCCATGTTGCCCCAACGTATCCACTCACCTTCGTTGCACGACCTGCAAACCACCGTGGCCGAACTGCTCGGCAACAGTGACGAACACGTCGTGGTGCAGTTCTTGGCGCCCGAGCAATACCCGGCACCGATATTGGCAGCGCTGGATGCCTTGTGCGCACAACACGGCCATCGCCTCGACGTGCGCTTCTACGGGCACTACGCCGCCGACCAGCCCTTCGACGGTCGCACACTCGAAGCCCTGCCTAACGTGCAGACCTTGACCCTCGATTGCCTCTATCACGCCGAACGGCTTGAGACGCTGGCAAGCCTTGCGTACCTGGGCAGTCTGGCGCTTGGCGTGGACAAGCTTGACCTGAACCCGATATTGGCCTTGAGCAACCTGCAAAACCTGACCATGCTGCGGGTTTTCCAGGAAGTGGGGCCAAAGCTGGACCTCGCTTCGGTCAGCCGCCTGCCCCACCTGCGGGTGCTCCACCTGAATGCAAAAACCCAGGGGCTGAAGCCGCTGGAAGCGCTTACTGGGCTGACCGAACTCAGCCTGTACCGACAGCCGGCCACTACCACGTTTGAGGTGATCTCGAGGTTATCCGGTTTGGAGACTCTTTCAATCGGTTTTGGCAGCCGTGAGGCGATGCCGGAGTTGTTCAGTGACAGCGTTACGCACTTGAGCCTGCTCCGGGTGCGCGGGTTGCAAGCGCTGGAGCTTGGACGCTTTCCCAGTCTTGAGGTGTTGGAGATTGAGGATCAGCCGCACTTGGGTGAGCTGGTTTTGGGGTCGTGTAGCAGGTTACGGGGGTTGCGTTTGGCTAATCTCAAGTCGCTTGGGCGGATTGACGGGTTGGGTGAAGTGCCGGTGGGCAAGTTGTCGATTTATAAAACGCCGGAGTTGGATTTGCTGGCTTTGCTTGATCAGCCGTTGCCAGAGTTGAAAGCTGTGCGGTTGGTGAGTGGTAAGCGGGGGGTTGATCAGGAGATTGAGGCGAGGCGCGAGACGCTAGGGCTCGCGTTGGTGAAAGGGATTTTTGAAGAATGAGAGATGTTGGTTTACCGGACTTTGCAAGAGCACATTGTGCCCGCTTAATCTAAGTAAGAGCTTCATTGGCGCATGGACATCCTGGTGATAAGGATGCTTGCTCCCGCTTAAAAACTCTCGGACACCGCCGCCCTTAATGCCGGAGTTCGATAGGTGTTCGCCATCCGCTTACAGAAAACTTGATGATATTGACTTAAGTTCCCGTATTAATCCGATGAGTTGTCACTGCTTGGCCCGACCGCGAAAGTGGCGGCAGGCTACTCGATCCCTTACAGCCCGCACTCCTTGGTAATAGGCTCTAAGACGAGCGAAGCAGGCGCCTTTCCGGTCTTAATGTCTAGCACCTCCAAATAGCAACCAGACTTGGGCGCTGAGTGGGTAATCTGATAGGTCGCTCCAGCTTCAGGGATGAAGCTACTGATGTTCATGCAACTCCTTTGAATCGCCGACGGGTCGGTGGTCTCGCGCTGCTTGGTTCCGGTACTAAGAGCGGTGAGGTATATACGTCTGTCAGGCTCTACCAAAAATTGATTCTTTTCGCTCTCTGACTGTGAAACACGGCCCAGCACGCCGGTATCTTTTGTGTCCAGGCAATGGGCGTCGTGATAAGCCCAGTATGCCTGGAAGCCACCGGACATCAGGTTGTTGTTGCCCCACTTGGCATCAAGGGTGGCGTGAGGCGCTGTCAGCGCCGGTTGCTGGTAGTGACCAACGCAGCCAGTAAGCAGAAGCGCACAACTAATTAGAGAAAACTTATTCATCGTCGCATCAGGCACAGGTTTGAGCGCGGCAAGAAATCAGGAGAATTTGACCACTCAGGATTGAATCCACAGGATCGTCAGGTTAACGCCCTCTATTCGGGTTTCCAAGCCCTCCAATATCCGCAGAATTAGCGTCAGCAGAATTGATCCACCCAGGCCGTCAAAGGTTGAATCAAAAAATACATGCTTTAAACAGGCCTACCTTTGAATTGCATCGGGCTGCATTCATGTAAAGGCCGTTTCAGCAAGGAGGAGTGGGTATGTCAGCGTCAACGAAGAGCGCGCCCGGATTTGCGTCTGCCGTAGTCTTGCCAGGTCAGCTTTGGTTGGAAGGGGGTAAAGATTTTCGTTGTGCTCGCCTCTGAATCGTTAATGCTGTTCAGAGTTCTGCAGGCAAGAAAAAGGGCGGTTATGCCAGGTTTCAGCTCTCAATGACCGAAGCCATTTTAACTAAGAAGCCTTACAAAAACCGCCCAATCGCTTGTATCTATATGGCTCCACGACCTGGACTCGAACCAGGGACCCAGTGATTAACAGTCACTTGCTCTACCAACTGAGCTATCGCGGAATGAGCGCTATGTTACTGTTTCAATTGGATTAGTCAAGCGTGGGCCAAAAATATTTTTACTATTCAGCAGGTTGGCGGGTCTGGTTTCCAAATGCGGGGGACTTTGGCGTAGTGTAGTTGGCATGCTCCTTGTGACTGATCTTCAGAGAGGTGAAAGAAGTGACTGCCAGCAATCGTCTTGAAACATTATTTCCCACCCTTGAGCAAATCCCCGAGCAGTATCGTCCGGACAAGGCCATCGAGCAGCGGGAGTACCTGGTCAACGGTACATTGCAGCTGTGGCAAGGGCCGCTGGCACCGGTGCGCAGTCCGGTGTGTCTCAGTGCTGTCGATGGTATCCAGTCGGTGATTCTGGGCAGTACGCCGTTGCTTGACTCGGCCACTGCGATGACTGCGCTGGAGGCGGCGGTTCAGGCTTATGACCGAGGGCAGGGCGCTTGGCCGACGATGCGGGTGGTCGAGCGCATCCGACACGTCGAGGCATTTCTCAAGCGGATGCGCGAGCAGCGTGAAGCGGTGGTCAAGCTGCTGATGTGGGAGATTGGCAAGAACCTCAAGGATTCCGAGAAGGAGTTCGACCGTACTTGCGACTACATCGTTGACACCATCAATGCTCTTAAGGAGCTGGATCGTCGCTCCAGTCGTTTTGAGCTGGAGCAGGACACACTTGGTCAGATTCGCCGTGTTCCTTTAGGCGTAACACTGTGCATGGGGCCTTACAATTATCCGCTGAATGAAACCTTCACCACGCTCATTCCGGCTCTGATTATGGGTAATACCGTGGTCTTCAAACCGGCCAAGTTTGGTGTGTTGCTGATTCGGCCATTGCTGGAAGCGTTCCGGGACAGTTTTCCGGCGGGCGTCATCAATGTGATCTACGGCAGCGGTAGAGAAACGGTCAGTGCGCTGATGGCCAGTGGCAAGATAGATGTGTTTGCGTTCATCGGGACCAACAAAGCGGCCAGTGACCTCAAGAAACTGCACCCCAAGCCACACCGCTTACGCGCTGTGTTGGGGCTGGATGCAAAGAATCCGGGCATCGTGCTGCCAGATGTTGATCTGGATAACGCTGTAAATGAGTCGATAACCGGATCGCTTTCTTTCAACGGTCAGCGCTGCACGGCGCTCAAGATTCTGTTTGTGCATGAGAGCGTAGTCGATGACTTTCTGGAGAAATTCCAGCAGAAACTTGCTCAGTTGAAAGCAGGCATGCCGTGGGAACCAGGTGTATCGCTGACTCCATTGCCTGAGCCCGGCAAAACTGACTACCTGAAAGGATTGGTGGACGACGCTGTAACCAAGGGTGCGCGGGTAGTCAATGAGGGGGGCGGGCAGGTTGATGAAACATTTTTCTATCCGGCCGTGCTGTATCCAGTGACGTCGGCAATGCGGGTTTACCACGAAGAACAGTTTGGTCCGGTTGTGCCTGTTGTACCGTATCGGGATATTGAGTCGGTCATCGATTACGTACTGGACTCTGATTTCGGTCAGCAACTGAGCCTCTTTGGTAATGACTCGGCACAGGTTGGGCGGTTGGTAGATGCTTTCGCCAATCAGGTGGGGCGCATTAATATCAACGCACAGTGCCAGCGTGGACCGGATCAGTTTCCTTTCAACGGTCGCAAGAATTCCGCGGAAGGTACATTGTCGGTTCACGATGCACTCAGGGTTTTCTCGATCCGTACCCTGGTTGCGACTAGATTTCAGGACGCTAACAAAGCGCTGATCAGCGACATCATCCGCAATCGCGAGTCCAGCTTCCTTACCACTGACTATATTTTTTGACAGCTTTGCAGTGAGCGCATCAGGTTGATTATGCATCACGGACTGATGCGCTCATCGTGAGTGAAAATCGAGCCCGTTAATTGGCGCATCAAAAAGATTCGCTTGGGATGATTCGCTGCGTCAATTCGATGCTGTAAAATGTCCGGCGTTTTGATTGAGCGAGCGTGCTTGCCGGCACTAAAAAATATAACGGTGCGTTGAACTCGTTCGTGTGCCATGGTTACGAGCACTGATTCTTGTTCGAAGAAAATCTCTCCATACGGCAGTCAACACCCTCATATGCGGGCATTTCGCGGCTTTTCAGGTGCAGCGTAAGGTCAGTCCAGTCAAGTGTTCCTCTCCAGCACACAGGTTTGCGGGTATATCGTTGAGACCTCGCAAAAATTTTACTGTGATCTGTATTGCAGCAATTACACGCCATTGGCAAAACATTCGTTGAAAATTAAACGCTGTATCCAATGACATGTGCAGGTGGGCAGGGCGCATCGGGCCCGCTTGATGATCAGTGATCATTAAGAGCAAAGCGTTAACCTCTACACAACGTTCAGATTACGACCAGGCAGGCCGATAGCGCCGTATTTGCTACCTTTGTTCATATTGCTTGCGTGTGAGGCGAGCGGAGATTTTGTGATGATTGTTGACGACGGTGATGTCTTTGATCGGTTGCTGGCCAACTGTGATCATGAGCCTATCCAGATTCCGGGCGCTATTCAGCCTCACGGTGTGTTGGTGGCTGTCAACGAGAGTACCTGGATTGTGCAGCAACTCAGTGCCAATGCTGATGTGCTTTTCGGCCGTGTCGCATCAGAGCTGGTCGGTCAGGATCTGGACGTCGTATTGGGCACTGAGCAGGCGCAGGAGGTACGCAATGCATTGGCTGCCAGCTCACTGGATGAGGTCAATCCACTCACGTTGGCTTATGACGGAAAGTGGGTGGACTGTACCGTGCATCGTCACGATGGAATGCTGATGCTGGAGATCGAAAATCCCGGCGAACTCAATTCGGCCAGCATGCAGCATCTGGATCGCGGCCTGGGCAGGACCTTGCGTCGTCTGCAAGGCGCAAAATCCCTCGCAGAGCTCTACGAAATAAGTGTCCGCGAGATTCAGGCGTTGACGGGCTATGACCGGGTGCTGATTTATCGTTTTGAGGAAGAGGGACACGGTCAGGTGATTGCCGAGGCCTCCAGCCCGGGAATGGACACTTACAACGGCCTGTTTTTCCCGGCGTCCGACATTCCGAGCCAGGCACGGGAGTTATACCGTCTCAACTGGCTGCGGATCATCCCCGACGCTCGCTACATGCCCGTGCCGCTGGTCCCCTTGCTGCGCCCGGACACGCTACTGCCACTGGATATGACGCATTCGTTGCTGCGCAGTGTTTCGCCGATTCATTGCCAATACATGAAGAACATGGGCGTGCTGTCTTCAATGAGTATTTCGCTGCTCAAGGACGATCGCCTGTGGGGCTTGATCAGTTGTGGGAATCGCACGCCCCTGCTGGTGCCGCACGGCTTGCGCGCGGCTTGCCAGACCATTGGTCAGGTGTTGTCGATGCAGATCAGCGCGCTTGAGGAAGCGGAGGTCGCCCGGCAGCGGCAGAAGAAAGAGGTGATGCTCACCGAGCTTGTGCAGGCGATGCGCTTGGCAACGCAGCAGGACGTGTTGGAAGCGTTGGCGCAAAGTCCTGAGCAGTTGATGGTGCTGACCGGGGCATCGGGCATTGCGGTATTGGTAGAGGATCGCTTGCATACGTGGGGTGCCTGTCCGAGCGATGAGCAGATCCAGACGCTGTATGCCTGGGTTAAACAGCAGCCTGTCGGCATCTACGAGTCGTCCAGCCTGAGTGCAGACTTTCCCGATGCACATGAATATCAGGACGTCGCCAGTGGGCTGCTGAGTTTCACCCTACCTAAACCAGTGGACAATGCTGTGCTGTGGTTTCGTCCAGAGGTCAAGGAGAGTGTCAATTGGAGTGGTGATCCCAGCAAGCCTATGGAGCTTTCGGAAACCGAAGCGGGTAGCCGACTCCAGCCGCGCAAGTCTTTCGAGATCTGGAAAGAACAGGTTGATGGCAAGGCGCATCGCTGGAGCGCAGGCGACCTGTTTGCCGCAGCCGATTTGCGGCGCTCAGCGCTGGAAGCGGATCTTGCTCGTCAGGTGTCACGAGAGCAGGACGCGGTTCGTGCGCGCGATGATCTGGTAGCGGTGGTCTCCCACGACCTGCGCAGCCCAATGACGGTCATAGTCATGCAGTGCGGCATGATGCAGCGATTGATAGGCGCCGATAGTGGCCCATCATCCAAACGTGTCAACTCCGCCATCGACACCATGCAGCGGGCGACGACGCGGATGACTAATCTGTTGGAGGACTTGCTGGATACGTCGAAGATCGAAGCAGGTCGTTACTCCATCACATCGCAGCGCATGGATGTCAGCCAGATCTTTGAAGAGGGCTATTCTCTTCTTGCGCCATTGGCACTGAACAAATTTGTCGAGTTGAGCTTTGTCTCCGAGCCGGACCTGCAGATTTCAGCCGACCCGGAGCGATTATTCCAGGTGTTGTCCAATCTGGTCGGCAATGCCATCAAGTTCACTCCAAGGGAAGGCAGCGTCGGGGTCAAGGCTGTGAAAGAGGGTAGCTACGTCAGGTTCAGTGTCACTGATACGGGGGCGGGGATTGCACCTGAGCATCTGCCTCATGTCTTTGAGCGCTATTGGCGAATCAGGCAAGGCAATCCCAGTGGTACCGGCTTGGGGCTGTACATCTCGATGGGCATCGTGAAAGCCCATGGCGGCGATCTTTGGGTTCGCAGTGAGCTGGGCCATGGCAGTGAGTTCAGCTTTACGGTGCCGCTGGTTACGTCTCAAGCATGTCCGCCTGTCTGACGCTGGCAATATCGGCGATCAGCAGGAGTCGACATGGATTAGTCCATCAGGCAAGGAGCCGCCATCATGGTTTCACGTGCACCCGAGCAATTGTTTTTCGAAGGAGACCGGGAAGTCCCTAACAGTCGACTACCTGTGTTGGTGTACCGGGGAATATCGTTTGAAAGCGAGGACATGGCGGCGGAGTTCGAGCGACTCTTCACCGGTAATCATTGGCCAGCGCTATGGCGTGATGTGATTTTTGATTATCACCATTATCATTCCACTGCCCATGAAGTGCTCGGCGTTGCCAGTGGAGCGGCGAGGGTCAAGCTTGGTGGCGAATACGGGCAGGAGGTCACGGTAGCGTCAGGAGATGTCCTGGTGTTGCCTGCTGGCACCGGTCACTGTTGTCTGGAGCAAAGTGATGACTTTCTGGTCGTGGGCGCCTATCCATCCAATCGGAGCCAGTACGACATCCAGCGTGCCGATCATGCGGCGTTGATTGCTTCCCGGCAGCGTATTTCCGAAGTCCCTTTGCCGATAAGCGATCCTCTTTCCGGGGCGAAGGGCGCTCTGTTGCGAATCTGGACCTGAGTGTCCCGACTGGACTGACCAGTCATTTAATTTCGTCATTAGCCTCGGCATTGTTTGGATAACCGGGGCAGCTTCTATATTCTTTCCTCCATACGCTATTCAGGGAGATCGGATGCGCTGGCGTTCGGCATCTGAATAGGCGACTGTTTTCTGCCATGCCAAGGAAACTAGATGAGTACCGTCAGCACGCCATTATCCGGCGTCAATCAGCCACTCAAGGGCATCGCGCTCATTGTTCTGGCGACTTTCCTTTTTTCAAGTCACGACACCATTTCCAAATACCTGTCCGGGTTTTACCCGATCTTCATGGTCGTCTGGGTTCGTTATGTGGTGCATACGCTATTGATGGCCGGTATTTTCATGCCTTCGGCAGGGCTGCGCGTGTTGCGCACCAAACGCCTGAAGCTGCAGATAATGCGCGCGCTGTGTCTGCTGGGGACCAGTTTGTTGTTCACCACCGGATTGATGTACATCCCGTTGGCTGAAGCAACCGCCGTCAACTTTCTTGCTCCCCTGTTGATTACCGCCTTATCGGTGCCGCTATTAGGGGAGCATGTCACGCGCAAGCAATGGGCCGCGGTGCTTGTAGGCTTCGCCGGCGTGCTGATCATTGTGCATCCCGGCGGAGAGCTGTTTACTCCAGCCAGCTTGCTACCGCTGGGGTCTGCCACGTTATTTGCCTCCTATCAGCTGCTTACCCGCATGGTCAGCGCGCACGACAGCCCGACCACCAGCAACTTCTTCGCAGGGCTTTTCAACAGCCTGGTCATGACCGCGCTCCTGCCATTTTTCTGGACTGCGCCTGAACTCAAGCATTTACCGTTCATGCTGGCGCTGGGCGCGTGCGGAATGGTTGCTCACTTGCTGCTGACTCAGGCCTTTCGTTATGCGGCGCCTGCGATGCTGGCCCCGTTCAGCTACTGCCAGATCGTGTTCGCGGGGCTGCTGGGTTATCTGGTGTTTGGCCATGCGCCCTCGTTGACTGCGCAACTGGGCATCGCCGTCATCTGCCTGAGCGGGCTGGCTGCTGCGTGGCAGCAACGAACCAAGGCTTGATGGATGCTTGCCCCGCAAAAGCAATGAGTGGAAATGCCTTGATATACACCATTGCGCCCCCATTGAACTCGTAGCGCTTTTGAAAAGCACATTTCTGTTCTTGCGAATGCAACTGGAGAATCGCTATGTATCCTGATGTACAGCTCTTCATCGACGGTCAATGGCGTGCAGGCCAGGATGGTCGCACCCAGCCAGTCATTGATCCCGCTACCGGCCAGCAACTGGGCACTGTTGCACACGCCAGCATTTCTGACCTCGATGACGCGCTGGCGGCTACCGAGCGCGGTTTCGCTGTATGGCGCAAAACCTCGGCCTATGATCGCTACAAAACGATGCAAAAAGCAGCGCATTTACTGCGCGAGCGCGCAGATTCCATTGCCCGGATCATGACGCAGGAACAGGGTAAGCCGGTGGCTGAAGCCCGCACTGAAGTGTTGTCGGGTGCGGACGTGATCGAGTGGCTGGCCGAGGAGGGGCGTCGCAGTTACGGCCGCATCGTTCCGTCCCGTGGCGTAGACGTCGAGCAGAAAGTCGTCAAAGAGCCTGTAGGGCCAGTCGCAGCGTTTACGCCGTGGAATTTCCCGATCAACCAGATCGTGCGCAAACTGTCGTCGGCGCTGGCGGCAGGCTGCTCGATCATTATCAAGGCACCGGAAGAAACTCCGGGTTCACCCGCTGAATTGATCCGCGCCTTCGCGGACGCCGGTGTCCCAGCCGGTGTCATTGGCCTGGTATACGGTAACCCCGCGGAAATTTCCTCGTACCTGATTGCTCACCCGGTCATTCGCAAAGTGACATTCACCGGCTCGACTCCGGTTGGCAAGCAACTCGCCGCACTTGCCGGGCAGCACATGAAGCGCGCGACCATGGAGTTGGGCGGTCATGCCCCTGCACTGGTTTTTGACGATGCAGATGTCGATCTCGCTGCGCGCGTGCTGGCAACTGCCAAATTCCGCAACGCCGGTCAGGTCTGCGTGTCGCCGACCCGTATTCTGGTGCAGCGCGGCGTATTCGACGCGTTTCTCGAGAAATTCGTTGGGCTGACTAAGGAGATCAAGGTCGGTAACGGTCTGGATTCAACGGTAACCATGGGGCCGGTCGCCAACGATCGCCGCATTCCAGCGCTGGTTGCCCTGGTTGATGATGCCAAGGCTTCGGGGGCGACGCTGAATGCAGGAGGCAAAGCTATTGACGGTCCTGGCTATTTCTTCGAACCGACTGTGCTCAGCGGCCTGACCCGTGAGATGCGCATCATGAACGAAGAGCCCTTTGGCCCCGTTGCCCTAGTGGTGCCGTTCGACACCGTGGAAGAGGCGATTGCCGAATCCAATCGTGTGCCATTCGGTCTGGCTTCGTATGCGTTTACCACGTCGATGAAGACGGCTCACGCGCTGAGCACCCAGATTGAAGCCGGTATGCTTTCGATCAACCATCAAGGCATCGGCTTGCCGGAGGTTCCATTCGGGGGCATCAAGGATTCCGGCTACGGCTCCGAAGGTGGTACCGAGGCGATTGAGGCTTACTTGAATACCAAGCTGGTCACTCAATTCAACCTCTAAGCACTTAGCTGCAACGAAAAGGCCGCCAGTTCCTCAAGGAGCTGGCGGCCTTTTTAGTTGCCTGTGAGCCCTGCAGGTCACTCAGTGGCTTGCAAACCCTGTTGCTTCATCACTAGATTCTTTTCTTTCTTGTATTGCAGCGCGACGGCTGGCGGCGGGTTGCTTTTGCCTGTCTCCATCCACTGGCGTATGCGGCTTGCATCTGCAAAGTGAGTGTATTTGCCGAATGCATCAAGGATCACCATCGCAACAGGACGATTGGCCATGCTGGTCAGCAGCACCAGACAGTGTCCAGCCTGATTGGTAAAGCCGGTCTTGGTCAGCTTGATATCCCAGTTGGATTTACGAACCAGGTGGTCAGTGTTACTGAAGCCCAGGCTGTAGGTTGGCTTACGGAACGTCACGGTTTTTTCCGAGGTGGTGCTCAGCTCGCTGAGGGCCGGGTATTTGCGCGATGCGAGCAACAGTTTGGTCAGGTCGCGGGCGGTAGAAACGTTGTAGATCGATAGACCGGTAGGCTCGACATACACCGTGTGTTTCATGCCCAGTGCCTTGGCTTTGGCATTCATTGCCAGAATAAACGCTGCATAGCCGCCCGGATAACTGTGCGCCAGACTTGCTGCTGCGCGGTTCTCGGAAGACATCAGGGTGATGAGCAGCATTTCACGGCGGGGCAGTTCGCTGCCCAGTTTGACTCGGGAGAACACGCCTTTCATTTCTGGCGTTTGCGAGATATTGACCGGAATGACTTCATCCATGGACTGCTTGGCGTCCAGCACAACCATCGCCGTCATGAGCTTGGTCACAGAGGCAATGGGGACGATGACATCAGGATTGCTGGAATACAGAACTTTATCGGTCTGCAGGTCAACAAGCATCGCGCTGCCGGATGCCAGATGAAGTAGAGAAGGATCACGATTAAGTGGGGCGGGGTCGTTCGCGGAGGCGCTGGTGGAAAGTGCCGGGCCTGTAAGTGCAAATAAAAGGCCCAAAATGTGAAGACGAATTTTCAAGAGCGAGGCTCACTAAGAATGGAGTGTGGTATTCACACGGATAGAGAAACTGCTCGGCATTTTATGAGTAGGCCTGACCACTGTCGATGGCTGTTGTAGGGCGATTCACTAATATATGTAAGATTTAAGTTTTTCCGCGGCGGTTGAAAAATCGTCCACGGTAACGATAGTCATGGTATCCATCGCCCGCACCGATTAGCATCCCATGCCATCGATAGCTGCCGACACAGGCCGAAGGAGTCGCGTGATGCCCAAAGGGTTTATCAGCAAGGATTACGTTGTTTTAGTGATAGTGGCTGGCGCAATAGCCGTGCTTTTGATGGGGGCAGGTTTCTTCTCGCGTCCCGCAGACTGGGCGGGCTGGGTTCAGGCAACCGGCTTGATCATTGGCATGATGGTCGCCGTTGCCGTTCCTGGCATTCAGCGCAGTCAGGAAGCCTCAGTGCAACACAAGGCCATGCGCGACGGGCAGATTGGTTACGCCAGACGCATGCAGTATCTGTGTGGAGAGCTCAGCGAGTTGCTGGGCAAAATCAATCTGAGCCTGAACCACCTGCGTGCCACTGACCGGCACCGGATGAAGTATGTTCTGGAGAACTATCTGCACCGTCTGTTCGAATCCCACAAGCATGACCTCAATGATGACCGCGTGGTGATCGCTTACGAGTTGCGTCAGGTCGCCAGTGACCTTATCGATGAGCTGGAAAGTGGTCGTTCGGATCGGGTGGTGTTCATGAGTATGGAGAAGCGTCTGCAGAAGCTGACCCATCGTTGCCAGCTCAATGCGGCAATGGCTGAGCGTCTCTGATATCGCCTGGAAGTAGCTACGTAAAAAAGCCCGCATCAGGGGACCAATGCGGGCAATGGGGTGTGCGGAGCAACGCACGATTCAGGGAGCTTGAACCGGGTAAGTATCAGCCTGGCGTTGAGCCGGGCTGTTAAACATCTATCTAGCTGTTGAGCGGATGGTCTTCGACCAGCTCAGAACGTGCCTGGGCGGCATTCAATGATTCGAACGGGCCGCTGACGGGCTCTCCGTTATGGACCAGATACCAACAGGCCAGCAGACCTTGGGCCCTAAGCGCCTGGGGGACTGCGCTGCCGACCACGGACATGATTTTGAGTGTGCTCATAAGTGCCTCCAACAATCTATGGCGCTACTCTACGGCGTCACTGGACTCAGCAGAAATCAACGCGCTCGATAGTGGACATTGATGAACAGAAGGCCGGCGCAACTCAGGCCGACAGGGATCAGTCGACGACCTGGTCCAGCATGGCGATCACTTCCTCATCTGACAGCACGCCTTTCTCAACCAGATTCTGCGCCATCAGCGCAATAAACTTTGCAGTACGATGGCCTTCGAGGCTCTTGAGTTCAGTCAAGGCGCTATAGACCTTGTTCGACGTACAGAGTCCAACCGTTCGATGTGGGTTCTGTGTCGGCATGTTGAGTTCCTTATTGTTATGACGAACTGAGCTGTAAGGTTGTTGGAGAGTTATACCTTGGCTCGTGGGTCGAGAATAGACGTTAGCAGGCTATCGTCTTTGACCCGCCAATCTTGAGTCTCAATGTAGTCGTTATCATTCAACTTGCGAAAAAAAGCCCCGCCGGTGAGGGCAGGGCTGCTTATCAATGATTACCAGCGACCACGGTCGTAATAGCCGCGCGGTGGGCCGTAATACACCGGTGGTGGGCCGTAATAGCCAGGCGGTGGACCGTATACGCGCACTGGCGGTGGCGCTACAACCTGATAGGCCGGTTGATAATAGACTGGTTGCGGCGGAGCCTGAACATACACGGGTTGTTGAACATAGACCGGCTGTTGCTCGACATAAACCGTCCTGTCGCGACCGGACGATACCGCGGCACCGACTACGCCACCGACAATTGCACCCACAACTGCCGGGCCTGCCCAGCCACGGCCGCCGCCATGGGCATTCGCCTGGCCGGCCATGGCCAGAGCAGCTAATAACAAGGCAACCTTGGGGATTTGACGAATCATGACTGTTCCTCACTTTCAACCCGTTGTCGCGAGCCTGCGTCACTCTCAAGCACTGCCACGGGATAACTCTTAAGACAGCGCTTTGCGGAAAAACTGCGAAGCCGCTGAGTAAATTTTGTGTAAGGTACTTTTGTACAAATAGTCTAGTCGGCCGATTTTTACCGCGCCATGTTGCGGTGCAGATATTACGCCTTCCCATGAGGCTTTTACTAATACCGTTCAGGAGAAAAGTATGGCTGTTGTCCCCGACAAGGAAACGGTTCTGTGCATGTCCCTCGCTGCAAGACCCGGCAACTTCGGCGTTCGTTTCCATAACTACCTTTACCAACAACTGGGTCTGAACTTCTATTACAAAGCTTTCAGCCCTTCGGACCTGCCGGCTGCCCTCTCGGGAATGCGCTCGCTGGGGATTCGCGGCTGCGCTGTCTCAATGCCGTTCAAGGAAGCAAGTATCCCGTTGATTGACGAAATGGATCCTTCGGCGGCCGCTATTGCGTCAGTCAACACTATCGTTAATACCGCAGGCCACTTGAAAGCCTACAACACGGACTACATTGCCGTCGCTCAATTGATGGACAGCCGAGCCGTTCCACGCACTGCGTTCGCCCTGCGCGGCAGTGGTGGCATGGCCAAGGCTGTCGCGTTCGCCATGCGCGACGCGGGATTTACTGAGGGGACCATTATTGCCCGCAACGAAGAAGCCGGTCGGGCGTTGGCGCAATCCTGCGGCCTGCGTTGGCGGGCCGATCTGGGTGATGAGCGGCCGTCGTTACTGGTTAACGTGACACCGTTGGGCATGATTGGTCCCCAGGCCGATGAGCTTGCATTCAGCCTGGACGCCATCGATGCGGCAGAGACTGTGTTCGACGTCGTCGCCAACCCGGTCAATACGCCGCTTGTGGAAGCTGCGCGCGCCAGAAACAAGCGAGTCATCAGTGGTGATGAAGTCGCCGCGATTCAGGCGCTGGAGCAATTTGTGCTGTACACCGGCGTGCGTCCGGATGACGAGCAGTTTCGCCAGGCGGCCGCGTTTGCCCGGGCCGGGTAAGACAATGCCCTGCCCGGGTAGTCGCTGACGGGCAGGGGTTATTCGAGCTTCGCCAGACGCTCTTCGAGTGCTGCAATACGCGCTTCAAGTTCATCCAGACGCTCGGCGCTGGCGTTGCTCGCTGAGGAGGCGCGCTCTGGCTGGCTTTGTCGGGCTGCAAGGATTTCCTGCAGATCTTCAGCATTACCCAGCGTATGCATGTAACGGTCTTCGCGTTGTCCTGACTGGCGTGGCAGCAGAATCGCCAGGCCTCTGGCAATCAGCCGCTCCAGTTGATGGACGACTTGCTCGCTGTCCTCGAAATCGTGCATCCGGTTGCTGCGAGTCAGCAGTTCGTTGACCGTCTGCGGGCCGCGCAGCAACAGAAGCCCCGCCAGGATCACCTGCGCAGGGACCAACTCAAGCGTTTTATCGACGCGCTGTTCCCAGCGATCAGCGCGGCTGCCCATGACCAGCCGAACCAGGCCGCGGCCTTCCAGTGCGCGCAGGCTTTGCCCGACCGGACCGGGGTTAAGGTTCATCACGGGGTCGCGGCTGGTCTTTTGATTGCAAGCAGTGACCAGTGCGTTGAGGGTCAGCGGATAGGTTTCCGGGCTGGTCGCCTGTTTTTCGATGAGGCAGCCTAGAATGCGCACCTCGGTGCTGCTCAGATTCAGCGCATCGGGTTGTTCGGCAGGACTGTTCGAAGACTGTTCTGTGGACATGGCTCTTTCCGTAGGCGATGGCGGGCAGACAGCCTAGGGCGTGTGGGTAATTATTTCCAGCGCAACTGTCAGCCAAAGGATGTCAGTTGAAAAGAGCCACAGCGCGCTTGGCTACACATGCCTATAATCAGCCACTTTCTTTGAAGGAACTGTCATGACTATTTCCCTGTACTCAGCTTCCGTCCCGGTTTTCCAGCAGATGCTTAACGCGTTGAGCCAGATCCTGACTAAAGCCGAAGCGCACGCCACGCAGAAAAACATCCAGCCTGAAGCACTGCTGCAGGCGCGTCTGTATCCAGACATGCTGAACTTCACTCGCCAGGTGCAGATCGCTGTGGACTTCGCCAAAGGTGCATCGGCGCGTCTGGCTCAGGTCGAAATGCCGAAGTATGACGACACTGAAACCAGCTTCGCTGAGCTCCAGGCGCTACTGGCCAAGACTCTGGACTTCATTGGTAGCATCAAGCCCGAGCAAATCGACGGCAACGAAGAAATTGAAATCATCCTTCGCCCGGGCACCCCTAAAGAGAAACGCTTTACCGGCCAGACTTATCTGTTGAGCTACAGCCTGCCGCAGTTCTTCTTCCACGTAACCACCGCCTACGACCTGCTGCGCCACAATGGCATCGAAATCGGCAAGCGCGATTTCATGGGTACTGTTTAAGTCCTTTACGTCCCTAAACTGCATCGGTAAACAGCTTCAGTCGGGCGCCCTCGGTAATCGCAACGATGCCGGGGTGCTTGACCTTGCGCTCCACCGAAATGGCATAAAACGACTCGGTCACGGCATCCGTCTGGCCGAGTAGCTGCACGCCATACTGCGCCTGCACTTCATCAGCAATCACGCTCGGCGCGACGAATATCCCGCTGCCGGATTTGCCGAAGGCCTTCATCAGGGCGCTGTCGTCGAATTCTCCCACGATTCTCGGCTGAACCTTCAACTCCGCAAACCAGCGCATGAGTCGACTGCGCACCACGGTTTCCTGCCCTGGAATCAGCAGCGGTGCACCTTGCATGCCGAGGGGGAAGTCTTGCCCATAGCGCTCGAAAAGCTCCGCAGTGGCAAAAAAACTAATCCCGCATTCGCCGAGCTTCTGGCTGTAGCCTTTGATGTCCAGGTGAGGAGGCATCGGACTGTCGGAGATCACCAGGTCCAGTCGCTGAATCGCCAGGTCAGCCAACAACCGTTCAAGTTTGTCTTCCCGACAGGTGATACGCATCGGCTCGCTCAATTCCATGGTCGGTGCGATCAGCCTGTATACGATGGACTTGGGCACCACGTCCGCGACGCCAACGCGAAACAATATCTGCGGTTCGTCCGGCTGTGCTCGCAGAATGGACTCCAGCTCGTTACCGAGTTGAAACATCTGCTCGGCGTAGGGCAGGGTGAGGCGACCCGCTTCGGTGAGCTCCAGCTGTCGACCGACACGCTGAAACAGGTCAACGCCCAAAGACTGTTCCAGCAGACTGATCTGGCCGCTGATAGTCTGGGCCGTGAGGTTTAACTGGTCGCAGGCGCGCACGATGCTGCCGGTTTTGGCGACCACCCAGAAATAATGCAGCTGTCGATAGTTAAGCATTGACTCTTCTCGGTTCGGTATTTACGAAGTATACCGCTTAAAAATACGAATTTTCCTGATGGTTCGATCTCTCTAGAATGCTGGCCTATCGCCGGAGCGTTAAAAACCGGTTAAATTTTCGAGGCTCCAGATGATTAAATCTCTCTATGCTGCATTACTGGCTGTACCGTTATTGGTGTTGGCGGGCTGTGACCAGATTGAAAGTTCCAGCAAACAACTGCTGAACACTGCAACTGATTCAGCCAAACAGGCTATCGACGATACTCACAAAGCCGCAACAAAAGCTCTGGATGATGCCAAGCAGGACTTGTCCATGGCTGAGCCCAAGGCAGAGCAGAAAGACGACGAAAGCAAGAAAGAAATCTGACTTTTACCACTGACTGAATCAGGGCAATACACATGGAATACCTGTTAGAACTCGCTTCAAGCCCCGCTGCATGGATTGCCTTGGCCACTCTGGTTGTCATGGAAGTCGTGTTGGGCATCGATAACCTGATTTTCATCTCTATCCTGACTAACAAGCTACCGGCCCACCAGCAGTTGAAGGCACGGCGCCTGGGTATCGGTATGGCATTGTTCCTGCGCCTGGGCTTGCTCAGCACCGTCGCGTGGATCGTACAACTGACCGAGCCGGTGATTGAGATTCTGGGGCAGGTATTCTCCTGGAAAGACATGATCCTGATCGCAGGTGGTCTGTTCCTGGTCTGGAAAGCCACGACCGAGATTCACCATAGCGTCGATATCAAGACTGAAGAAGAGAAGAAGCTGGAGACCACCATTACCCTCAGCATGGGTGCGGCGATCAGTCAGATTCTGATTCTCGACCTGGTGTTCTCCATCGACAGCATCATCACGGCCGTCGGCATGACCGAACACTTGCCGATCATGATCATCGCTGTGGTATCTGCCGTAATCGTCATGTTGGTGGCAGCCGAGCCTTTGGCCAAGTTCATCAACGACAACCCGAGCGTCGTGATGCTGGCGCTGGGCTTCCTGATCATGATCGGCATGACACTGATCGCAGAGGGCTTCGGTGCTCACGTGCCTAAAGGCTACATCTATGCTGCGATGGCATTCTCTGCCTTTATTGAAATCCTGAACATGATGTCCCGCAGGTCCAAGCTCAAGAAGGAGGCGGCTGCTCAGACATCCAAAGCGTGATAGCTGACGGCGCCGCTTAAAAGCTGAAAAGCAAACGGCCGGTATGAATACTCTTCATACCGGCCGTTTTCATTGGATACTCAATGGGCCGGTGCGTGTGGGCGGCTCTTGATCGGCTTCAGCGGCTTTGTTGGCGCGGGCGGCGCGCTGCGGTGATGATGACGACGAGAAATCCGCATCACACCCCACAGCATGGCAGTGGCCACGGCCAGCCAAGCGGAGATCAGCATCACGATTGTCATTTCCAGGCTCATACGTCCTCCACGGACCCTGCTTTTTCATCTACGGTCCTGATAATCGACAGTCTAGTCCGTAGCATGTTTCCGTTAGTTGACCAGTGGTCGAACTTCATGACTAATTTGATCTATGCAAGGCTATACGCTGCGTATTGAGGCTATACCCCGACCCCGGCGCGTCCTATTATCTTGTCCGAGCTGGGCCGAGGGTTGTCCGGCGCTTGTTGAAGTGAGTGAAAATGTCGCCGGTATCTCTCTTTTTCCGTGTCGCTGGCCTGAAGCGTCTTGGAATACTCGTTGCCGTTGTATTGACTCTTGGCGGTTGTGCTTCTGCTCTGACGCCTGAAATCAAACGCCTGCCGGATCGCGTAGAACTCAATAATGTGCCGTTCTTCCGCGGCAATGCCTACCAAAGCGGCCCTGGTGCGCTGGCGAGCATGCTGTCTAATCAACGAGTGCAAATAACTCCAGGATTGCTGGATAAATCGCTGCAGTTGCCCGGCGGCGAGGCCAGACTCGAGCAGAACATGCAGCAAGTCGCTCGACAGTATGGCTTTCTGGTCTATCCGCTGGACTCGGGTCTTCAATCGCTGCTGACTCAGGTGTCAGCAGGCTACCCGGTGATGGTGCGTTTCGCTGAAGGCGCAGTATTTACCGAGCCTCGTTACGGGGTGCTGGTGGGTTACAACCGCATTAAACAGACGGTTCTGCTTCACGCAGGCATGAATCGACACTTGCTGATGAGTTTCAGTAGTTTCACGTCGGCCTGGGAAAAGACTGGCAGTTGGGCTGTGCTGATTCAAAGCCCGCGCCAACTGCCCGCCAATCTGGATGAGCAACGCTGGTCGAAGGCAGCCAATGATCTGGCTCAGGCGGGGCAAGAGCAGGCGGCTGGTGAGGCGCTGAAGACGCTCAAAGCGCGCTGACTCTGCAGGGAAGCGCCTGATCAGGCGCTTCCCTCGCAATCACATACCGAATTTGTCTCTGAGGCTGTAATACCAGGCACCCAGCGCGGTGAGCGGCGTGCGCAGCAATTGTCCGCCGGGGAAGGGGTAGTGCGGCAGCCCGGCAAAGGCATCAAAGCGCTCGGCCTGTCCACGTAATGCCTCGGCAAGCACTTTGCCAGCGAGATGGGTGTACGTCACTCCGTGGCCGCTGCAGCCTTGAGAGTAATAGATGTTGTCACCCAGGCGCCCGACCTGTGGCAGTCGCGACAAGGTCAGAAGAAAGTTGCCCGTCCACGCGTAATCGATCTTTACGTCCTTGAGTTGAGGGAACGCCTTGAGCATTTTCGGGCGAATGATCGCCTCGATGTTCGCCGGGTCCCGCGCTCCGTAAACCACGCCGCCACCGAAGATAAGGCGCTTGTCTGCAGACAGTCGGTAGTAGTCCAGCAGATAATTGCAGTCCTCGACACAGTAGTCTTGAGGCAGCAGCGTCTTGGCCAATTCTTCATCCAGCGGCTCGGTGGTAATGACCTGCGTGCCGCAAGGCATCGACTTGGCGGCCAGCTCCGGCACCAGGTTGCCCAGATAGGCATTCCCCGCGACGATCACAAAGCGTGCTTTGACTCTGCCTGATTCCGTATGAACAACCGGATTGGCTCCGCGGTCGATGCGTACGGCAGCAGACTGCTCGTAGATAACGCCGCCCAGCGATTCCACGGCAGCCGCTTCGCCCAATGCCAGATTAAGCGGGTGGATATGGCCGCCGCTCATGTCGAGCATGCCGCCAATGTATTGATCAGAAGCAACCACTTCGCCCATACGACGCTTGTCCAGCAATTCAAGCTGGGTATGGCCATAGCGTTCCCACAGACGTTTCTGGGCTTCGAGATGACCCATTTGCTTGTCGGTGATGGCGGCAAATACTCCGCCGTCTTTCAGGTCGCACTGGATCTGATATCTGGCGATACGCTCGCGGATAATCGCTCCGCCTTCAAACGCCATTTGCCCCAGCAGTTGGGCCTGTCGGGGGGCGACAGTGCGTTCGATGACATCGATATCGCGGCTATAACTGTTGACGATCTGCCCGCCATTACGGCCTGAAGCGCCAAAGCCAACCTTCGCGGCTTCCAGTACCGTCACCTTGAAGCCATGTTCAAGCAGAAACAGGGCGCTGGACAGACCTGTATAGCCAGCACCAATGATACAAACGTCAGTTTCCACGTCTCCCTGCAACTGCGGGCGTTCCGGAACTGGATTCGCCGAAGCCGCGTAATAGGACTGCGGATAAGGAGTGTTCGCCATCCTTCAACCTCCGTTTAATATATTTTACGAATGGCTCGATCCTACCCGAGATCAAATATCTCCACCAGCCAGCCACTAAACAAAGAAGGAAAACCGGGAAGGCAAAAAAATTTGCATATTCATGGAGTTAGCGCGAAAAAAAGGTGTTGACACACATTTGAATATCCGTAGAATGCCGACCCACAGCAGGCGCGTAGCTCAGTTGGTTAGAGCACCACCTTGACATGGTGGGGGTCGCTGGTTCGAGTCCAGTCGCGCCTACCAAACAAAATCCGGTCCTGCTGCCGGTACAGAAGGGCCCACCGAGAGGTGGGCCCTTTTTTGTTGGCTGCTATTCAGCAGTTTTGGAAATATTTTTGAAAAACCCCACTTAGAATGCCAATTCGGCTCCCACTTCGGCGCACTCGATTTTCTTCTCGTCATACCCCTCCTGAGCGTTCCAATGGGTTTTGCATCGAGTTGCGTTCGCTTGCGGGCTTTCGGCGAGTAGTGAATAAGGTAAGGGCAGGATGGCCGCAAGACTATTCCTGCTGACAGTCAAAAATCGCGCAACTCGTCGAACAAGTCCATCAAGCCATCCATGTCGACCAGCGCCGCACCGTGCTCGCCCATTTGCACCGCCAGTGCGTTCAGGCAACCAACCAGCGCTGCATGGATCTCTTCGCACTCGATCGTGCCTATGACGCTGCCGCGCTGGTCGATCTGGTTGAAGGTTGCCACATAGGCGGTGACCATTGTGGACAAGGCGGCCTGTACGGCATCGGCCGCCATGCTGGCGTTGACGCTGCGCGTGGCTGACAGCAACGCTGTGTAGGCGGAGGCCGCTTTTTTTGCCTTGGCGGGAGGCATCTCGTCGCGGCCATCCCAGTCGCGAAACGGGTTGTCCAGGTTTTCGGCCAGCCATTGGCTTTTGCGCGGCTGGGTCACCGAAAGGTCCAGGCCCAGGGCAGCGGCTTTTTTATATCCCTTCTTGACGGCCTGCGCCACGTCAAACGGCACGCTGCTAAGCCACAAGGTCGACAGGCGAGGCAGGTGTTGCGGTGCCGGAAATTGCTCTGCCGTGTAACCGAACAGGTCGTGCAAACTCAGCATTTGCAACTGCGCCAGCGCAGTGATGGCAGGCAGGTTTGACACTATGCCCGGCTTGCCTCCCAGATCCAGAAACCACAGATCAGGGAAACGCGCTACCACCGTCTCCAGGTCGATCTCCTTGGCCGCATAGAGCGTGAGGCCGCCCAGATGATCGAGGCCGCCGAAGGGTTTCACGTCGCCCTTGCAGGTCAGATACAACGCGCGTCCCTCGTCGCCGCAGTGCAGTTGCAACTGTGGCGATGGCTCGCCACGCAGTATCAGATGCATCAAGTCGTCATTAAGGTGCACCTTAATCACGCCGGTCACATCAATGCTCAGGCGTCTCAGGCGGCTGTCGCGCAGATCAAGCTCCGTCACCTGCGGCGAACGCCACAGCAGTTCAGTGATAAAGGGATGCTGATTCACATAGTCGAGCAGGGCCTGTGAACCATGCTCAGTGTGAATTTTGGTCAGGCATGGCAGTTGATCGAGTTCAGCAAGATCAGTGACTGACTGCAAGACGTTGTCTTCGATGCGATTGGTATCCTGGCGCAGCACATGACCGCCTATTGTCACCTCGACGTCGCCTGAAGCAGCCTTGAAACGCTGGCGCCGGGCTGCATCGATTTGCTCCCATTGCTGCTGGCGGTACAAGGTTTCGCCGGTATTCCAGTGGCCATACGTGGTGGTGTCGTCAAGCACCAGCGGCGCGATATTGCCCACCAGGGTGTAAGCGGCGGGCACCTCTGCGCTGACATAAACGTGTTCATGCTTGTCACGCCGGAAAAAGAAATCGGCCACTAGCGGGCGCATGGCCGCCAGTTCGCTCGGCTGCGGCAAGGCGTCGCCGCTCCAGTCCAGCTCCAGAACCGCCGCCATCAGTTGGCCCTTGCGCTCGCTGTTCTCCTTGAGCGCCGTCACTTGGCAGGCGACATACTGCCGCAGCTTGCTCGAATAAACGCTATAGATATCTCCAATCTCAGGCGCCACAGACTGTCCTTTCAAAGTTCACCTCATGTCGGTTAGACCCTAATCTAGCATGAGGGCAAGCTTCGGCCTGCGCGGCTGTGGCGGCCGTAGCGCAGCTTTGGCGCTGTCCATATAGTCAGGCACCTGAGACGGGTAGGTGTGATTCAGTTGGGGGGGGGAGTAGGTATTTGATGGCTGCCTGACGGCGTGAGCACGTCAGGACCTTGGCGGCAGGGCGAATCTATTTTTTCTTCGCGCTTGCCTCTTCAGCAAGGCACTCAAGAGCAAACTGCTCTGTGTACGTCATCTGGATCGGAGTGGTTTCTCCTTTGACGGTTCTTTCGCCTTCAAGGATGTAGCGAATGCGCTTATCCGTCACACCGATGCGCTTTGCGATCCAGGACGGTGTTTGTCCGATTCGCGAAATCAGTTTGTCGGCGTATTCGGTGGAGGGGTTATAGCGTTCAGCGTTGGGTGTCATGTGAGGTCCAGATGAGGGTTGGTCCGTGATGCATAGCATCAGTATGCAACACGGTCGGCCTGATCATGACATTTAGCTAGCTCGATGTGATCACTCCCATCTGCTCAAACGCCCATCGCATGCCCTGACATGCTGTTGTGGATTGCCGCAATGGTATGTGGCGGTATTTGCTGCGTTGAATCGGTAGCAGTCTCGTCAGTTGGCAACGCTGGAGCGCACAGTGCCTTCAACATGGCCGACTCTGCATCCAGTGTTCTGATTGCTTTCGCGTGGTTCGCTGCGATTTCACTGAGAGTTGACACGTTACGTCTCCTGGTTATATCCGGCGCATCGCTGCGTCCTTGAGCTTGAGTAAAAAGTTTGCTGCGTCAACATTAAGTCTTTTCAGTGCGGCTACTCACCTGTGTAGCAAACGCTACGCCAGTAAGCGGCCTGTCGGGCCGGGAGAACGGCCGTAAACGTATCCGTCTATCGGATAAAGGTGCGGGGGCGATGAGGCGCACCTGCTAAACGGGTGTTTGCTCAACCCGCAAGCGTCCTTTACCTGTATTGATTTGCTTAACCGCGAGATTCCGAGCGGGCTGTCTTGGTCTTGGGTCCTGCGAACACCCAGGCAATCAGCCCCAGAACGGGAACAAACACCAGTGCCAGAATCCACAGGCATTTGCTTTCACGGCTGCCTTCGCTTTTGACGATTCGCATCACCACCAGAAACTCGACGACCACCAGAATGGTCGCGAATACGATCCATAAAACGGGCATATTCATGATTGATGCTATTACGTTCCAGCTCTCTGAGTTACCCATCGTCATACACTCCCTCGGTCGTTAATGTTTAGTCACGATGGCGCTGCAAGGGTTCAATCGACGTGATTTTTGGGGCGCGTGCTGTCGCTTGGCTTCATACGGATCGAGAGGTCGGTTTTGGACTCCTCTGCATTCCGGCTGCCGCGTTGAATTGATCGAGTGAGTTTCAGCGCCGGTTTTGCGGATTGCTTGGCTCTAAGCAAGTGCTTGATGCATGGCCGTGGAGAAGAAGCTGTATAGAGAGAGGGGGGCAGGGCTCATGAAGAGCCAGCGACGGTCGTGCGGAGAAACAAGACTCGACATTATCGTGCCGTAGCCTTTGCTAGCCAGTGACGAATTTGCCTTTCCAGAATATCTCGCGTCGGTCCTTGCGACCGATTCTCTCGTGCTTGCTAAGCCCGTAAATACTTTCAAAAGCTTCGCTGTCGATGGCTTTATACATTTCCAGCTCTTCAGCTACCAATTGGTCGTACCGCGCTTCAGTAATAAAGCGATAAATGTCTCGCTGGTAGAAAAAGCCGAATTGAAATGCCAGGGTTTCACTGAAGTATTGTGATGTTGTCGGGAAGCAGTTTTCCAGGTCTATAGCCATGGGGATATCTTGCGGCGCCAGATTGACCATCACATTATTGGCCCAGAAATCCATGTGAGTAATCTGTTTGTTATGCAGCACGCGCAGGAGGCGAAAAGAAAGCTGGATGAATGTTTCGATCTCCCCTGGGGTCGACTCAATCCACGTCATGCCATTGATGTGCTCGCTGAGCAACTCAGTGAATATAAAATATTCCTGAGTGATTCCGAGTGGCGATTTGCTGTAGCCGAAACCTGCAAGAGGGGCAATCGGTGCGCCGCGACGATGAGCTTCAGCTGTATTGAGTACTTCTTCCACCGGCCAATCATACATGCCGTTTCGCTTGGCTCGTCCCAGGGTTACCCGGATTTTTGCTTTGAGGCTGTCGAGTGGCTGGGCTTTGGCAAAAAGTTCGTCTTCTACACCTTTCAGTGGAGCACTTACCCGCTCAAGGCCCGCAGCACGCCTGCCTTCAACTAGATGACGCAGCGCATCACGCTTGGCATCAGAGGGCGCTTTGACCAGGAACAGCGTGGAATCAAGATGTTTGAAGGTATGTGGAAACTGCTGATAAATCTCTTTGACCGCGGACATAAATCCTTCTTTATTCAGGCTAACTGCTATTCCATGCCGCATCTTAACAGTGGCGATAAGCTACATACAAACGGACTAATACTAATTCGCGCGACGTCGGTGTGCAGATTTGTGCTGTGAAGCAATCAGGATAAAGGTGGCGATTTTCCTGGCAGTCGACATTAATCGGGAGGTGATGGCTTGAACGGTCAAACCACAGGTTTCGTTTTTCACAAATCTGGGCTATAGCTAAAGCTCATTATTTTGTAAGGCAAGGAGCAGTCGATGTCGGAAGTAGAGCAGAGCCTCACAGCCACGTCCCAGGACGTGAAATATGATGAGCTGATCGCGCATCTGAAGGATCAAGGCAAGCAAATCGACTGGTTATTGCAGTTTCTGGTCAAGTTTGTCGTCACCACGCCGGTAGAAATCGGCATAACGCTCTCTGTTGGCGGCAATCTCGTCTCGGGTCAGTTGATCTCGCACGACACGTACTTCAAGCAGCTTGCTGAGGATATGGCTGCTCCGCTGGCTCAATTTGACGGTGGCGTCGACGAGTCCATGAAAAAAATTATCTTGTCCTTCACGCCTGGCGAGTCGGCAGACGAAACCACGGCATTTCACTTCATTCATTTGAAAGACTGCAAAACCTACTCCAGCGACCAGAGCCCTATTTGCGCAGAGGGCGTGTTGTGGCGCGGCAAGATTGCCTCAGTGGACGGATTTACGATGGGCCTGCTGGTCAGGACCTGAGCCATACACACTTGATCAAGCCCCGGCACATGCCGGGGTTTCTTATGGCCAAAAGTCGCGACCTGATAAAGCGTCGCAGATGTTCAGCAGGATCAAGGGCGTTAGATAGCAGCGGGGTGGTTACACCGCTTGTCTGGCGAACGATTTGACGATGGATTTGGTAGCCGCGCTGGCATTGAGGTCGCTGACGTTTTTGACATGCGACCATTTGCACGCGGCAATCTCGTTCTGCGGCGCAGGTTGGGCCGAGGATGAGAGTACAGCCATAAAGATATAGTGCATGACGTTATCTTTCTCGTACTCATCCAGGTAAACCAGATCGAGATTCTCCAGCCCGGTCTCCTCGCTCAGCTCACGAACTGCTGCCTGCTCCGGCGTCTCGCCGACTTCAATCTTGCCGCCCGGCAGAGCCCATTTTGACTTTGGCTTGCGCACGTACAGAATCCTGCCGTCACGCTTGCAAATCACGGTTGCCCGCTCTTTCATCAGTATTCACCTCTTATGTAATCGCCGCCTTATCGGGAGCGGACGCATTACTTCAAAATTGCGAAGGTGATTAAGATGTTTGATACGGTAATCATAATGTCACAAAACCTTCATTAAACTGACTTAAGCAGGAATGGTGCCATTTTTGGCCTCCCTGCCTACTTGTTTCGGTATGAGCAGCAGAAAACTTGAGGGTCAACCTCGCGCTTGACCTTGATAGGGCTATAGAGCCCTCAGCCAGTTGAACGCGGCTGCGCATGATGAAGGCCAGTTTGCAGGCCTTCCTCGTGAGCGTGTAGGTACATATGTCTGCCATACCTGAATGCAGATCCTTCGCCCTCAAAAGGTGCAGGCAGGATGGTCTACAAATGAGCGTGGGCAGCGACTCGTAAAATAGAATACGTTTATTAATGACCGCCCATCGGAAGCTTACGGCTATATCAACGGACGCAGTGTCCTATGACTTGGAAGGGGGTCTTTGTCCAAGGGTCTCCATCGCTAAAAGGCTTAACTTATGACTATGCACATTGATTTCAGCGCGCAAGCAAACGTATTGATGTTTGAGCTGAACGACGCAACCGCCGCGATGATGGGAATGGTTGGAATCCACCAGACCACGGGGCCTGTGTGGATCGCTGCCACTGCGCGTCAAAGTCTTTCCTTTGGTCGCTGGAACGCATTCATCAAGAAATCCGAAATGTACGGTCATGCGTTGAACTGACAAAGGCTGAAAATCGCATGACTTATCGTCACTGCATTTCTTATCGATTCAACGAGCAAGCGCGTGAGCACCTGCTCGAACTGGATCAACAGTCGCTACCCGCGCATATCGCAGCTCTACATTTACTGCAGTTGCACTTCGGCGACGCAGAGAACAGCCTGATCATGCCTACGGCCGACGCGCCTCCCGCATCGGTACTGGATCAGGCTCAGCTGTTAGGTATTACCTCCATTACCTCCCGCCCCATTGCCTGAATTATCCGGTGGTCTTTTGGCTGCCTGATTAACGATTTCACTATCTCGTCCCAATATTTTCTGACCTTGAACCTGGTTGCGCTCAAGGCTGAAGTTCGCTTGCCGATAATTCTGGCGGCTTTCTTGCAGATGATATGAATATGCCACTTGCACGGTTTTGCACACGCCGCGAATATAAGCGCCTGCTGTCTTTGGTTTTGGAGCTTTCATGAGTGTTCCGCCCTTGGCCTCTGACCGAGCTCAATCAAGTGTTGGTGATGATCCTGCCAGTCGATACCTGGCCGACGCCGCGTCGGCTGCTGTAGCGAACTTAGGTGGTGAACCTATCGACGTAGTACTTGCCGCAATCCAGGATCGGATGGGGGATGTGCCGTGGGCGGTGTATGCCGTCGGCGACCCTATGCATCTGTTGGGGCATGGCGAAAGCCCGATGCGCTGGTCCGTGAGCGTTGCCAACGACCGGTTCGATGATTTCTGTCGCGAATACGCGTTGCAGCGCTGGGCCGCCGGTAAAGGCGAGGGCGTGCTGGCGTGGCTGGTCGCGCCGCAAAACGAAGCCTGCGACACAGACTTGCCCGCATTGGCACTACGTCTGGGGCACCGTCTTCAGACCGACGCCCTGGCGCGGGCCCAGATCACCCAGAGGGTGCTCTATGAAATTACCTATCTGGCCAGTTCGACCCGAGATCGCGGCGCGTTTCTGGAGGGCGTGCACCATCAGCTTGCTTCTCTGATTGATGCGGAGAATCTTTACCTCGCGCTCTACGATTCCGACACCGATAAAATCACCTATCCGTATTACGTCGACATCACTGATCTGGACGCGCTGGAGTCAGAGGCGTCTGAATATATGGATCGGTCACGGCTATCGATGACCGGCTACGTCTTGAACAGCGCCCAACCGCTGTTTGTCGACGCGGCGGCCATTGAGCGGGCCCAGCTGCAAAAGCGCTTCTACTGCGTAGGCCATCGCCCGGAGTTCTGGATGGGGGCACCACTGAAGAATGCCTCGGACGAAGTATTTGGCATGCTGGCCATGCAGGTGTATGACGTTTCCCGGGTTTACAGTGCCGAGGATCGAGCCTTGTTTCTGGTCGTGGTTCGCCATGTGGCCATGGCGCTGGATCGTATCCTGCACCGCGCTGATCTCGAACGAACGGTCATGTTGCGCACCCAGGAACTCTCGGCTCTTAATAACGCGCTGCGTCAGGAAGTTGCTGAGCGCGAGCGTGCCGAGCACCTGCAAAGTGCGCTGTTCCAGATAGCCGAACTGTCCAGTCAGCCTGGTGATATGGCTGAACTGTTCCACAGCCTGCATTTGATTGTGGGCGAGTTATTGGTTGCCCTGAACTTTTACATCGCGTTGTTTGACACTTCCACGGGAGAAGTGACATTCCCTTACTACGTCGACGAAAGTCAGGCTATTCGTCCCGCTGCGCGGCGGGGCCAGCGTGGCCTAACGGAGTATGTGATACGCCAGCGCCGTGCTTGCCTGATCGATCAGGATGAAACCCTGAGGCTTGAAGCCTGCGGTGAGATTGATGTGGTGAGAGAGGGCGCCCGTTCCTCGTCATGGCTTGGGATTCCGCTGTTCGACGGCAATGATGTGCGGGGTGTGCTTGCCGTTCAAAGCTATTCGCCGCTGGTACGTTACTCGTTACGCGATCAGGAACTGCTGACCTTCGTTTCCAGGCACATCGACACCGCGCTCTCTCGGCGCAGCGCGGCTGAAGCGGTGCACACTGCGAATCTACGCCTCGAAGCGCGTGTTCAGGACCGCACCCGGGAGCTGGATTACGCCAACGCCAAGCTTCAGCACGAAAACTCTCATGACTCACTTACCGGCCTGCCGAACCGCAGCCATTTGCAGCAGCGCCTGCATGCGGAGTGGCTGGAGTTTCGCACTACCGGTCGTGAATTGGGGGTGATGTTCATCGACCTGGATCGCTTCAAGCTGGTTAATGACAGTCTGGGTCATCACTTTGGCGATCAGTTGCTGACGCAGGCAGCTGATCGCTTGCGTGGCTGCATGCGCGAGTCTGATCTACTGGCGCGTCTGGGTGGCGATGAGTTTGCTGTCTTGGCCACGGGTGCATCGCTGGATACGGCCATTGGCATTGCCGAGCGAATACTTGCGGCTTTCGATTTGCCGTTCTTCATTGATGGTCACGCGGTCTTTTCGTCCTGCAGCATTGGCGTGGTCGGGGCTGACAGCCAGTTTCATGAGATGCCTGCTGATTTGCTGCGCGATGCTGATATGGCCATGTATCGGGTCAAGAACGGTGGTCGCGACAGTTATGCGGTGTTCAACCAGGAGTTGCGCCGCGAGGTGTCGGACCAGGTCGAGCGCGAGGGCGCATTGCGTAATGCCCTCAAGCGCAAGGATGAGCTGATTCCGTATTTCCAGCCGATCATTGATGTCAACAGTGGCAAGTTGTTAGCTTTGGAAGCCTTGATCCGCTGGCGCCAACCCGACGGCAAAATTCTGGCTCCCGGTCAGTTCCTCCCTGCGCTGGAAGGCCTGCGTCTGATCGGTCGGCTCGACTTGTACATGTTGCGCTGTGTCGTGGAGATTCTAGCGCGGCCGGGCAATGAGCACTGGCCGACGGTGCATGTGAACTGCTCCAGCTACAGCATTACCCGCCCCGAGTTTGCCGGTGAAGTACTGACACTGCTGGCAAATTACGAAATGGCGCCTTCGCGGATCTGTCTGGAGCTTACCGAAGGTGCATTGGTTGCCGAGCCGGAGTTGGCCCGGCAATCGATGAAGCAGCTCGCTGATCACGGCATGTCAGTGGTACTGGATGATTTTGGCGCGGGTTTTTCGTCCCTCAGTTACGTCCACCAGTATCACTTCAGCGGCTTGAAGATCGACAAGTCGTTCACCCTCGAGCTGACCACCAGCTCCCGCAGCCGGGCCATTGTGCGTGCGATCGTACGGATGGCCGAGTCTCTCGATTTGACCGTGGTAGCGGAGGGCGTTGAAGATCAGGCCACCCTTGATCTGTTACGGGAGATCGGTGCGGGTCAGGCCCAGGGTTACTTCTTCGCTGTACCGCTGCCCGAGGACAAGCTGCTGTTGAATGACAATTAGTTGACCGGCAATCCTCGGCCACAGTTGGCTGCCAATTGCCGCATTTCGGTTGAGGTATAAAACTGCCTGCCTTGTAATCCGTGGGCCTTAGGGCGGCGAGTGAAATGGCATCAGTCTTGCTGTACAGGTTGTGCATCACAACAGGCAGCAGGAGGTAAGCATGATTACCGCTAGTATCAGTGCGCTCCATCACCTGGTTTCTCAGGCGGTGGCTCGCAAGACTCAAGACGATGTGGCAACCGATGCGTTCTCCGTCCCAACCGGTGCTACCAGCCCGGTCCCGGCCGTGGATCCCGTCGCGCAGAACAGTGGCAGTCAGCAGAACGAGGCATATGACGAGGCGTTTGCCAAAATGCTCCTCAGCCTGAAGACGGCTACGCAAAATACTGACAATGACGCGGCACCTTCGTTTGTCTCTGCAGGCAACGACAACAGCATTGCGGCCCGCGATTCAGCGGTCACCAGCGAAGCTGATGTGGCTGAAGTGGCATCGAAGTTCACCTCGGCTCAGCAGGAGTTCTCGGATTATATGAACCTGACGCCCGCGGAGAAAATGCGCGAGCAACTGACCGGAGTCAGTAAGGAAGAATATGAGTCCATGTCCCCTGAGCAGAAGCTGGACGCCGACACCAAGCTTCAGGCCGCTCTGAAAGAGCAGCAGCAACAGACGACCGCTGACGTAAACAGCAAAATCCTCGCGGCCCGGTTGGCGCTGGTTTAAGGCTGGTCTACGGATTTGCGTATATTCTGTGGGAGCAGAGCTTGCTCGCGATAAGGCTGTATGCGGTTCATTTTAGAACGCGTCCAGCCTTATCGCGGGCAAGCACCGCTCCCACAAGGTTCGGTGTTCGCTTTTTAAAGGCGTAGGCCTTCACCCCAACTGATCCCGATACGGCAAGTCCGGCCCGACCTTGGTGCAGGTCAGCGCCGCGGCCTGGACGGCGAACCTGAGCATTTCATCCACGGTTTCCTTGCGCAGAGTCGGCAAGCTGAGCGGGTCATCCAGCTGGTGTTCGGTCAGGAAGGTAATCAGCGCGGCCTGGAAGGTATCGCCTGCGCCAACCGTGTCGGCAGTCACGACTTTCTGCGCAGCAACTGACCAGCTGCCGTGCTGACGAGTAAAGACCGTTGCTCCCTCAGTACCCTGAGTCAGCACCACCAATTGGCAACGCTTGCTCAACCAACTCTGGGCGACGACCTGTGGGTCTTTGTCGGGGTAGAGCAGGTTCAAGTCTTCGTCGCTGACCTTGATGATGTGAGCGTGCTCGGCAAAGGCGCTGATCTGCTCCCGCCACCGGTTGATATCCGGTGCCGGGTTGAGGCGTACATTGGGGTCCAGGGTGATCAGCCGTTTGCCGCTCTCCCTTGCCACCAAGGCCAGCAGCGTGTCGGCGATGGGTTGAACCACCAGTGAGAACGAGCCGATATGAATCCCGCGTACCTGCTCATCCAGCTCCGGCAAGTGCTCAAGGCGCAGCTGTCGATCCGCGCAGCCCTCGCCGCGAAAGCTGTAGTGTGGCGAACCGTCAGCACCGACTGCCACCATGGCGAGGGTCGTCGGCGCATTGAAATCAATCAGGTAATCAGGTCTTACGCCTTCTTTATCCAGTACGGCGCGCAGGCGCTTACCCAGGTAGTCACTGGACAGCCCGGCAAACAGGCCCGCGTCGATGCCCTGGCGGCGAAGGCCTACCGCAACGTTGAAAGGTGAACCGCCCGCAATCGCCTGAAAGCCCAGTTTGTTGAGCTGCCCGCCGTTGTCGGGCTGGCTGAAAAAGTCGAACAGTGCTTCGCCACAAACGAGAAACATAGGTGCTCCTGAAATAGATGCGTCAGTCGGGCTCAGAAGTTGGAATCAGAGCGCCTGCAACTGATTGCGATACCGCTCATAGATCTGTTGATAGTCGGCGACGTTCTGCGGGACGGGCCGGGTTTCACTGCTGTTATCGAGGCTTACGCAGCGTGCACACAGAATATCCAGCGTCTCGCCTGCCTCCTGTAGATTGGCGTGACACCATGCAGCCTGGATCGCAGCGCCCAAGGCCGCTGCTTCGGCCTGCTCAGTGCAGATCACCGGCGTATCCATGATATCGGCAACGATCTGCCGCCATACCGCGCTCTTGGCGCCGCCGCCGATCAGGCGAATCTTAGCGCTTTTGATGCCGCTGGCGCGCAACAGATCCAGACCGTAGCGCAAGCCGAACGTGGTGCCCTCGACCACTGCCCGACACAGGTTGGCCCGGGTCAGATTGGTGGCGTCCAGTCCCAGAATACTGCCGGTGGCGTGGGGCAGGGCAGGTACGCGTTCGCCGTTGAGAAACGGCAGCATCGATACGCCTTCTGCACCAATCGGGGCCTGGCTTACGGCCTGGTTAAAGGCGGCGATGTCCAGGCCCAGTAGCTCCCGCACCACGCCCGTGGCATTGGTCAGATTCATGGTGCAGATCAAAGGCAGCCAGCCGCCGGAAGATGAGCAGAAAGTCGCTACTGAAGCCTGCTCACTCACGCGTGCCTGATCGGCAAAGGCATAAACGGTGCCCGATGAGCCGAGGCTCATGGTGATCGCACCCGGATGAATGTTGCCAGTGCCGATAGCGCCCATCATGTTGTCGCCGCCACCACTGGAAATCACAGCGTTGGGATTGATGTCCAGGCGTCGGGCAATCTCCGGCAAGACCGTGCCAACCGGCTGATGCGCCTCCAGCAATTCAGGCAGTGCCCGGCTCAGATTGCCGCTGGGATCAATGTGCTCAAGGATCGCCAGATCCCACTGCCGAGTGCGCACATTGAAATACCCGGTGCCCGATGCATCGCCATACTCGCTGGCGCAACGACCGGTCAGCCAGTAGTTGAGGTAATCATGGGGCAGCAGGATCTTGTCGATGCGCGCAAAGAGTTCGGGGTGCTGCTCCTTGGTCCACAGCAGCTTGGACACGGTGTAGCCCGGCGCAATGGCAATGCCAAGACGCTGCAGCGAGCCTTTTTCGCCGCCCAGATACTCCAGCAACAGGTCATTTTGCGGCGTGCTTTCGGTGTCGCACCACAGTTTGGCCGGGCGCAGAACCTGACCGTCGGCATCCAGTAGTACGAGCCCGTGCTGCTGGCCCGAGACGCCAATGCCGAGTATCTGCTGTCCGGAAATGCCCGCTTCAAGCAGCGCCCCGGCAGTCGCTTGCTCGAAGGCGGTCAGCCATTGCTGCACATCCTGCTCGCGACGACCGTTATGGCCACTGATCATGCTGTGCGGCGCAGCTCCCTGGCCCAGCACCTGGCCGGTGTGGGCGTCGAGAACGATCACCTTGGTGCCTTGGGTCCCGCAATCAATTCCGAGAAACATAGGCACCTCAGGCAGATTTGGCCAACAGGTTTTCCAGAGTTTTGCTGACGCCCAGTTGCTTGAGGCTGTTCAGGTTCTTTTCAAAGGCAGCTACAAATTCAGCTGACCGTGGAATTGCAGTACCGAAGATCTCTTCGACGTCCAGCAAGCGTTGAACGATCAAAACGTCGTCGGCCACCAGTGCCTTGCAGAACTC
Organism: Pseudomonas folii; assembly: GCF_014357575.1. Taxonomy (GTDB): domain Bacteria; phylum Pseudomonadota; class Gammaproteobacteria; order Pseudomonadales; family Pseudomonadaceae; genus Aquipseudomonas; species Aquipseudomonas folii. Next base: position 2,499 of record NZ_JACONW010000013.1, on the reverse strand, counting down.
CGCACGAGGATCGACGATCTTGTAGGCCACGCCGTTTTCGCCTTCGGTGCCTTGCAGGTACAACGCCCAGGCGGCCACCACTAGCGAGGCGCGCTCCAGGCTACCCTGATCATGAATCAACTGATTGATGGTGGGGACCGTGAACTTGGGAAACTTCGACGAACCATCCGAGCAGACTCGCTCCAGTTGATCCGCGATTGCCTGATTGGAGAAGCGCTCGATCAGCGTGTCCTTGTAGCCTTCCAGATCAATGCCTGGTACCGAAGCCAGTTGCGGTGTGACGTCCTGGTCCATGTAAGCCCGGATATAGGCAACGAACAGCGGATCATTCATGGTCTCGTGAACGAAACGATAGCCCTTGAGTGCGCCCAAATAGGTCAGCGCCAAGTGGCTGCCGTTGAGCAGCTTGATCTTCATTTCCTCGTAAGGAGTAACGTCGTCGGTGAATTGCACCCCGACTTTTTCCCACGCCGGACGACCGTCGACAAATTTGTCTTCCAGCACCCATTGCACAAAGGGCTCGCAGACCACCGGCCAGGCATCATCAATGCCTTTTTCGTCGGCCAGTTTCAGGCGATGGGAAGTGCTGGTCATTGGCGTGATGCGGTCGACCATAGCGTTGGGAAAGCTGACCTGTTCGGCAATCCAGTCATGCAAATCCGGGTTGCCCTGGGCAGCGAACGCCAGCAGCGCTTTACGCGCCACTGCGCCGTTGTGTGGCAGGTTATCGCAGGACATCACGGTAAAAGCCGATGTGCCCGCGGTGCGACGTTTTGCCAGTGCGGCGCAGAGCAATCCGAAAACGGTGCGCGGCGCGTCTGGGTAGGCCAGATCGTGCTGGATCTGCGGCAAGTGGGTCATGAACTGGCCGTTACTGTCATCAATGCAGTAGCCCCCCTCGGTGATAGTCAGCGAAACGATGCGAATCTGCGGGCTGGCCAGCTTGTCGATGACGGTCTGGATATCGTCCTCGGCCAGCAGCATGCCGCTGATGGACGCGATGATCCGGGTTTCGGTGTCAGGCGTATCGCCCAGTTCGTAAAGCGTATAGAGATAATCCTGACTGGCGAGGGCATCACGCACGCCGCGGTCTTCCGGGCGCAGGCCGATGCCGCAAATGCTCCAGTCCAGACCCTCGCCGCTGTTCATCAATGCGTCGGTATAAAACGCCTGGTGCGCACGATGGAAACCACCGACGCCAATGTGGGCAATGCCCTGAGTGGTACTTTCCGGGCTGTAGGCGGGCAGGGCGATGCTGCGCTCAAGCTGAGACAGATTCTGTTTGTTCAATTTCATGGCGATGATCCCTAATTCTCAAGCGGCGACCGGCAGGGCTTGGGCAATCACCAGGCCTTGGGCGTCGAACAAGTGGCAGTGGGCGCTATCCAGATGCAGATTGAGCGTGTCGCCATACTGGCTGGCCAGATCCCCACGAATGCGCATGGTCAGGGCTTCACCGGAGCGGGTCCGCACGTGACAATAAGTGTCGCTGCCGAGCCGCTCACTGACGTCGGCAATCACCTGCATCTGGCAGTCGCCTTCTTTGGCCAGGTTCAGATGTTCCGGGCGAATGCCGAGGGTGACTGGATCGCCGACACTTTGTTGCGCGTTGCCGAACGGCAGGTTGATGACTGCGTCCGCATCAAGCGTCACCTCGCAACCGCTAGTATCAACGCGGCTGATCATGCCTTTGAGAAAGCCCATTTTCGGTGTGCCGAGAAAACCCGCGACAAACAGATTGGCCGGATGGTGATACAGCTCAAGCGGGGAGCCCACTTGCTCGACTTTTCCGCCATTGAGCACCACGACTTTGTCCGCCAGGGTCATGGCTTCGACCTGATCGTGGGTCACGTAAATCATCGTTGCTTGCAGTTCTTTGTGCAGGCGCGATAGCTCAAGACGGGTTTGCACACGCAGCGCGGCGTCGAGGTTCGACAAGGGCTCGTCGAACAGGAAGATTTTCGGGTTACGCACAATGGCGCGACCAATCGCGACCCGCTGACGTTGACCGCCGGACAGCTGTTTGGGTTTGCGCTCCAGCAAAGGGCCCAGCTCAAGGATGCGAGCGGCCTCATCGACTTTCTTTTTGATGACGGCTTTGTCGCCACCGGCCAGATCCAGGGCAAAAGACAGGTTCTTGCCCACGGTCATATGGGGATACAAGGCGTAAGTCTGGAACACCATGGCCAGGTCACGCTTGGCCGGCGTCACTTGAGTAATGTCCCGGCCGTCCAGTTCGATGGTGCCGGACGTGACATCTTCCAGCCCGGCGATCAAGCGCAGCAGGGTGGATTTGCCGCAGCCCGACGGGCCAACGAAAACCACAAACTCGCGATCTTTCACGTCCAGATCGATACCTTTGATGATCTGGTGACCATCGAAGCCTTTTTGCAGATTTCTGATGCTGAGGTTAGCCATGGTGGCCTCCGTTCTTATTCTTGAATATTTCAGAAATGGGTGAACAGCATCCCTGTTGGAACGGTCCCGTTGTCCATGGCA